>CADAOD010000019.1 GCA_902789415.1 uncultured Prevotellaceae bacterium
CGAGGTGTACTCGAAGATATCAGCGATAATCTTCATAGAGAATGCAGGTGGGTAGATATAGGTGTTACGCACCATGAACTCCTTCAGGATATCGTTCTGATTGGTTCCTGCCATCTCCTCGAGCTGAGCGCCCTGCTCCAGACCTGCTACGATATAGAATGCCAGGATAGGCAGCACGGCACCGTTCATGGTCATTGATACAGACATCTTGTTCAAGGGGATACCTGAGAAGAGCACCTTCATGTTCTCCTCGTTACAGATACTTACACCAGCCTTACCAACATCGCCCACTACACGAGCGTTATCTGGGTCGTAACCACGGTGTGTTGGAAGGTCGAAGGCTACAGAAAGACCCTTCTGGCCAGAAGCCAGGTTACGACGATAGAAGGCATTCGACTCCTCAGCCGTTGAGAATCCGGCATACTGACGGATGGTCCAAGGCTTGAAAGGATACATCATCGAATACGGACCACGCAGATATGGAGGAATACCAGCTGTAAAGTCGAGGTGCTCCATACCCTCAAGGTCTTCCTTTGTATATACTGGACGAACCTCGATATGCTCTGGGGTTTTCCAGTTGGCCTCAATATGATTGTCTTTAATCCACTTGGCACCATCCTGAGCCTTGATGCCTGCATAGATATCAATATCTTTAAACTGTTTACGCATAATTCAAGTCTCCTATTCTTTAATACCAAGTTTCTGATTATATTCTTTCAACGTCTCGAGCACGTTGCACTTTACGTGAACAAAGTTCTCGATGCCAGCTGCCTTCAGGTCTTCCATGCAAGCAGGAGCACCAGCTACCACGAACATGGCGCGACCATTAAGATACTTGAAAGCAGGGATAGCATACTCGGCATACTCATCGTCGCTCGAGCAGATAACCACGATATCGGCCTTAGCCTCTAAAGCGGCATCAACACCCTCTTCAACGGTCTTGAATCCAAGGTTATCAATCACCTTATAACCAGCACAAGCCAGGAAGTTGCACGAGAACTGTGCACGGGCCTGACGCATGGCCAGATTGCCAATAGTGAGCATGAATGCTGTAGGCACCTTGGTTTCCTCGGTATGGATGCGCAGATTCTCGAAGTCGGCAGCCAAGCGGGTGCTTTCGATACCCTTAAAGGCTACATTCTCCTCGCCCTGATGATGCACACCGCCACAACCGCAATGGTGCTTGTAGGCACGCTTGCCCTCACTCTTCTCGGTGAAGTTAGGGAACTGGTTAGTGCCCAGCAGGAACTCCTTGCGCTTGGCAGCATCGCCATGACGCTTCACGTTGGTAGCATTGATATCGTCCTGAACGGTTCCAGCCTTGACAGCAGCCAGGAATCCACCCTCGTCTTCCACCTTCAGGAAAATCTTCCAAGCCTCCTGAGCCAGCGCATCGGTGAGGTGCTCGATATAGTAAGAACCAGCTGATGGATCGACGATACGATCGAAGTGGCTCTCCTCCTTGATCAGCAACTGCTGGTTGCGGGCTATGCGCTCAGAGAAATCGGTTGCCTCTTCGTAAGGTGCGTCAAACGGTGTAACCACCATCGAGTGAACACTACCCAGCGCAGCACTCATCGCCTCGGTCTGCGAACGCAACAGGTTCACATAGCTATCAAACAGCGTCTGATTGTAGGTTGAGGTGGTTGCATTGATTATCATCTTGCAAGCACAGTCGCACTTAGGCTCGTACTGCTTCACAATCTGAGCCCACAACAGGCGGGCGGCACGGAACTTGGCAATCTCCATGAAATAGTTCTCGCTCACACCCATATTAAACTTGATGCTCTTGGCTGCTGTATCCACATCCACACCAGCATCGGTGAGCTGCTGCAGATACTCGTTACCCCAAGCCAGCGCATAACCCAGTTCTTGAACGATATAGGCACCAGCATTGTTAAGTGCATCGCTGTGAACCGAGATGCAGCGGAAGTGAGGATAATCCTTGAGCGACTCGACCAGTTTGGGACCAAAAGCGAGCACAGGTGTTACATCCTTACCCGTCATCACAATCTTCTTCATGGGGTCCCACTCTATTGAGCCTACTATCTTTTCCTTGTCGTAACCCTTCTTGTTCCAATACGTTTTCAGGATTTCGGCCAGCTCGAGCGAATGGCGCTGACAGGTAGAGAAGTTCACCTCAACACACTCACAGTAAATGCCATCGAGCAGCGTCTCGACAGTATCCATCGAAACCAGTTTTCCTGGAATATGGAATCCTAACGAGTCGATACCCTTGTTCAGGATGTCGAGAGCCTTGGCGTTAGCGGCCTTTGGGTCGCTGGCCTCGATATTCTGGCGCACATACCACTCGTTTGAGTCCTTCTTATTACCACGCACGAACGGGAACTCGCCAGGCAGGGCATCGGGTGTTTTCAGGTTAGCCAGATCCTCACGGCGATAGAAGGGTTGTACGTTAAAACCTTCGTTTGTTCTCCATACCAATCGCTTCTGAAAATCAGCACCTTTCAGGTCAACCTCGATTTTATCGAGCCATTCCTGAGTAGTAGGAGCAGCGAACTCGGTAAAGAGTTTCTCTTTGTTTGCCATAGATTTGATACGTTTTAATTATTATATAAGTAATGTTTTAAGTTTACTCTAAACAGTGGACAAAGATACAACATTTTTGCGCAAAACGGCATTTTGAAGTGTGAAAGAAATAAAAAAACACTATTTATACGAAAATTGATGCACAAAAATGATAAAGATGAGCATTTTTTTAACTACCTTTGCAGTCGAATTTGAGATATTTTAAAGAATAGGTATTATTTATGGAATCATTTCAGTGGTTAAGTGACCTTTTTACGACGACAGACTCGGTGGCGCATATAACGCTGCTATATGCTATTGTGATAGCAATCGGAGTCTATTTAGGAAAAATTAAGTTATTTGGAGTATCATTAGGAGTAACCTTTGTTCTGTTTGCCGGAATCCTTGCTGGACACATCGGCTTTACCGCTCCAACCCCCATTCTTACATTCGTACAGGACTTCGGACTGATACTTTTTGTATTCATGATTGGTTTGCAGGTAGGTCCTGGATTCTTTGAGAGTTTTGGCACACAGGGCATTAAGCTCAATGCGATGGCCGCCACCGCCATCCTGCTTAACATCCTGGTGATGTTTGCCTGCTACTACATTTTCTTCGACACAAGCAATACCAACAACCTGCCTATGATGGTTGGTACACTGTACGGTGCCGTAACTAACACCCCAGGACTTGGTGCTGCCAACGAGGCCCTCTCGACCGTATTCGGCGGCAATGCTCCTCAGATTGCATCGGCCTATGCCTGTGCTTACCCACTTGGTGTGCTGGGTATTATCGGTGCTATTATATTAGTAAGGTATATCTGCAAGGTTAAACTTGACAGCGAAGAGAAGGACCTTGAGGCTCTGGATGAGACTAACGCCAACAAGAAGCCTTACAAGATGCACCTTGAGGTAACTAACAAATACTTGGAGGGAAAGACTCTGCTGCAGGTTCACGACTTTTTGAACCGCGACTTCGTAGTATCACGTCTGGTACACGAGGGCGAGCTGTTTATCCCTAACCGCGATACCATCTTCCATCTAGGCGACCAGATGCTGATAGTATGTGCCGAGGCCGACCAGGAGGCTATCACCGCCTTTATCGGTCCTAAGCTCGACATCGACTTTGAGCAGCAGGATCAGCCTATGGTATCAAAGCGTATCGTTATTACCAATCCTAAGGTTAACGGCAAAACATTGGCATCGCTGCACTTCTCGAGTGTTCATGGTGTTAACGTAACCCGTGTAACCCGTCACGGCATGGACATCTTTGCATCACCCACCCTGCCCCTGCAGGTAGGCGACCGCATTATGGTGGTTGGTCCTGAGGACGCTGTTGACAATGTGGCCAACAAGATGGGTAACTCTATCCGTCGTTTGGATGCACCAAACATCGCCACTATCTTCGTGGGTATCTTCATCGGACTTATCTTCGGTATGTTCCCAGTAGCTATTCCTGGCATGCCTGTACCTGTAAAGCTTGGTTTGGCAGGTGGTCCGCTCATTATCGCTATCCTGATTGGCCGTTATGGCTACAAGATACATCTGGTAACCTATACCACTACATCGGCTAACATGATGCTGCGTGAGATTGGTTTGGTGCTCTTCCTGGCATCGGTAGGTATCAAGGCTGGAGCCGGGTTCTTTGAGACTGTGGTTCAGGGCGATGGATTGCTCTACGTGCTCACAGGTTTCCTCATCACCATCATCCCAATCCTCATCGTAGGTCCTATAGCCCGTTGGAAGTTCGGTTTCAACTACTTCACATTGGCTGGTATGTTGGCTGGTACCTATACCGATCCCCCCGCACTGGCTTATGCCAACAGCATCTGCTCTAAGGAAGCTCCTGCACTGGGCTACTCAACGGTTTATCCGTTGGCTATGTTCCTCCGCATCTTCACAGCGCAGATTGTGGTATTGTTCTTCTGCGGCTAACGGAGGCGACAATAAACTTATATAATAATTTACCAACAAAATGAAGAAAACCAAAATCCTGCTTAGCGGCCTATTGCTGGTCAGTGCCACGGCGATGATGGCTCAAGGAGCCAAAAACATTCGCATTAACGAGGTGCTGACCAACAATACCGCCAGCATTCAGGATGATTACGGACAAAACCACGCATGGATAGAGTTAGAGAACACCTCGTTCACTACCTATAACGTGCGTGGTATGTATTTTACTACAGACCGTTCCGTACTCGATCCTAACATGAGTGTGCCTGAACGTATCAAGCGCATGAGCGTTATCCCCAGTGGCGAACCTCGTACGCAGATAGGTGGGCGCCAGCACCTAATCTTCTATTGCAACGCTAACCCTGCACAGAGTAAGTTGCATCTCTCGCTCAACGTTCCCTTGTCGGAGCCCCTTTGGCTGGGATTCTACAACGGAAATGCCACCGAACTTATCGACTCAGTAACCATCCCTGCTTTGGCTGCCAATCAGAGCTATGCTCGACAGAATGCCAAGCAGTGGGCTGTAAAATCGGCCGAGAACGTTACACCTGGCATTGAGAACTTTATCAAGACTGATGAAACAAAGGACGCTTATCTGAAGCGCGAAGACCCACACGGATTCGGCATTACCCTGCTGGCCATGGGTATTGTGTTCTTCTGTCTGGCAGTACTTTTCGTATTCTTCTGGGTTTTCGGACTCATTATGCGTAATATCGAGATGGCCAAGAAGGTGGCAAACACCCAACCCATCAAGCCTATTACCAAGACTGTTGAGGTTACTCACGACCTGGCACATGCCACAGGTAACATTCTGCAGGACGGTCTGAAAACCAAAGGTATCGACAAGGAGGTATATATAGCCGTTATATCGATGGCGCTGAAACAGTATCAGGACGATGTGCACGATGTTGAGAGTGGTATAATTACCATCAAGGCTCACGATACAGGATGGAGCGACGAAGGCAGTCAGATGACTCACTTCTCTAAACCCATCATCCCAACACAGCACAATGCACCCAAAATTCCAACAACCCCAGAAATCCGTTGAACAATATGAATAAGTATCAGTATAAAGTACAAGGCGTTGATTACGACGTAGAGATAGAAGAAGTGGAGGGCAACGTAGCCAAAGTAGTAGTAAATGGCGTACGTTTCGACGTTGAGCTGAAGCAGCCCATCAACCCCACAAGTACACTCAAGAAGGTACACGTAGAGGCCCCCAAGACATTGGCTCGTCCTTCGATAGCCCCCGCAGCTGCACCCGTAGCCGAAAAGCCTGCTGCAACTGGCACAGGTTCGGGCATTAAAGCACCGCTGCCAGGAACCATTACAGATGTAAAGGTGAACGTAGGCGACACTGTTAAGCAAGGCGACGTAGTACTGGTGCTCGAAGCTATGAAGATGCAGAACAACATCGAGAGCGAGTACGCAGGCACCGTTACCTCTATCACCGTAAAACCTGGCGAGAGTGTGATGGAAGGCGCTGTCCTTATGACCATCGGATAGTTGACAGTTGATAATTGATAGTTGACAATTATGGATTTAGGACAGTTTATCATACAGAACTTTCATGAGTTCCTTACCTACACAGCCTTTGCCAATGCTACGGTAGGAAACCTGATCATGATTGCTGTGGGAGCCTTCTTTATCTGGCTCGCCATCAAGAAAGACTTTGAGCCACTGCTGCTCGTCCCCATCGGACTGGGCATCATTCTTGGCAACATCCCCTTCCGTGCTGATGCAGGACTTGAGATAGGACTATACGAAGATAACTCGGTGCTTAACATCTTCTATCAAGGTGTGCGCCAAGGTTGGTATCCACCACTTATCTTCTTGGGCATTGGTGCCATGACCGACTTTACAGCCCTGTTGGCTAACCCCAAGTTAATGCTGATTGGCGCTGCAGCACAGTTTGGTATTTTTGGCGCCTATATGGTTGCCTTGGCTATGGGATTCGAGCCCTCGCAGGCTGCAGGTATCGCCATCATTGGTGGTGCCGATGGTCCTACCGCTATCTTCCTCAGCTCAAAGCTGTCGCCCAACCTGATGGGAGCCATCGCCGTTTGTGCCTATAGCTACATGGCATTGGTACCTGTTATCCAGCCATTCATCATGCGCCTGCTCACCACCGATAAGGAGCGCGTTATCAAGATGAAACCTGGTCGCGAGGTATCGCAAACAGAGCGCATTCTGTTCCCCATCATCGGCCTTCTGCTCACTACCTTTATCGTACCATCAGGCCTGCCCTTGTTGGGTATGCTGTTCTTTGGTAACCTGCTGAAGGAGAGTGGTAAGACCACCCGTTTGGCAAAGACTGCAGGTGCAGCACTCAACGATATCGTCGTCATGCTGTTAGGCTTAACCGTTGGCTGCTCAACACAGGCCAGCGAGTTCCTGACCTTCAACACCATCAAGATTTTTGCCTTAGGTGCTATGGCCTTTATGATTGCCACCGCATCGGGTGTTTGCTTTGTTAAGCTGATGAACCTGTTCCTGCCCGAAGGCAAGAAACTGAACCCGCTGATTGGTAACGCAGGCGTAAGTGCCGTACCAATGGCAGCACGTATATCTAACAACCTCGGTTTGGAGTACGACCGTCACAACTTCCTGCTCATGCACGCCATGGGTCCTAACGTAGCTGGTGTGATTGGTTCGGCTGTAGCCGCAGGTGCATTATTAGGATTCTTATCATGAACAATAGACCCAAGATAGCTATCATCGACCCCAATACCCTATCGGCGTTGGGGTTGAAGGCTATCCTTCAGAACGTCATGCCCATCATGACGGTTGACACATTCGGATCGTTCTCAGAACTTGAAGCCAACGAGCCCGAGAGTTATTTCCACTACTTTACAGCTATGTCGGTAGTAGTAGAGAACATGGCATTCTTTACTGAGCACAAGCGCAAAACCATCGTGCTCACGCTGTCGCTCGACACCATGTCGCAGCTGTCAGACTTTAAATGTCTGTGCGTAAACGTGCCAGAACCCGAGTTGGTGCGCTCGTTACTGATGCTGGAGCAGCATGCCCACGGCAAAGGCGAACATCTGCCGCCTATGCCAGCTATCTTGAGTCAGAAAATCCTGTCGGATCGCGAAATCGAAGTAATGTCGCTGATTGTACAGGGATATATCAACAAGGAGATTGCCGACAAGTTGAATATAGGCTTGGCTACGGTGATTACCCATCGTAAGAACATCATGGACAAATTGGGCATGAAGAGTGTTTCGGCACTTACCATCTATGCCGTGATGCATGGCTACGTTGACATCAACAAAATATAGCGCAAAGGTTTTCGTGGTTTTTTAAGCATTTCATGATTTTAAATTTGGAGTTTTCGTAAAATAAGTCTATCTTTGCACTCGAAAGTATTAACAATTAAAACAATATTTAGAAATGAAACCACTAAACAAACAGTTCGCTCCTAAGAGCGTTATGCCTGAAAAGGTTATTCAGTTTGGCGAAGGAAACTTCCTCCGTGCATTTGTTGATTGGATTATCTGGAACATGGACCAGAAGACTGACTTCAACGGTTCGGTTGTTGTTGTTCAGCCTATCGAGAAAGGTATGGTTGACTGGCTTAATGCTCAGGACTGCCTGTACCATGTAAACCTTCAGGGACGCGAGAACGGCAAGCCCGTTAACACACTGGAGCGCATTGATGTAATTAGTCGTGCATTGAACCCATATACACAGAACGCAGCCTTCATGGCACTGGCCGATCAGCCAGAGATTCGTTTCGTTATCTCTAACACTACTGAGGCTGGTATCGCTTTCGATCCTTCTTGTAAGCTCGAGGATGCTCCTGCAAGCAGCTATCCTGGTAAGCTGGTTCAGCTGTTGTATCGTCGTTATCAGACCTTCAACGGCGACAAGACAAAGGGTTTGATTATCTTCCCATGCGAGCTGATCTTCCTGAATGGTCACGTTCTTAAGGATTGCATCTATAAGTACATCGAGCTGTGGAACCTTGGCGATGACTTCAAGAAGTGGTTCGAGGAGGCTTGTGGCGTATACGCTACCCTCGTTGACCGTATCGTACCAGGATTCCCACGCAAGGAGATTGCTGAGATTCAGGAGAAGATTTCGTATCGCGACAACCTGGTAGTACAGGCCGAGAACTTCCACCTGTGGGTAATCGAGGCACCAAAAGAGGTGGCTGCCGAGTTCCCCGCTGACAAGGCAGGCTTGCACGTCCTCTTTGTACCATCAGAGGAGCCATACCACAAGCGTAAGGTAACCCTGCTGAATGGTCCTCACACCGTATTGAGCCCAGTAGCATTCCTGAGTGGTGTAAACATCGTTCGCGATGCCTGCAACCACGAGGTAATCGGTAAATATATCCACAAAGTTCAGTTTGATGAGCTGATGCAGACACTCGACCTGCCAATGGACGAGCTCGAGAAGTTTGCTGGCGACGTATTGGAACGTTTCGACAACCCATACGTTGACCACCAGGTAACCAGCATCATGCTGAACTCATTCCCCAAGTTCCAGGCTCGCGACCTTCCTGGCGTAAAGACATTCCTGGAGCGCAAGGGCGAGCTGCCTAAGGGATTGGTATTCGGTCTGGCTGCTATCATCACCTACTATAAGGGTGGTAAGCGCGAGGATGGCGTTGAGATTGTACCAAACGACGACCAGAAGATTATGGACCTGCTGAAGGAGCTCTGGGCAACAGGCGACACACAGAAGGTTACCGATGGTGTGCTGGGCGCCGAGTTCATCTGGCAGGAGGATCTGAATAAGATTCCTGGTCTGAACGCTATGGTGAAGCAGGATCTCGACCTCATTAAGAGCGTAGGCATGCTCGAGGCCGTTAAGAGTATTCTTTAATAATGAATGAGTGATTCAATAGAGATAAAAGGGGCACGCGTCAATAACCTCAAGAATATTGATGTAAAAATACCCCGAAACCAATTCGTAGTGATTGCCGGAGTCAGTGGCTCCGGCAAATCATCTTTGGCCTTCGACACTTTGTATGCCGAAGGCCAACGCCGTTATGTAGAGAGTTTGTCGAGCTATGCCCGACAGTTCCTTGGTAGGATGAACAAACCTGAGTGTGATTTCATTCGCGGCATACCGCCTGCTATCGCTATCGAGCAGAAGGTAATATCAAGGAACCCACGAAGCACTGTAGGCACCAGCACCGAGATTTACGAGTATCTACGACTGCTGTTTGCCCGCATAGGTCATACCTATTCGCCCATCAGTGGTTGCGAGGTGAAGAAACACTCTACGGAGGATGTGGTACAGAAGATGCTGGAGTTCTCGAAAGGCACCCGATTCGTGGTGATGGCACCCATCCATCTGCGCGAGGGGCGCTCTATGGAGCAACAGCTCAAGACCTACCAGTTGGAAGGTTATGCCCGCATCTATGTAAACAATGATTTCCAACGAATAGACGATTATCTGGCAACAGGAAAGTTCGACGACGAGAATATCTACCTGGTTATCGACCGCATGAGCGTGGACGATACCAAGGATGTGATTGCACGCTTGGTAGATTCTGCCGAAACAGCTTTCTACGAAGGACATGGTGAGTTGCGCTTGCTGTTCCCACCCACCATCTTCTACGATTTCTCGATGAAGTTCGAGGCTGATGGCATGACCTTTGAAGAGCCTACCGACCAGATGTTCTCGTTCAATTCGCCAGCAGGAGCCTGCCCCGAATGCCAAGGCTTTGGACGAATTGTTGGTATCGACGAGAAATTAGTCATCCCCAACACCACCCTGTCTGTTTACGATGGTTGTGTGGTTTGTTGGCATGGCGAGAAGATGAAAGAGTGGCTCGACTGGTTCTGTCGCCACGCAGCCAAGGATGATTTCCCCATCTTTGAGCCTTACATGAACCTGAGTCAGAAGCATAAGGACTGGCTGTGGCACGGACTGCCTTCAGACAAGGGGATGAAGGAACGTCCATGTATCGATGCTTTCTTCGAGATGATTCAGGAGAATCAGTACAAGATACAATACCGTGTGATGCTGGCACGCTACCGTGGCAAGACCACTTGTCCAAAGTGTCATGGCACACGCTTAAAGCCCGAAGCTGATTACGTAAAGATTGGCGGACGCAGCATTACCGACCTGGTACAAATGCCAGTTATAAAGGTAAAGGAGTGGTTTGAGCACTTGGAGTTGGACGAGCACGATGCAGAAATTGGAAAGCGATTGCTGACAGAAATCAAGAATCGCCTGCAGTTCCTGCTCGATGTAGGTTTGGGTTATCTTACGCTCAACCGTTTGTCGAATTCGCTCTCAGGTGGTGAGAGTCAGCGTATCAACCTGTGCACATCGCTTGGTAGTTCGCTGGTAGGTTCTTTGTATATTCTGGACGAGCCAAGTATTGGCTTGCATTCGAGAGATACCGACCGCTTGATTCATGTGCTGAAAGAGCTTCAATCGTTAGGTAATACGGTGGTAGTAGTTGAGCACGACGAAGATATCATGCGCGCTGCCGACCATCTGATAGATATTGGTCCTGATGCTGGACGCCTGGGTGGCGAGGTTGTGTTTGATGGCGATGCTAAGGAAGTAAACAAAACCTCGCTCACAAAGTGGCCCAAGAGCTACACGGTAAAATACCTACTGCATCAGGAAGAGATTCCTGTGCCCCCATCGCGTCGCCCTTGGAACAGGTTCATTACCATCAAAGGTGCCCGTATGAACAACCTGAAAGGTATCGATGTTAAGATACCACTTAACGTAATGACGGTGGTAACAGGTGTATCAGGCTCTGGAAAATCGAGCCTCATCAAAGGCATTCTGTATCCAGCTTTGCGACGCCGACTTGGCGAAGCCTGTGATGCACCAGGCGAATACCTGGGACTGGATGGGGATATCGAGGCTATCAAGCATATCGAGTTTGTAGATCAGAACCCTATAGGTAAGAGCACCCGCTCTAACCCAGCCACATATGTGAAGGCTTACGATGCCATTCGCGATTTGTATGCCCAGCAACCACTGGCCAAGCAAATGGGCTTTACGCCACAATACTTCTCGTTTAACACGGATGGTGGACGATGCGAGGAGTGCAAGGGTGCAGGTACCATTACTGTAGAGATGCAGTTTATGGCCGACTTGGTGCTGGAGTGCGAAGCCTGTCATGGTCACCGCTTTAAAAAGGAAATCCTGGATGTAAACTATCATGGCAAGAATGTGGACGACGTGCTGAATATGACCATATCTGAGGCCATTGCCTTTTTCAAAGAGAATGGCGAGAACGTCATCGTGAAACGTTTGAAGACTCTCGAGGATGTTGGCTTGGGCTACATTAAACTGGGCCAGAACTCATCGTCACTCTCTGGTGGTGAGAACCAGCGTGTAAAGTTGGCCTACTTTATCGGACAGGAAAAACAGGAGCCTACGCTCTTTATCTTCGACGAGCCAACTACTGGTCTGCACTTCCACGATATACAGCGCCTGCTGAAAGCCTTCGATGCGCTGATAGCCCGTGGGCACACCATCCTGATTATCGAGCACAACATGGAGGTTATCAAATGTGCCGACCATGTGATTGACTTAGGACCAGATGGTGGTGACAAGGGTGGTAACTTAGTGATAGCTGGAACGCCCGAAGAAGTAGTGGCATGCAAAGAGAGTCTGACAGGTAAATACTTGAAAGAGAAACTGGAATAATAAAATAACAACAACATTGAAATACAATCAACTATTCACCAAGACACTATTGACCTCCATACTGATAAGTATGGTCATAAGTGTTTCAGCGAACAACAAGCTTGATTCGTTGAACATCTTGAGTCGTATCTACAGATACCAGCAAGTCAACAAGGCAGCCATTGATAGCCTTGAGGATCGGGTGTACGCCAAGTTCCGATATAATGTGGACAAACGTAATGTAGTGTTATGGCTCATCCCATCGATGTATGTAGTAGCCAAGGGCGAAAGAGACTATATCCGCGAGTCGTACAGCAAGGTGCTCTTTAAGAATGCGCACGATTACGACATCAACAACCAATTGCTGTCAGGCACCATTCGCCGAAATCGCAAGGCACTCCCCACCCTGCTCGACTACATGACGCCCAACATCTACGATATTGCTTTGTACGATGGGCATATGTTGTCGCCTTTCAACAAATGGAACCGCATATACTATCGCTACACCCAAAAGCTTCAGCATGATGGTACCACTCGTCTTGAGTTCCGTCCAAAGAACTACAACACGCAGTTACTGAATGGCTATGCCATTGTTGAAACAAAGACAGGAAGAATTATACGTACACTGCTGAATGGTGAGTTTGATATGATTACCTTCCGCACAGAGATAACTCAAGGCGAAGAAGGCGGGCGATCGATTATGCCCACCAAATGCACTACTGCAGCTACCTTCAGATTCATGGGCAACCGAATTTCGGCACTCTTCGATGCAAAGTACGATTGCGCCAAGACACTACCCGACTCCATCGAAAGGATGGATAACAGGGCTTTGATGGACGAGGTGCGCCCCACACCTCTTTCCGAAACAGACAAACTGATATACCAGGCTTACGACGATAAGAACCGTCAAGACTCGATAGCACAAGACACCATGCCTAAGAAACAGCGACTTTGGAAGAAGATTTTCTGGGATACCATTGGCGAGAACCTGGTTACACCTATCAAAGCAGAATCGGAGGATGTCAACTTCAGGATGTCGCCTATCATCAATCCGCTGTATCTGAGTTACAGTCATGCTCGTGGTGTACGTTATAAAATGCGTTTCCGTTCGCAATACAACTTCTCGGCCCACCGTTATCTATCACTCAATCCCACGTTTGGTTACACCTTCAAGCACCATCAGTTCTACTTTACGGCACCACTCCGAATGACGTATAACCCTAAACGTAACGGATATGCCGAGGTAGTGTTTGGTAATGATAATCGCATCAGTAACTCGAGCGTGATGGATGTGATTAACGCTGCCCATCAGGACACCATCAACTTCGACAATACGGATATGGACAAGTTCAAGGACCAGCATCTCAGTGTCATCAACAACATAATGTTGTTCGACTGGCTGGATATCGAAACAGGTTTCATATACCATCATCGTACGGCAGTAAATAAGGAGTTGATGAAGAGTTACGACATGCCTACCGAGTATCGTAGTTTTGCGCCAAGCATTGGTTTAAAGTTCTCGCCTTGGCTGAATCGTGGCCCTGTACTATCAGTAGATTACGAACGAGCCATAAAAGGCGTTAACAAGTCGGATTTGGAATACGAACGTTGGGAGTTTGATGCCCAGTGGAAGAAGAAGATTCCTGGTTTGCGCTTGCTAAACATGCGTGCTGGTGCAGGTTTCTATACCAACAAGAAGGACAACCTGTTTGTTGACTTCGCCAACTTCCGCGACGAAAACCTACCCGAGGGTTGGGACGATGACTGGAGTGGCGACTTCCAACTGCTACGCAGTCGTGTATACAACCAGTCAGATTATTATCTGCGTGGTAACATCTCGTACGAGTCGCCTATGCTGGTGGCCACATGGATTCCCTATCTGGGAAAATATATTGAGAAAGAGCGCTTTTACCTGAGTGGCGTATTGCTGCAGGACTCGCGCCCCTATTACGAGTTAGGCTATGGCTTTACTAACAGATATATCTCTGTTGGTGCCTTTGCCAGTTTCCGTAACACCCACTTCGACCGTGTTGGCGTTGAAGTAGAATTTGAACTATTCAGAAGATGGTAAACGAATCACAAAAATCACTCACCGTATATAAGGCCAGCGCTGGAAGTGGAAAGACTTTCACCCTAGCCACAGAGTATATCCGTTTGTTGGTAGAGAATCCACAGAGCTATCGCAACATCTTAGCTGTAACCTTTACCAACAAGGCTACCGAGGAGATGAAGATGCGTATCCTCAGTCAGCTGTATGGTATCTGGAAACAATTGCCCGAATCGAACAACTACTTGCAGAACATCCAAGTAAAAACAAGTCTTAAGCCTGAGGTTATCAGCGAACGAGCCGGTATAGCCCTCAACAACCTCACCCACAACTACAACTATTTCCGTGTAGAGACTATCGATACGTTCTTTCAGAGTGTACTGCGTAACATGGCACGCGAACTCGACCTGACCACCAACCTGCGCATTGGGTTGAACGATTACCAGGTGGAAGAGTTGGCTGTAGATCAGTTGATTGAGGATCTGACCACAACAGATGTGATGCTGCAATGGATTCTGAAGTATATCATGGAGAATATCTCGGATGATAAATCGTGGAATGTCATTGCACAGATTAAGAAGTTTGGTCAGAATATCTTTAAGGACTATTATAAAGAGGTAAGCACCACGCTCGAAAAGAAAATGGGCGAGGAAGGTTTCTTTGAGAATTATACCACTACCCTACGCGAGCTGAAGAAGGCTGCCGAGGGCTATATGAAAGAGATCGGCGAATCGTTCTTCGACACACTCGAAGGCGAAGGCTTAAGCGTAGATGATTTGTCGAGTAAACAGCGAGGTATCGCCAGTTTCTTTAACAAGCTTCGCAAAGGCACTTTCGATCCAAGCATCATTACTGCAACAGTTAATAACCATTTGGAGAACATCGAGAAGTGGTGCCCCAAGACTCACCCACAGCGCGATTTTGTGTTACAAGTGGTTGAAGGGTCGCTGCTACAGATACTTAGATGCGCTGTTGAGGCCCAGGAAAAACAATGGAAGATATTCCAATCATCTAACCTCACCCTGCGTCATCTTAACCAGCTACGTCTGTTAAGCAGTATTGAAAGGAAGGTACGCGATATTAACGAGACAGATAACCGCTTTTTGCTGAGCGACACCCAGCAACTGCTCCACTCGCTGATTGATGGTAGCGACTCACCTTTCATCTTCGAGAAGATAGGTACCCAGCTCAAGCACGTGATGATTGATGAGTTTCAGGACACCTCTACCATACAGTGGCAGAACTTTAAGGTGCTACTGTCAGAGACCATGAGTCATGAAGATGGCAGTAACCTGATTGTGGGCGATGTAAAGCAGAGTATCTATCGTTGGCGCTCAGGCGACTGGCGCTTGCTGAATGGCATTGAACAGCAGTTTAATGCCATGCTGATGGAAATCAAATCGCTCTCAACCAACTACCGTTCTACACGTAACGTCATCGATTTCAATAACCACTTCTTTACCCATGCTGCCAACTTAGAGTATGCAGCACTCGAGGAGTTGAACTGCGACGAGCGCGACCAGCTAAAGAAAGCTTATGCCGATGTAACCCAGCAAGTACCAGATGGCAAGTCACAGGAAGGTAAGATTACCATCGAACTGCTACCAGGCGAAGAGTATCAGGAAGAGGTTCTGGCCCACATGACAGAAAACGTGGCTGAACTCATCAGTCAAGGTGTTAGTCAGAAGGACATTGCCATCCTGGTGCGCTATAACTTCCACATCCCCATTATTGCCCAGTATTTCCTGGAGCATCTGCCCTCAGTAAGCATTGTGAGCGACGAGGCGTTCCGCTTAGATGCGTCGAGTGCGGTATGTCTGATGATTCAGGCCTTACAGCTATTGCTGACACCTGACGACCAACTTACCAAGGCAGCCATCGTTAAAACCTGGCTATGCACCGTTCAGGGCAAGGAGCTGAGCGATAACGAGTTTATGATAGCAGGTGCCAACCTCGATGCCTACCTGCCCGAGGCTTATATAGCCCACTTCGACGAGCTGATAACTTTACCACTCTACGAGTTGGCCGAGAAGATTTACGCCATCTTCGAGTTGCACCGTTTGGAGGGACAGGGTGCCTACCTGTGTGCCTTCTACGACCAGTTGTCCAACTACGTTAACGAGAACACCACTGATATACAGGCTTTCCTTACAGAGTGGGAAGAGTCGCTTTGCAAGAAGACCATCCAAAGCGATGAAACCAACGGTATCCGTCTCATCTCCATCCATAAATCAAAAGGTTTGGAGTTCGATCATGTAATTATCCCATTCTGCGATTGGCCCTTGGAGAAGACAACAGACAACATCATCTGGTGCCAGCCTAACGAGGCACCTTTCAACGATCTGCCCATTGTGCCTATCGACTATAGTCAGAAGGCAATGATTGGCACCATTTACGAGGGCGATTATCTGCACGAGCACCTGCAGAATATGGTGGATAACCTGAACCTGCTGTACGTAGCCTTTACACGTGCTGCCAAGAGCTTGTTTGTGATTGGTAAACGAGGCGTAAAAAACTCGCGTTCGGCCTTGATAGAGCTATGCCTGCCTTTGGTGGCTAACGATATGCAAGATGCTCAGCTAGAAGGTATGGAGAACGATGATGCTGCGATTGTGTTCTCGATGGGATCGTTCACTGTTGGCGAGGCTAAGCAGAAAGAAAAAGAACCCAGCAAGAACCCATTCTTGCAGAAGTCGGAGGCTGTACATGTGGCCATCCGCAACTTTGAGAGTAAGGTAAACTTCCGTCAGAGTAATCGTAGTCGCGACTTTATTCAGGGCGACGACATTGATCAGCAGCACCGCTATATCCAGGCAGGTAGTGTGTTACACGAAATCTTCTCAACCATCCAAACAGAGAAGGATATCCCTGAAGCCCTGCAGCGTTTGCAGTTCGAGGGTATTCTGTACGACGAGGAGATGACTGCCGAAAAGATTACCAACATGCTGCGTAAACGTCTGGCCGACCCACGAGTAGCCTCGTGGTTCTCGCCCCGTTGGACGCTCTTTAACGAGTGCACCATCCTTTCTGTTGTAGATGGCGAGGTGAAGGAGCATCGCCCTGACCGTGTAATGACAGATGGCAACGAGTGGATTGTGGTAGATTTTAAATTTGGTCATCCCAACCCTGATTACCATGACCAGGTGCGCCGCTATATGCACCTCTTGCAGTCGATGGGTCACCAAAACATCAAAGGCTACCTGTGGTACGTATATAGTAATAAGATTGAAGAAGTATGAAAAGTTTCCTTGAACATGTAGCAGAAGACCTGCTTTCCAGATATGGCACCAATCTATCACGAGTAGCTGTGGTGTTCCCCAACAAACGTGCATCGCTGTTCCTTAACGAGCACCTGGCACGCTTAGCGCAGAAGCCCCTTTGGAGCCCTGCCTATATCACCATCAGCGATTTGTTCCGCTCGCACTCCAAATTGCAGGTGGCCGATCCAATCCTGCTGGTGTGCGAACTGCATCGTGTTTTTACCGCCTGTACAGGTATCGACGAGACATTAGACCATTTTTATGGTTGGGGACAGCTGTTGCTTTCCGACTTCGACGATCTCGACAAGAATATGGCGCCTGCAGATAAGGTGTTGGCCAACCTGCGCGATATACACGAACTCGACGACACCTCTTACCTAACCCCTGAGCAGCGTGAGATGATCAAACGCTTTTTCAGCAATTTCTCTGAGGAGCATAATACCGAGCTGAAAGAGCGATTCCTGCGCCTATGGAGCCACATTGGCGAGATATATCATGCTTACAACCAGCAGTTGGCCGATAAGCAACTGGCCTACGAGGGAGCCCTTTATCGTCAGGTGGCTACGGATGATACGTTAGAGTTTGAATACGATACCTATGTGTTTATAGGCTTTAACCTGCTGCAGAAGGTAGAGCAAACACTCTTCAGCCGATTAGAAAAGCAAGGCAAGGCCATCTTCTATCAGGATACCGATGAGGTGCCACCACACCATATCAATCTGATTTCGGCCCCTACCGAGAATATCCAGGCACGCTACATCAGCGAGTGGTTAGATGAGGATAGGATTAAAGATGGTCGCAAAACAGCCATTGTGCTTTGCAACGAGGGCTTACTGCAAACAGTTATCCATTGCTTGCCTGAGAATGTTGACAAAATCAATATCACCACAGGTTATCCACTTGGACAAACGTCGATAGCCTCGCTCATCAACACGCTTATCAATATGCAGGTACATGGCTACTCGCTGCGCAAGCAAAAATTTGCTCGGCGATGGGTTGAGAGCATCAAGCGCCACCCCTACGCCACGCTGATGCCTGACGATTTTGCCAATCAGCGATATACTGATATCCAGCCATTGCTACATTGGCTTCTGAGCTTAACGCAAACTATCGCCACCAGCAAGAGTCCCATCATCGACTCACCACTCGACACGGAGAGTCTTTTCCGCATGTATACCTTACTTAATAGGTTGAGTGGTTTGGTAGATAGTGGCGATCTGAAGGTGGACGTGATTACGCTGCAACGCTTGATTGTACAGCTGATATCAACCACCTCAATCCCCTTCCATGGCGAACCTGCCGAAGGTATCCAGGTGATGGGTGTGCTCGAAACGCGAAACCTCGACTTCGACCATGTGCTACTGCTCTCGTGCAACGAGGGTAATATGCCGCGTGGTGTTAACGACACTTCGTTTATACCTTACGCCCTGCGCAAGGCCTATGGACTAACCACTATCGATTACAAGGTATCTATCTACGAGCACTATTTCCATCGTTTGCTGCAACGTGCCAAAGATGTAACTATCCTTTATAACAATGCCACCAGCGATGGTAAAACGGCCGAGATGTCGCGCTTTATGCTGCAACTGATGGTTGAGAACAAGATACCTATCACGTTCCAAACCCTGAAGGCTGGTCAGACACCCCAGCTTCATGCGCCTCAGGCCATCAACAAAACGCCAGAGGTGATGACCCAGCTACAGCGCCGTTTTGCCAAGGATGCAGGCGGCATCAGTCCCACAGCCATCAACACCTATCTGCGTTGCCAGCTACGATTCTTCTATCGTTATGTGTGCGAGCTTTTAGAGCCCGATAACACTGAGGACGATTTGATTGACAACCGCTTGTTTGGTAATATCTTCCACAAAGCAGCCCAACTGGTGTACCAGTATCTGGTAGAAACCAAGGCCACCATCACCACAATGGCTATCGACGACCTGCTGAAGGAAGAGGTAACCATAGAACGAGTGGTAGATGAAGCCATCAAGCAGGAGTTCTTCCATATCCACGATGCCTCACGCCCCATGCCTCCATTGGATGGTTTGCAGTTGATTAATCGCGAGGTGATTATCAAGTATCTGCGCCAACTGTTAGAATGCGATCGCCGCTTAGCGCCTTTCCGCATTTTAGGTCTCGAAAAGCGTGTAAACATCACCTTAAACAACCAGTATATTGCAGGTATCATCGACCGTTTGGATAGTATTACCGATCCTGAAACAGGTTTGGAGCGTATCCGTGTGGTTGATTATAAGACAGGTTCGCGCCACATCAAGGCCATGCCCGATGTTACAGCAATCTTCTCGCAAGAAGCTATCAAAGACCATAGTGATTACTACCTGCAAACCCTGCTCTACGCCCACATCGAGCGTAGCAAAACACCACAGATGGTGTCGCCTTGCCTGCTGTTTATTCAGCATGCAGGAAGCGAGGATTACGACCCAACCTTGAAGATAGGTAAGGAAGCCATCACTGATATAGCCGATTATTCGGATGAGTTTATTACGCTGTTACGCCAACAACTTGACGATATCTATAACGCTCAGATGGCTTTTGTGCCTACTGACGATCAGCATCGTTGCGAAACATGCCCCTACGCCTCACTCTGTCGAGGGTAATTATCTGTTTTTGTTGTTCGTAAACCAGTTGTGAGTAAAGTGGTACATGGCCAAAGCGGCAATTACCAATACCAGGGCTGCTATCAAGGCTGCTGTTACGTTGCCTTGGAAGATAGCCACACCTGCACCTACACCCCATGCTATACCACTCTCCCAGCCTAACAAGAAGGTGCTCTGCGAGGTGCCTCGCTGACAATGGCGACTCAGTTTGATAAAGAACAACAGGAAGCGCGAACCTATCAAACCAACACCCATACCAATAAACAGCGGGGCTGCATACATCACAATAGGCAGATGGCGTGTTATCATCATCAGCAGGGCCACACCCATCAGTATCAAACCTGTTATCACCTCGCTCTTCAGCTCAGCATTCTTAAACACAAATCGTTGCGACAGGATGGCTACAGCAAAGCCTACCATCATCATCGAGTAGAACTGCTCTATCAGCACTACAGATAGGATGATGCCCACAGCCAAAGTTACCAACTGAAGGTTTACAAACAGCGGAAAGCCATGAGGTAGGAAGAAACGATCCAAGCTAACAGTTGGGATATCGTCCTGAGGCGCACGGAAGGGGAAGTTTACCAACATCACCAGCACCACCACTGCCAAAGCGCAGAATACGGTGGCCAATAGTACGTTGTGGAAACCTGCCAATCGCCCAATCAGCAAGCCCGACATAGGTCCCATACTCAAGGCAAATCTTGAGAACCAGGCAGCTGAGTGGTTAGCCTCGGTACGTTGGAACGATTCGCTGGTATCAATAATCAGCGTGCTCGTTAATACCATCTGAGCCAGTCCAAATACAGCTCCTTGTGCAAAACGCTGCACAAAAATCACCATAGGGTCAGCCACTCGCATGTGCAAACCATCTACGTAATACAGGGCAATCATCAAGAGCGCCTCAATCAGTACCGCAAATATGCACACCATATTTCTACGATAGTGCTGAACCATATATGATACAAACGCACCAAGCGCAAACAGTCCTACTCCGAACGAAGCCATAGCTATACCAGCATCCAAAGCCGAGAAACCTTGGGCATCCATCAGCCAACTGGGCATAGTAGGTACCAGCATATAGACAGTCATAGCCAACAGAAAGTTGGCGATGGCCATCAACCAAAAGTCTTTATGCCACAACCTGATATGAAGGGGTGTACTCTGTGAATTCATTCTGGTTTTAATGATTCTTTTATTATTTCGGCTGCAAAATTAGTGATTTTTTATGAGAAATTTGCTATTTTCGAGATTTTAGTGTAATTTTGCGCAAAAATAAGTGCAAAAGTATGACAAACCAACTCAAATATACGCTCATTTTCGTTATTCTCGCCGTTTTTACGGGTTGCAGAAATGATGACGAAGGCAAACTGACTTTCGAGATGCTCGAGTCAGAAAAAAGCATACGTCTGTCAAACGAAGAGCAATCTCCAACGTGCAGCGTAAGTCTTAAACTGCCCAGCGCTACCGAAAAGAGTGGCGAGGTAGGTAAGAAGATTAACGAGGCTGTGGTATATCGCCTCTTTAACCAGAGCGATATGGGCATGCAAGGTGCGATGGACCAGTTTGCCGAGGCCTACACCATGAGTTATAAAACCAACATGCTGCCACTTTATAATGCCGATCGTGCCGATACCACCAAACGTTCGTGGTACGAGTTCCACTACATCATCAATGCCACTACCGAACAAACGTCGCCACGCACATTAGCTTATCTGGCTACCATCGACTATAGCGAGGGCTATGCCCACAGCATTCATCAGCTAATTCCGATTAACTTCAATATCGAAACAGCTAAAGAGATAAAGATGAAGGATATTTTTGTGGATGGCTATAAAACACAGTTGCCACCACTGCTGCTTAAGGCACTCATGGAGAAAACTGAGGTGCAGACCCTTGAACAACTGAAAGAGAAAGGTTATCTGGACCAGGTAGAGATGTACGTGCCCGAGAACTTTATTGTGAGCGATAATACCATCACTTTTATTTTCAATCCCTCCGAGATTGCCTCGCTTGAGTTAGGCACTATCGAGCTGGTGCTTACTTATGCCCAGCTTAAGAAATTTGTAAAACCCGCATTTATCAAATCAGTACAATGACAGCAGAGATTATTCAGAAATATTTTCCACAGCTGAGCGACGAACAGCGCCAGCAGTTTGATGCCCTCGATGCTCTTTATCGCGATTGGAACTCCAAGATTAACGTTATTTCGCGTAAGGATATCGACCAGCTTTACGAGCACCACGTGCTCCACTCACTGGCCATCGCCAAGATCATCAACTTCCGTCCAGGCACACGCATCTTGGATTTTGGTACAGGTGGCGGCTTTCCAGGTGTACCCCTGAGCATTCTGTTCCCAGAGTGCCAGTTTAAGTTGATTGATGGCACAGGCAAGAAGATTCGTGTGGCTCAGGAAGTGTGCAATGCCATTGGCCTGAAGAACTGCCAGCCCACCCATCTGCGTGGCGAGGACGAGAAAGATAAGTACGACTTTATTGTGAGCCGCGCCGTGATGCCCCTGCCCGACCTGGTAAAACTGATGCGCAAGAACATCTCGAAAACTCAGCAGAATGCCCTGCCCAATGGTGTTATCTGCCTGAAGGGTGGCGATTTGCAGGCCGAGTTGCAGCCCTATCATAAGATTGTAGAAACCACCGAGATTTCGCAGTTCTTCAGCGAAGAGTGGTTTAAGGAAAAGTACGTTATCTATCTGCCACTATAATGCTACACGTAAAAACCTTCAGCTTTAATCTCCTGCAGGAGAATACCTACGTGGTTTATGACGACACCAACGAGTGTGTAATCATCGATTGTGGTGCCTACTATCAGGAAGAGCGCCAGGCGTTGGTGAACTTCATCAACGATCATCAGCTAAAGCCCGTACACCTGCTCTGCACCCATGGTCATTTCGACCATAACTTTGGCATCAACACCGTGTTTGACACGTGGGGACTGAAGCCAGAGATAGCAGCTGAAGATGAGTGGCTGATTACAGATATCCCTGGTCAGTTTCAGGCGATGGCAGGCATCAGGCTTAACTTAGAATTCCCTGAGCCTGGCCATTACTTTGCCGATGGCGAGGTAATACGCTTTGGCACCCACCAGTTCAAGATACTGCGCACTCCAGGCCACACCCCAGGTGGTGTAAGTTTTTGGTGCGAAGAAGAGAAGGTGGTGTTTACTGGCGATACCCTGTTCCGCATGAGCATAGGCCGCACTGATTTTGAGCGTGGCAGCTATGCCGATATCATGCACAGCTTACAGAAGGTGCTTGCAGCGCTGCCTGCCGATACCAAGGTTTATACAGGCCACGGCCCACAATCCACCATTGGCGACGAACAGCAATACAATCCTTATATGAATGCATAAAAAAAAGAGTTGGTGTTTAAACCAACTCTTTTGCTCTTTCTAATGCTATATTGATGTGCGAGCAAATGTTTTTCTCGCCTAACATCTTATCAAATCCGGCTTTATGGAGTACAGCCTGCACTGTTGGGTTCACACCCGAGAGTACCACCTGTATGCCGTCATTCTGACTCATGGCGCACAGGTTAGTCAGGTTGTGGATACCCGTAGAATCAACGAAAGGCACCTTACGCATACGGATAATGCGCACCTTGGGTCGCTGACCACGCAAGCTGGCCATAATCTCCTCGAACTTGTTACCTGCTCCAAAGAAGTAAGGACCGTTAATCTCGTACACCTCTACACCCTCAGGGATAGTAAGGTGCTCCAGGTTACCCATCTGGAAGTCGCTCTGCTCCTCCTCTGGGTCAATCTCGTCGCTGATTACCTTTACATCAGTAGTCTCTGCCATACGACGCATGAACAGCAAGCAAGCGCAGATCAGACCAACCTCGATAGCGATGGTGAGGTCGAAGATAACAGTCAGCAGGAAGGTAACACACAGCACAATCACGTCGCTCTTTGGGTTCTTCATGATCGATGCGAACGAACGCCATCCACTCATGTTGTAGCTCACGATAACCAGCACACCAGCCAGACAGGCCATAGGGATATACTGTGCCAGAGGCATGAGGAACAGGAAGATGAGCAACAATACTGCTGCATGTACGATACCAGCCACAGGCGTACGTCCACCATTATTAATATTGGTCATGGTACGTGCAATGGCACCAGTAGCAGGGATACCGCCAAATATAGGACTGGCCAGGTTAGCCACACCCTGTGCAATCAATTCGGTATTAGAGTCGTGGCGATCACCAATCACACCGTCAGCCACAGTGGCTGAAAGCAAAGATTCTATGGCACCCAAAATGGCGATGGTGATAGCTGGCGACACCAGACCCTTAATCACATTCCACGACAAAGCAGGCATCTCAGCCTCAGGCAACTGGTTCGAGATACTGAATCTGTCGCCAATGGTTTCTATACTCATTACGCCAGCATACTGCTTGAGCAGCAATACGGCTACAGTCATTACGATGATAGCAATCAGCGATCCTGGCAACTTTTTCAGCAAGCTGTTGTACTTAGCTACCATAGGCCAGCCTGCAATCACAGCTACTGATCCAACACCCACAGCAGTGCTCCACCAGTCGATGGTACCAAAGTCGGCAATGTAAGCGCCCCACTTCTCGATAAAGTCGCTGGGCACGCTCTCCATAGTCAAACCAAACAGGTCCTTAATCTGTGTGGTAAAGATGGTGAGCGCGATACCGCTGGTAAAACCTACCACAATGGGGTAAGGTATATACTTGATGATTGTTCCCAGATGCAGCACACCAAACAAAATCAGGAACACACCAGCCATCAGTGTGGCAATGGTCAGTCCCTCAAAACCGTACTGCTGAATAATACCATAGATAATAATGATAAACGCACCAGTAGGTCCACCAATCTGTACCTTCGAACCACCCAGCAGCGAGACAATCAGTCCAGCCACGATGGCGGTGATGATACCCTTCTCAGGGGTTACACCTGATGCAATACCAAAGGCGATGGCCAGAGGCAGTGCTACGATACCTACGATGATACCAGCCAGCAGGTCGGTGGTAAACTGTTGTTTGTTGTAGTGCCGAAGTGTCGACAAAAGTTTCGGCTTGAATGCAAATGTTGTCATCATCTTCTATTAATCTCTATTAATTTCTTGTTATCTTGAAAAAAACGCGTGCAAAAGTATAAAAAAAATAAAAAAGTAGCAACGTTTGCGCTAACATATTGCAAAAAAATGTATTTTTGTTGCCAAATATCAAGTCAAATTAATTGTTTTACTTAAAAATTCAAAAGCATTATGAAAAAAGGACTTATCGCAGTAGTGGCCTGCTTGGCCATGGGTTTCGCATCTTGTGGAAACAAAACTCAGGCTTCAGCCGAGGCAGCTGATTCTACCGTTGTAGCAGAGCAGAATGTTGACGAGGCAGTTACTGCCATCACCGCAGCTCTCACAGAGCAGATCGAGGCCAAGGATGCCAACAAGCTCCAGGCTACACTGGCCACTGTACAGGAGCAGGTTAAAGAGTTCATCACCAAGAATCCTGAGCAGGCCAAGGAGTATGTAACCAAGGTTCAGGAGTTCCTGAAGAGCAATGCCGAGCAGATAAAGGCTTTTGCAGGCGACAATGCCGCTGTGGCCGCTGCTGTTGAAACACTCACTGTTACTCCAGCCGAGACATTTGTGAATGGTCTTGCCAGCGCAGTAGGTGGTGCTCAGGAGGCTGGTCAGGCTGCTGTAGATCAGACCGTTGATGCTGCTAACGCTACTGTCGAGAATGCCAAGAAGGCTGGTCAGGATGCCATCGACAACACCAAGAAGGCCGCTGAGGATGCTGCTAATGCAGCTAAGGAAGACGCCAAGAAGAAGGCTAATGATGCCATCGACGAGGGCGCCAATAAGCTGAAGAAGGGTCTGGGACTTTAATCCCAAGCGCACTTACTTCAATGTTAACTCTACTGGGCAGTGATCGCTGCCCAGTATTTGTGTATGTATCTGGGCATCGTCCATGCGCTCACGCAAACGGTCGCTAATCACAAAATAGTCGATACGCCAGCCTGCGTTCTTCTGGCGCGCCTGGAAACGATAGCTCCACCACGAGTAGGTTACCTGCTCAGGATACTTATAGCGGAACGAATCGGTAAACCCACTGGCCAACAGGGTTGAGAACTGCTCGCGCTCCTGATCGGTAAAGCCAGCATTCATACGGTTGGTCTTGGGGTTCTTCAAGTCAATCTCCTGGTGTGCCACATTCAGGTCGCCACACAGTATCACGGGTTTCTTGGCGTCAAGTCCCTTCAGATAGGCACGGAAGTCGTTCTCCCATGTCATGCGATAGTCAAGACGCTTCAATCCGTCCTGCGAGTTTGGTGTGTAGCAGGTCACCAGGTAAAAATCTTCCATCTCCAAAGTTATCACACGTCCCTCGTGGTCGTGCTCGTCAATCCCTATGCCATAGGTAACGCTCAATGGGTGGTGCTTGGTAAAGATTGCCGTACCACTGTAGCCTTTCTTATCGGCATAGTTCCAGTAGCTCTCATAGCCCTCAAAGGCCAAGTCTAACTGACCAGCCTGCATTTTGGTTTCCTGCAGACAGAAGAAGTCAGCATCCAACTCACGGAAAGTGTCGCTAAACCCCTTTCCTTCACACGCCCTCAGGCCGTTCACATTCCAACTTATCAGTTTCATATCGTTTTCTTAATCCTATTTTCAAATAAATATAAGCTACTACCACTAGCACTATCATGCCAAAAAGCACATAGGCCATCAGCTTAAGTACATACATGGTACCCAGCATATCAATCTGATGGCAAGGCACCACAGTTACCATCACCCAATCGGTGTATTTTAGCGGTGTGTAGAAGAAGTAGCTCTCCACACCATCAAACTTGTAGCGCTCCTGTGTTTCGTTGCCACTCTGCACCCCTGCTTTCATTTTGCGCTCCAGCAAGGTTTTTCTACCACTCTCGCTACCCCTTACATGGTCGAAGAACTGACCCTCCAACAGTTTTTCGGATTTGGGGTGAGTGATAAACCTGCCATCGTAGTTAATAATAAAGCTCTGCGATTTCAAGCCCATCACCTGCGCAGCAAAAACATTCTGGGCATTATAGGTACTATCCGTCTCAATCAGTTTCCATGTCAGCCAGTCAAGCGATATATCAGCCCCCAACACAGCCACAGGCTTACCCTCGACATTGTGTATAGGCACCATATAGGCCACCAGCGCTGTAGAGTTGTCGTAGCCATCATAAAAGGGCTCGCTCCACTCGCAGGTGTCGCCCTCAATCACGTTCAAAAACCAACTGTCGCTCAGGTAGTCAAAATCCTTATCGCCCTTCTCATCCGTCAATATCTCCTCGCGATTCTTGGGGTTACGCCAGGCAAAGGGACAGTACTTTTCTCCTTTCTGCGGATAGTAATTCCTGATAAAGTTCATGCCACAGCTATGCACACGATTGCCATTACGCACAATGCGTGTCATGGCATCGAGCTGGGTGTCTGGCTTATCGAGCGATTGCTCAATGTAATACACATGGTTTGCAACCTGCACATACACATCCGACAGCACGCGACGCGTGTACTCATAGTTAATAAGCATACGCATATGAAAGTTCTCAGCATACTGCTTGGTAATACTACTCAGCGTGTAGTGATACGAAACAAATCCCACGCCCACAACAATTAACAGCCCCCACAGAAAGAGTCTGACTGCAATTTTCGCTGCTAACGATTTTATTCTTCCCTTCATAAGCTAAAACATGCTATCATTCTTATTATTATCTGAATACGATGCGGTTCAGGAGCGTCTTCATGTTTTCGAACATGGCAGCGTGCGTCTCCTCCATGGGCAGGCGCTGCGGACCAGCCTTTAGTGTCATGATAAACATGCCGTCTTCGAACGGGGTGCTTACAGAGAGTACGATGTTAGCATCGTCGTCAGTACGATCGTAAACAGTAAACACTCTACCGTAAACTTCCTGATCCGAGCGCTTCACGCATCCTTCCTTCTCGCGCTGGGCCACATAGTCCTCAGGCTTCAGCTTAGGGGCTGTAGTGATGCTCACCGTGGTATATGGGGCCTTGCGTAGATGCAGCACACACGAGTTGCCCGTCATCCCTGATTCCTCCGTACGCCAATCAGCAGGAACATCGATGGTATATGCCTGCCCAGTGAGCGGTTCGGCCTGTACTGTATCAGCAAGAACTTCGGGGGCGAAGACGCCACCCGAAGTTACTTCTGCATGAGGTTGTTTTTTACCACCACAGCTCGCTAATATAGCAGCCATTGCAGCTAAGCAAAGAAACTTCTTCATTCCTTTGTCTCGGCTTTCTTAGCTGGCGCTTTCTTAGCAGCAGGCTTTTTAGCAGCAGGCTTCTTCTCGGCCTTTGCCTTGGCAGCAGCTTTCTTAGCAGGCTTTTCGGTACCCTCCAGTTTCTCAATCTTAGCCTTCAGGCGGATAATCTCCTTATCCTTCATCTCAATCTCATCACCCTGGTTCTTAATGGTGGTGAGCAAGCCTTCCAGCTCGTCGTTATCAATATCCAGTGGATAAAGGGCATTTACACGATTGATAAAGTCGCCCAGGATGTTCATATAGTTGGTGAAGGCATCAAACGGACCACTGTAGATACCACGATCCAATCCTACGTTAGATGGCTTGGTGGTCATAAAGCGGAAGTTGTTCGAGGCCTGCAGATAATCCCAGTCCTGATTGAGGCGGGGATCGTTGGCGATACGCAAACGGTCAGCCACGCTGTACAGCTTATTGAATGCCTCGCGCTGCATGGCGTTACCCAACCAGCAACTGGCGTCGCGCTCCTCGTCAACCCACGAGAGGGCATCAGGCACATCCAGCTGACTTACACTCTTGCAAGCCTTACAGATTTCTGTAGGTGTCGAGAAGGTGATGCCTTTAGCCTTGGCCTGTGCAGGCAGAGCCTTCAGGAATTCGAGGATGTTAGAGCTCAGTGGCTGGGCGATACCCAAGGCCGAAAGCTCCATGAAGATATTGATAATCTGCTCCTCTTCCGGCAGTCGGGCGATGCGGTCGATATAGGCATCAGCAAAGAGTGGATAGCCGTCCCACTCCGAGTTGTTGAAGCGCAGCGAGATATCGTCAGAGAGTTCGATGTCGCGCAGCAACAGCTTCAAGTTGGGTGCCAGGTTGCAGTGGTACACATAGTGTGGACTCTTCCATCCCAGCACGTGCTTGGCACCTTCGGTGAGCATGCCCTTGAATCCCATCGATGCCACCTGAGCGCCGATATCATCGCTATAGATGAGCGACGAGTTACGCAGCACGGTAGGTTTCTTGCCAAACAGCTCCTCTATCTTAGCACACTGCTTCTTAACATCCACAGCAAAGCTATCGGGGTTAGCCAGCGACGACAGTCCATGGCTGTAAGGCTCGGCCAGAAACTCCACGCAACCCGTCTCGTTCATAGCCTGCAGCTTTTCCAGCACCTGTGGTGCGTGCATCTCCAACTGCTCAATACCAGTACCACTCAGCGAGAAAGCCACCTTAAAGTACTTGCCGTGCTCGTTAATCATATCGTGCAGCGCATTGAGTGCAGGCATATAGCTGCGCTCGGCAATGTCGCTGATGCTACGCTCGTTCTCGTAGTCATCATAGTAATAATGATCGGTACCGATATCAAAAAAACGGTAACGCTTCAGATGAATAATCTGATGTATCTCAAAATATAAACAAATCGTTTTCATAATTCAATTCTCAATTATCAATTTTCAATTATCAATTGTTGGTTATTCCCATCCTAAAGTGCGGAGGTAGAGTGTACGGATCCAGCGCCCCACCTTCTCCCATGTAATCTGGTCAACCTCTTTCTTACCCTCATCCTTGAGGTAGTTAAAGAGCGACTCGTTATGACAGATAGAATAGATGGCATCTGCTAGCGCATGAATGTCCCAGTAATCCACCTTGATACAGTTATCAAGAATTTCGGCACATCCACTCTGCTTCGAGATGATACTTGGAGTTCCGCACTGCATGGCCTCGAGCGGCGAGATACCGAATGGTTCGCTCACCGAAGGCATGACATATACATCAGAGTTTTTCAGGCACTCGTACACCTGCTTGCCACGCATAAAGCCTGGGAAGTGGAATCTGTCGGCAATGCCACGCTCGGCAGCGAGCTGAATCATGGCGTCCATCATGTCGCCCGATCCAGCCATACAGAAACGCACGTTGCGTGTACGATGCAGCACCATGGTAGCGGCCTCTACAAAGTACTCAGGTCCCTTCTGCATGGTGATACGTCCTAAGAATGTAACCACCTTCTCCTTGCCCGTATGGTCAGGACGTGGAATGTCTTGATACTCCTGCGGCAATGGATACACAGCATTATGAACGGTGAAGCACTTGCGTGGGTCCTGATGATACTGGTTGATCACCGTCTGTCGTGTCAGTTCGGATACACACATGATGCAATCTGCCCAGTCCATACCGTTTTTCTCGATCGAATAGACGGTGGGGTTCACCCTGCCGCGCGAACGGTCGAAGTCGGTAGCATGCACATGGATACAAAGCGGTTTACCACTCACCTGCTTGGCATGGATACCGGCAGGGAATGTGAGCCAGTCGTGAGCGTGAATGATATCAAACTCCTCGGTTCGTGCCACCTGTCCGGCAATAATCGAGTAGTTATTGATTTCCTCGTGCAGGTTGCCCGGATAACCACCGGCAAACTCCATGGCACCAAGGTCGTTCACGTTCATATAGTTAAAGTCGGCGTAGATATGTTCGCGCAACTTAAAATAGTAATCGGGATCCATGATATTGCCCACGCGCTGCTTTACGTAATCATAATCGACGTCGCGCCACGCAATGGGCACAGCATTCATAGCAACGATACGGCATGCATGCTGACTCTCATCGCCAAAGGGGTGAGGCAAGCAGAGCACCGTCTCCACATCACCCTGAGCTTTCAAGCCCTCCGAAATACCATAGTTAGCGGTGGCCAATCCACCGAATACGTGAGGAGGATACTCCCATCCAAACATTAATACCTTCATAGCCGTTCCTCCTTACTTTTGATATGAATACTTTTCCATCAACTTGAGCGTGCGCAGAATCTCGGCCACGTTCATAGCAAACGACATGGCACCACGTCCATGGAATGGCGGGTTACCATCGAAGAGTTCAGAGATGGTACCAATGGCATGATAGTCCATTTCGTCTTCATAGCCCACCATCTGTCGCTCCACAAAGCTCAGTCGTGAGCGCTTGTACAGCTTCAGACAGGCCTCCATATAGAAACCACCCAGCCAAGGCCATGCGGTACCCTGATGGTAAGCATAGTCGCGCTGGGCCTGTGGCCCCACATAGATAGGATTATAACCACCACTCTTAGGCGAGAGCGAACGCAGTCCCTTTGGTGTCAACAGCTCGCGGGTGCAGATATCCACCACGCTCTTCATCTGCTGTTGGTTCAGTGGCGAGTAGTCCAGGGCTACAGCAAATATCATGTTGGGGCGTACGCTCCAGTCCATCATCGTGCCATCCACATAGTCGAGCAGATAGCCATACTCGTTCACAAAGGTTTCGACAAACGACTCCTTCACCTTGGCAGCCAGTTTTTCAATCATTTCGGCGCCCTTCACATCGCCCTTCTCGCTGGCCATCGAGGCACAGAACTTCAGGGCGTTATACCACAGGGCGTTAAACTCCACGATATAGCCCGAGCGTGGCACCACGGGGCGCCCGTTGGCCGTTGAGTTCATCCAGGTCACAGCCTTGTCGCGACCGTTCGAGTAGAGCAGTCCGTTGTCGTCCAGTCGCAAGTTAGGATGCTTGCCGTCCAGGATATATTTCACAATCTTATGCAGCAGCTTGCCATACATCTCGAAGCACTTGTCGCGCCCCACCTCCTTGGCATATTGCTGCATGGCCCATACGGCCCAGAGGGGCACGTCGGGTTGCTCCATCTCATATATCTTGCCGCTCAGTGGTTTCTCGTCCATAAAGGCAATCAAATCGCGCTCAGCCGTTTTCATCACCTTCTCAAAGTAGTCCACCTCGCCAATAGCGAGTGTCAATCCAGGCAGGGCGATGAATGTATCGCGTGCACGGCACTTAAACCAGGGATAGCCAGCCAGCAGGTATCGATCGTGATTTTTCTCCTTGCGATGAAACTGGTGCGCAGCTGTTACCAGACAGTGGTAGAAGTTGTCGCGTGGCACACGGTCGGCCACTTCATTGTCGAACAGTTTCTTCATGGCCGATGGCTTGATGGCCGATGTAGAACCCGAGAAGATGATGCTCTCGCCCTTCTTGATAGGCATCTCGAAATAGCCAGGCACGTAGAGGTCCTCGTTCGAAGCATAGCCACGCTCCTGCTCCTTGGGATACTCTATGCCACGATACCAGTCGGGCTGGAAGATAAACTCGTTTTTCTTCGAGAACTGCATGTACAAGTCGGGATAGCCGGCATACATACAAGTCTTGATACCGTTATCCACCTCGCTGTATTCACGGCTTGCAGTAGCGTTCTCGTGTGTAAACTGGCGCACGCTGCGGAAAGCCAGGAATGGGCGGAAGCGCAGTGTAGTAGCCGAGTGTGCGTCCACCAAAGTGTAACGAATTAAGATGCGATCCTCATAATGCTGAAAGAGAATCTCTTTCTTTAAGATCACGCCGCCAACGCGATAGGTAGTAGTAGGTACCGTAGTTGCATCGAACTCGCGAATGTATTTGTGTCCATTAGGACTAAAGTTGTTGCCCTGATACTTGTGCAGTCCGAGGTTAAACTCGGCTCCATGCTGGATAACCGTACAGTCGAGCGATGACAGCAACACATGGTTTTCGTCATCCAACTCAGGCACGGGCACTACCAGCAATCCGTGGTACTTTCGCGTATTACAGTCCACCAGTGTAGAGCTGCTATATGCACCCGAACGATTGGTTCGGAGGAACTCACGGCGGAGACTATCCTGCAGGTTAGTCATCACGGCTTTTTCTAAACGTAGATAGCTCATAGTTCCTGTCTAAAGGTATTTATTAGTGAATATTCAAGTTTGATTTTCCAAAGGTAGGCATTTTTATGCATAACTCAAAGAAACCAAAACAATATTTAACATTTATTTATAATTAAAGAAAAAAGGTGCGCAAACATTGCGCACCCTTATCCTTAGTCAGGTATCAAGAAATTTACAACTTCTTGTTCAACCGTAATCTTGTACTCTCCCACGGGCGTCTTCATCATGCGCCCATCAATGCCCACGATGGCTTTCTTGGCGTACTCCACCTCAATCTCCTTGGTGCGGTAGGGGTGCACACTGCGATGATTCAGGAATCGTCCTGCCACCAACAGCCACAAACCCTCAATCAGCTGCACCACCTCGGGGTGGTAAACCACGCTCACATCCAGCATACCGTTATAGGGCACCGCATTAGGTGTTTGTCCGTAGCCAGGGCCCGAGCCTATGCACACCGTCATCACCTTGCGCTCTATCACCTCGCTGTTAATCTTCAGCTTCATCTTGTATTCCATGCGGTGGAACAGCATCACAAACAAGCTTACCAGGAAGGATAGGGTTTGCGAACCAAACAACCTACGTGTTTGGCGGCGCAGGTTCATAATGTCGGCAGTCAGTCCGATGTTCATGCAATTCAAGAAATAGCGATGACATTTGGCGCCCATCTTATTGGTATAGCGAACGCATCCCAAGTCAATCTTTCTGATACGGCGCTGCACCAGCCAGTCGATGGTCTGCTCCACCTTATCATCATCAAAATCCCAGAACTTGGCAAAGTCGTTCAGCACGCCATTGGGAATCACACCCAAGGCAATCTCGTCGCGTACGGCTTTCTCCTCCATCATCAGGCAGTTCACGGCATCGTTCAGGGCCGAGTCGCCACCCACAATCACAATGGTTTTGTAGCCGTTCTGTATCAGCATTTTCACCAGTCGTTCCACACTTTCGGCTGTCTCACTCTGTACAAAGTCGTACAGCACATGGCGCTCGTCAAGCGCCTTCTGTATCTTTTCCCAACGCTTGCGCGAGTTAAAGATGCCTGTTTTAGGGCAATACAGTATGCCCCATCTTGTACTTTCTACTGCCATAGTTCTATAATTTTGTTTATTTTCTCGTCCATTGGGAGGGTGGCGTCTATCCAATTAATCTTGAAGCCTCTGCGCTCCATGCCACGGAACCACGTCATCTGGCGCTTGGCAAACTGATGAATGGCTATCTCGAGCTTGCTGAACATCTCGTCGTAGGTGAGCTGTCCTGTAATATATTCTGTCAAGAATTTATACTCCAATCCATAATAAATTAAATCCTCAGGGGCGATACCTTCGTCGAGTAAATGGCGTACTTCGTCGACCATTCCTTCGTCTAACCTGGTCTTCAATCGTCTCGTAATTTTCTCACGGCGCAACTCTCTGTCGATGTCTATGCCGATGATGAGCGAGTCCACTGGTGGCAACTCTCTGCGGGGCACGGGGTTCTCTAAGTTATAGGTCTCAATCTCGATGGCGCGGATGGCACGCTGACACGAATCCACATCCGTTTTATTGTGCATGTTCGAGCCCGTTTTGGCCTTCAGCTCCTGCAGCATCTGGGTTAGCTCAGGTAGCGTTTTGCCCTCCAAGCTGTTGCGCAGCGCCTGGTTCTGGGGCACAGGCGATAGCTTGTAGCCCTTCAGCACAGCCTCGATATATAGACCTGTGCCACCACACAGTACAGGTGTTTTGCCCCTACCCTGTATGTCCTGGTATGCATCAAAAAAGTCCTGTTGGTATTGAAACAAATTGTATTTGGTACCTGGTTCACAAATATCGATAAGATGGTAGGGCACCTCGCCGTAATCGGCCAGGTCCTTACCAGTACCGATATCCATCCTACGATATACCTGGCGCGAGTCGGCCGAGATAATCTCGCCCCCTATTTTAGCAGCCAGGTGGGCCGCCACGGGCGTTTTGCCCGAGGCTGTTGGTCCCAATATCGTTATCATTTTCTTCATGTCAGGCTTCACTTTTTTATCAGTCGTCGCGTACCGTTATAGCTCACGTGGCCCTGGTGCTCCAGATAGTCCATAATCAGCTTGGCAGTAATCATGCCCATGCCCTTACCTGGGTCCTTACGGTTAGTAGCACTGATAGCCACGGTATAGCTGTTGGTAACCACCTTATAGGTCTTTTTCAGGTTCAGCTTCTTACCGTCCAAGCCGTACAGCACCACCTTTTTCAGGGCCTTGGTAGCTGGGTCAACGGTGTACTCCACCTTCATGCCACCTACGTAGGGGAATCCCTGGTTATCGTTGTCGTAGCACTTTATCATCATGTCGATGAGTTCCTTGCCTGTCAACTGCAGTTCGATGGCCTCGTTCTGGAATGGGTCCAATCGCAGGGCATCAGCCACGGTAAAGCCACCCACGGCCTTCTCGCCGTAGCGCACACCACCCGGGTTCTGGAAACTCAGGTCGGCATGGCCCTCCTGCACGTAGGCGTCGCACATCATGTTTCCTAATTCCTCGTAGGTCTCAAACGGTGTGTCCACCTGCGCCAGCACACGCTTAAAGGCAGGGTTCTGCGAGAACACATCCACCAAGGCTCTTATCACCTTATTCTCGTTCTTACCACCACGAATGGCAATGTTCTCAGCCTGGCGGTCCACCACCTTACCATCCTCAAGCGTCAGTGTGGTATGGGTCACATAAGCCAATCGGTTCTTATTCTGGGTAATAAACAGGCCATTGTGCATCTCACCGCCCTTCAGTTGCGTGTGACTATGTCCGCCCACGATGATATCCACCCAAGGTAGCTCCTTCGAAGCCTTTACATCGCTCTCAAAGCCTAAGTGCGATAGGAACAGCACCACATCGCACTCCTTACGCAGGAACTGGTACTGCTGCACAGCCTCCAAGGGATCTATAAACTTAATATCCGTGGTGTTTTTAGGGTGACTCTCGGGAATGCCCATCGTGCCTAAGGCCACAGCGCCTACTATGCCCACCTTAATGCCACCGCAGTCAAACACCTGATAGGGTTTTACGTGCATGTTCCACTTGGCATCGGGCTGCACATTGGCGCACAGCGTGGGGAATGCCGACATGCTGATAAGCTTGGCCAACCCCTCCTGCCCCGAGTCAAACTCGTGGTTACCCAACGTGGTAGCGTTAAAACCTATCAGGTTCATCAGTGCCACCATGGGATAGGCTGGAATCTCGTACATATCGTTCAGGGGTTCGCCCGAACGGTTGTCGCCAGCACTCAGCACCAGCAAGTTAGGATACAAGGCACGCAACGAGTCGGCCACAAAGCCCACACGTGGCATGCACTCAATAGCCGCATGCATATCGTTAGCACTCAATATGTGCAGTTGCTGTTTCTCGCTGGCCTGAGCCCCCAGCCCCGCCAGCAGCATCAGCGATGCCAACATCACTCGTTTCATGTTCAATGTTCAATGTTCACTCCTTAAAGTTTAATCTAATTTGCGTAAAAGCACTCGCGGGCGCATCCAGCGCCACCTCATGTCCCCAAATGTCGCGTATCTCTAACTTTTCCAGATACTTCAAACTCATCCTTCTGCGTGTCAGATAAGTCAGCAGTGCGTGGCGAATCTCTGCGCCCTCAAACACCTCAATTGTTGTACGATTAACCTTTAACTTCATATATCAACGTTCCCTTAATGTTTCAATGCTCCGCTCCAGCTCTGCTGGCTTGCAAGGCAAGAATGTTCAATGTTTAATGTCATCTCACGCCGCCTCCTCCGCCGCCGCCCGAGAAGCCGCCTCCGCCGCCTCCCCACGACGAGTGTCCGCCACCACCGTGTGCACGGTGTTCGCGAGCCGCCTTGGCAGCTACCGCACTCGATGTGCTGCGCTGCAGTGTACTGTAAATCAGTGGCAGCGTCATGTCATCAGCCATCTGACTGGCCACGCGGTCCATATCAAAGTAGGCAGGGTTCACCTGTTTCATCTCCTTTATCACCTTATCGGCTATACCAAACAGCGTGGCATATATCATATAATCCTTCCACAGCGTTACCTCCTTCAGTTCGCGCTCATCAAGCAGTGTAAACTCTTTCAAGAATTTTCGCAAACCAAACACCTCGTTCACGCCCTTATCCGTGGGTGGATATTTCGATAGATCCTTCTTGGCGTGCAGGGTAGTAACAAACTGGTCGATCACGCTCTGGTGTGAGGTGCTGCGCATATACGATTTCAGCTCCCAAGGCTCCAGCACCCTGTCGCTGCCTGCCGACTCCTTAAATATCTTGTACAGCTGACGCATCAGCACAGGCTGCTTGTCAATCTCCTCGTAGTCGTGTATCACAAAGTTAGGCTCCATCTTACCCTTATGGTTGGGCTTTGTCTCGATGGTGATAATGCCCATGCTGATAAGCTTCAGGATACAGGCCGACATCAGGTTGTTGTAATCGCTGTTAAAATATTTGTAGGCATTCAGTATCTTGTTAGCCTCCTGCAGATTGCCGTTCAGCGGTATGTCACGATACCACAGCAGGTTCTTGTTCAGCTTACGCTTGGCGCTCCACACGCTGTATATGCGCCACACGACACTACCAATCACCAGCAGGGCGGCACCGCCATATACCAGTATAAACATCAGCCACTCAAAGCCGCTCATGTCGTCCTCATCTTCGTCGTACTCGTAGTCGCTGCCCTCAAAAGCCTCTTCCTTCTTATCCTCAAAGCTGTCCTCCTCCCAGATGGTAGGCTCAAACATCTCCTTGGGGAATCGTGCCATCAGGTACAGGCCTGCCTCGCTGTTCATAGGCTCCGTGGTCTCAGCCATCATGTAGCCATTCTCAAACCACAGCTCACCCTGAAACTTAAAGCCCCACAGGCCGCATGTCTCGTCGCTAATCACCATCGTTGTGTCAGCTGTGGTAATAGCCACACGGGCATGCTCAGGTTTGGGCGACACAGCAGTATCTAAGAACACGTGGCGTATGGCACAGGCATCAGGATAGCCGCGCACCAGTCCCGTCATTATATAGGTAGTGGTGTACGTACGCTCGCCCTCGGCACCCAAGCCCCAGCACAGCTCGTAGCCGCGCTTGGTGGTAACAATGCCGCACTTATACTGTTTCCAACTGCGGTTCTCGCTCACGTCCCAATCCGTATATACGTAGCGTGCGCCCGTCTCGTCAGTCACCGTCAAGTCCTTTATCGTGCTCTGGCCCATGTTAGCCAGTCCAATATAGCACTCCGTACCCTCGCTGTCAATCGTCATTTTGCGTGTTTCGCTTATCAGGGCGTCGCCATTCTTATACAGCACCACCCGTATATCCAGGTCGTGCAACTGCGGGCGTGCCCAAACGCCAATCACCTCCAGTAGTAAAAGTGCTAAAAATAATACTCGTTTCATACTAAGGTGCAAAGATAAAAAATAGTGTCGAAAGTAGTACCTCTCGACACTAATATTTAACGTTTCTTCCTTTAAACTATGTTAATTCGCATTAATAAAACATATTCTGTGGCGATTTTCCTTAGGCTTAACTGCATTTTACCCCTATTATGATTGTTTACTCCATTTTTTAGTTATCTTTGCACCGCAATATAATAATATAATAATGAATATAAAAGAATTACTAAACCAAACAGACCATTTTGCAGCCAATGCTGGCTGTAAGATTACTAAAGTAGATAATGAGCATGCTGTAGCTGAGATGACTGTAACTTCAGCACACCTTAATGGTGGACATGTATGCCAGGGTGGCGCCCTATTTACTTTAGCCGACCTTGCCATAGCCGCATTAATGAATCAACACGGCGAGCTTACCTTTGGCATTTCAAACAACATCATGTTTGTAGCCAGTGCTAAGGAGGGTGACCATCTTAAGGCTGAAGCCACCTTCGTGTCCGATCACCATAAGATACCTTCTGTTCAAGTAAGCGTAACCAATCAAAATAACAAACTTATTTGCCACGTAACAGGCATGGGCTACCGTAAATCCATCCCGCTTCCGAAAGAATAAACACCACTTTATGCCAAAAAGTTGCGGCGTGCGGTGTGCGGTGCCTAACAACACATTGTGTCAAAAACGCAAGTATAATATAACTATTTTTGGTCGGTATTTCATGCAATACACATACAAAACAATCCATCCCACAAACTATATTTTTCATAAAATAAACGTTATTCTTCATATAAACCAACACCGCACGCCGCACGCCGCAACTTTTGCATATTGCGATGCGCACAGCGGTGTTCGATGAGAAGAATTATTTATATTATAAATATTATATATTATTATATATATTATAGTATATATAATAATATATAATATTCTAAGAACAAACAACACAAGTGCGCAACGAGCAAAAGTTGCGGCGTGCGGCGTGCGGTGTTGGGTGGATAGAAAAAAAGGAAGTTACACATATCTGAGCGAAATCCGTAAATTTTGAGATGATAAAATACCGGTTCATAGGCCATGGAATTAGTCACAAAATTATTTAAGGTTTTTGATTAAAAAATATAGCGAAATATTTGGTAGATTGAAATATTTTTTGTACCTTTGCATCGTTAATCAAAAACAAAGCGCGCACAATTTTGAGAGACACAAACAACTATAGTAATTAACCCTTAAAACATAAACATCATGGCAAAGATTTTTTATTTATTGAAACAGAACAACACCAAGAACTCTAAGATTTATGGCAAATGGTTTGCTCGCAGTAAAACAACCGAGACACTTAACACCAGAAAGATGGCCAACCACATTGCAGAGCACGGAAGCATCTATACCCCCGACGTAGTATTCGGAGTGCTGGAGAAATTCAGAAGCTGTTTGTTGGAAATGCTATTGAGTTCGAAACGAGTAAAGATCGACGGCTTAGGCATCTTCTTCACCACCCTCGAGAACGAACCTGGCGGTGCAATAAAGAAGGAAGACTTCTCGCCCCAGAAAAACCTGAAAGCCCTGCACATCCGTTTTCTACCCGACCAGGAGGCTGAGACAAATATCTCGAGCAGGGAGTTTATCAAGAAGGCCGAGTTTGTAAATGCAGAGACATTTGCAGGACAGTTAGCCGAGGCGGATAACCCTAACAACCCAAGCGGCGGAAATCAGGGCGGCAATACCGGAGGCGGTGGAAACACCGGCGGAGGTGGCAATGAGTCGAACGGAGACTAGTGGTTAGGGGGCTAAGCCCCCACCACTCTACCAAATTAAAATTGAGAATTGAAAATTGATAATTGAGAATTGACCATTAAAGATTAACCATTATGACAAAGAAAGAAACAATTAAGTTCATCGTACAGATGATTGCGAGTATCGCAACAGCGATTGTTACCGCCCTCGGCGCTACGAGCTGCGTGGGGTCGTGAGCACAAAAAACCAATGATGGCTGCACCGGAAACGATGCAGCCATCTGTCTTGATTTATATAAACTAAGTTGTTACTATTAGAAGTTGTAGTAAACACCGAAGCTGAGGTTAGAACCATCGAGGTTGAAACCGAAGGTGTTAGCAGCCTTGGCGCCATCAACATCCTCCTTCTCGCTCTGCCAACCCAGGAAACCTGCGTGAGCTACGAAGCTGAGCTTATCGTTGAGGTTAACAGCGATACCTGGCTTGATGCCCAGACCGAAGGTGTTTACCTTGTTACCAGCTGCGGGATCCTCGTGGATATAATCGAAACCACCATCGAGGAAGAGGTTCACCTTATCGAACTTAGCAAAGGTGTAACGTGCGTATGGGCTGATCTGGAACAACTTGTCCTTAACTGATACAGTCTTAGTAGCAACCTTGTTTGAATACTCGTCCTCAGCATATCCGAAAGCTACACCAATAGCCCAGCTATCGTTGATGTTGTAACCAATCTCGGGCATGAGCTTGAGCTTAGTGTTGGTGTCGCCATCCTGAGATGTAGAAGCCAGACCAAGACCACCACCTACATAAACCTGTGCATTCATTGTTGCAGCTACACACACTGCTGCGAGTGTCATAAAAAACTTTTTCATTTCTTTTCTTTTTTAATAATTAAACATCAACATTTGGTCTCCCAAAGGACCTCCTGTTTTAATTCTAAACGCACTGCAAAGGTAAGGCGAAAACTTGAAACCAAGCAAAAGTTTTGCAGAAATTGGCGGAATAGGCCTATATTGTTGACCAGTATCACAAAAAACGGCCTATTTAAAAAAAATAGTGAAAAATCCTTTGTGGATAGGGAAAACCCTACGATTTAGAAGTTCTTGCGGACGCCTTGCCACTCGGGGAATTTGAGTTTGAGGTACTCATCATCGAGGAAGAGGGCCGACTGGCCTACCTGGCCTTTGAGCTGCCAATCTAACCATTTTACTACGGCCTTGGCATAGTTGCCGCCATGGGCCTCGTAATAGGTGCCGCTGTGGCCATCCTTTGAGTTGAGCATGACCACGGGGATATCATCGCTGATGCGCTCGTAATCCTTCTGGGCGTTGGCATAGGCGATATCAGCTGGACCACCAATCATATAGAACATAGGGGTGTGCAGATTCTTAAGGCACTCCTTGGTGGCACCCATCATCTCCATGTCGCCAATACCGGTATTGAGCATTACGCAGGTGCGGATACGGGGATCGTAAGCCACGGCGAGTACCTGGGCACCGCCACACGACTGGCCCATAGCGGCTACACGCTGCAAATCCAAGCAGTGGTAATACTCGGAGCCTGTGGTGGCATTCTGCTCGGTAAGCCAATCGAGCACCTCGAGCAGCATTTTGGGGTATGTGCTGAACTGTGGGGCTGCGGGCTGCTTAGCGGGCTTTTTGCTCTTCTTGGTGGCCTGGGCCATCATCTTGGCCTGCGCCTCTTGCTGGGCCTTAATCTCCTCAGGGGTAAGGGGCTTAATCTCCTCGCCATTAGCCATCACTACCTTGCCTTTGGTGGCTGGATAGGCCGACTTGAGCACACCACGCCACTGGGCCATGACATCGGCCTCGTCGTAAGGGCCGATAGCGGCGGCTACGTAGCCATACGAGGCTACCTCGCTTAACAGCAGGCGCATCTCTACATTATTATTAAAACAAGCACCGTTGGCATAAACGATAACGGGCAGGGCGCCTTTCTGGGCTACCACCTGCTGCAGGTTCTGCGGGCGATACACGGTAAAGCCTGGGCAAGAGGCATCGCCTACCACCTCGGACTTAAAGGGACCTGTGCCTCCCTCTTCGACTACTTGTTTTTGAACTGTTTGGGCATTGACCAGCCCTGTACTTGCTGCGAACAGCATAGCTGATAATAGTAACTTTTTCATTTTTGTTAGGTTTAATACGGCGCAAAGGTACGCAAAAAAAGCCACCCGACAAAATCGAGTGGCTTAAAATATGTCAATTAAGAACTAATCTTATTTGAGCTCAGCGAGGTACTTGATAGTACGAACCATCTGAGAAGTGTAAGAGTTCTCGTTGTCGTACCAAGAAACAACCTGTACGAGTGAGTTGTGCCGTCCTCCATCTTGCTTACCATTGTCTGGTTAGCGTCGAAGAGTGAACCGAACTTCATACCGATGATGTCGCTTGAAACGAGCTTCTCCTCAGTGTAACCGAAGCTCTCGTTGGCAGCAGCCTTCATGGCAGCGTTGATGCTCTCAACAGTTACATCACCCTTAACAACAGCGTGCAGGATAGTGGTAGAACCAGTTGGAGTTGGAACGCGCTGAGCAGCACCGATGAGCTTACCGTTGAGCTCAGGAATTACGAGACCGATAGCCTTAGCAGCACCTGTTGAGTTAGGAACGATGTTCTGAGCACCAGCACGAGCGCGCTGAACATCACCCTTGCGCTGAGGACCGTCGAGGATCATCTGGTCACCTGTGTAAGCG
>CADAOD010000020.1 GCA_902789415.1 uncultured Prevotellaceae bacterium
CCCACGCCCCTCCAAAGGAAGAAAGACCGTCGGATGCTTCAAGTTCTTCACAAAAGAATCCCCCCTGCTTCCATCAGGATTGTTGGGTTCTATAGAACTATTGACTACGAAATGTGATGTTGTCCCCGTTACCTTACAATAGGGATGCTATTCATCTGGCCAGGGGGCGAAGTTTAGTTCAAGCTCTATCCATTTTTCCCCCTGGCGAGAGGCCAGCCCCCCGCTTAACGGGTGGCTTCCTGGATTGGATACACCCAACCCTATCAAACGGATGGGGTGCGAGTGATACTCTACGCCCTGCATCAGCTGCTTGGCCAAAGGCAGAATCTCGTCCTTGGTACGCAGCAGATGATCAACAGTAATACTGCGGGTAATTTGCTTAAAATCCAGGAATTTTACTTTTAGCGTTAATGTACGACCCTCAAAGGCGTTTTTCTTGATGCGTCTTTCTAACTCGAGCACCGTGTGATACAGGTGGATGGTAACAGCGGCATTCTCGCTGATGTCCGTCTCAAAAGTCCGTTCGCAGCTCACGCTCTTGCGCTCCCACTCGCTAATTACAGGGCGGTTGTCGATACCTCGCGCAAAGTCGTAAAACCCCTGCCCCATCTTACCAAACTCTTCAGTCAGTCGTGTTAGCGACGTATTCCTCAGGTCCATGCCCGTAAAAATACCCATACGGTGCATCTTTTCGGCCGTTTTCTGTCCCACGCCCCAAATCTTCTCCACCTTTAGTTGGGCAATAAAATCCAGAGCCCTGTCGGGGTGAATCACCGTCAGTCCGTCAGGTTTGCGCCAGTCAGAGGCAATCTTGGCCAGGAACTTACAGTAGCTCACACCTGCCGACGCCGTCAGTCCCGTAGTCTCACGTATGCGCTGCTTTATTTCGCGCGCAATATCCACACCCAGCTCTATCCCCCGCTTATTCTCTGTTACATCCAGAAAAGCCTCATCCAGCGAAATCGGCTCAATCAGGTCGGTATAATCGTGAAATATCTCGTGCAGCTGCGCCGATACCTCCTTATAACGTTGAAAATGCGGCTCAACGATGATGAGCTGCGGACACAGACGCTTGGCCAACTGTATAGACTGCGCCGAATGCACCCCGAACCGACGGGCCTCGTAGCTGGCAGTCGACACCACGCCACGTTCCACGTCGTGCCCCACCGCTATCGGCTTGCCCTTCAGTTCAGGGTTATCGCGCTGCTCTACGGCCGCGAAAAACTGGTCCATGTCCACATGGATTATCTTCATTCGCTGAACCCCAAAATTACTATTCGTAATGCCTTATTCTAACCTCAATGCCAGCGGCTTTTAGTATCTCGGGCAGGGCGCTCACATCCGTCTGACCGTAGTGGTATGGGAACACCACTTTGGGCTTGATGATTTTGGCAGCTTTTACCAGCTGCTCGGGCGTCATAGTGTAAGGCTGATTGCAAGGCAGAAATGCCACGTCGATATCCTTGATGGCCGCCATTTCTGGGATATCCTCAGTATCGCCAGCTATATAGATGCATAAGCCATCGATGGTAAGAATGTAGCCGTTGTCGCGACCTTTGGGGTGGAACTGCGTATGACCCTCGGTGTAGTTATAGGCAGGTACAGCCTCGATAGTAAAATCGTCGGTCAACTGCAACTTATCGCCATTCTTCATCACCTCGCCCTTACCATACATATCGGCACAACGCTTGTTGGTAATAAAGCGCGTTTTCTCGCCAGAAAGCATCTTAATGGCCTCTTGGTTAAAGTGGTCAAAGTGCTCGTGCGTTACCAACAGATAGTCGGCCTTGGGCATGGCGGTATAGTCAATCTCCTTGTTACCCAACTTGGTCACAGGGTCAATCTCTATCTCCTTGCCGTCGTACTGCATGCGTATGCTGGCGTGCGTCAGGGCATGGAATGTTACCGTTTTGCCGCTTTTGGTTGTAAACACGTCCACCTCGTAGGTGTTGGTTGTAACAGTCATCCCCGCCTCTTTCCATGCGGTAATGCCACCTTTAAGGTTTACGCACTTAAAACCAACTTCGGCCAACTTAGTTGCAGCTTTTACTGAGCGACGACCACCGCGACAATACACGGCGATAGTCTTGTCGATGGGCAGTTTAGCCTTGGCCTGCTCCACAAAATCACTCTGGAACTGGTCGATAAGTACAGCCCCCTTTATGTGCCCTTCGGCAAATTCATCGGCCTTACGCACGTCGAGGATTACCACGTTGGGGTCTGCTATCAGTTCGGCAAACTCCTTCACATCCATGTTGTCAAAATTCTGCTGACCGCAAGCTGTAGTAAGCCCCAGCGCAGCAAATAAGCAAGTTAAAACCTTCTTCATACACTAAATAATTTCTAATTATGCCACAAATATAGCAAGTTACTTTACTATTTGATAACCTATCACTACTGCTATCAGGCCTAAGGCCAGGCTGAGCAGGGTGTAGAGTACGGCTGAAAGCATAGCACCGTCGCGGCCCAGGAGCAGGTTCTCGTTCATAAAGGTTGAGAAGGTGGTAAAACCGCCACAAAAGCCTGTTACCAAAACCAGTTTGGTGGCGGGGGATATCTGACCGCCCAACGACAGGCCTGAAAGCAAGCCTATCAAAAAGCAGCCTACCACATTAACCGCCATCGTGCCCCATGGGAATGAGGCTACGGCCCACGTTTGCACGGCCTTGCTAACCAGATAGCGGGCGCCACCACCAAAAAAGCTGCCTATGCAGACTAAAAGTAATTCTTTCATTAATAAACAGCGTTACTTGCAGATTTCGGCCATGTCCTTGCGCTTCTTGTCTTTTGCCTCATCGGCGGCGTAGCCAATGGGGATGAGCACGGCAGGCTCTTCGTTCTCGGCAAAGTCGAATATCTGCTGGCACTTCTCGGCATCGAAGTTGCACACCCAACAGGTGGCCAATCCCTGCTCGGTAGCGGCCAGGCAAAGATGCTCTACGGCAATGGCGATATCGATGTTGCCATGGTGCTTGCCATCCTTGCGCACCCACTCCTCATCGTGCAGAATGCTGCAAACAATGTACATGGGGGCGGTGTTAAACCAATCGCGACTATAGCACTCGCGCAGCTGAGCCTTCTGGGCCTCATCTTTTACCACTCGGAACATCCATGGCTGCTTGTTAACTGCCGATGGGGCCAAGCGTACGCACTCCATCACATAGTCGAGCTTCTCCTGCTCAACACTCTTGTCCTGATAGCTTCTGCAGCTATATCTCTGCTTTACTAAATCTAAAAATGCCATATTGCTTTATATTTATTAAATTCGTTTTCGAAATTGGGGGTAAGTACGCCCTTGCCCATAGCCTCACTGATCTCCTGCAGGGTCCAGAATCGACCGCCATCCAGCTCTTGGGCCGATGGACGTATCTCGCCATCGTAAATGGTGCGATTAACGTAAACCAACTCTTTTTCGCGCGCGCTCTCGAACACATACTTATCGATAGCCTCGGGCACAAAATCGGTAATACCCAACTCCTCGCGCACCTCGCGGCGTAGGGCATCTTGTGGTGTTTCGCCGTAGTCGATATGTCCGCCAACGGCTGTATCCCATTTGCCTGGCTGAATATCCTTCCAGTCGGGGCGGCGCTGCAGATACAGCTGACCTTTGGAGTTGAACACATGCAGATGTACCACAGGGTGCAACAGCTTTGAGCCGCTATGGCACTCGCCACGGGTGGCCTTGCCAATCACATTGCCCTGCTCATCTACTATCGGGAATATCTCTTCTTTATTATCCATCTTACTTATTTATATTTATAATTAGGATGCAAAAATTTAAAACATTAATCTTTAAGAGAGTAAGTGATGGTGGTTACCACACGCAGTTTTTTAATGTAAGGCGTGTTCTGATCGCGGTCCTCAATCTCAAACTGGCCCTGTCCGGCTGTTTGTATCTGGCCTAATTCGCTATTGCTGGCCTCGGCAAACTGTACGGCGGTTTTCTGGGCATTCTTAATGGCTTCGGCCATCATTTCAGGTTTCATCTGCTGGAACGAGGCGTACTCGTACTGCGGGGTGCTATTATCGATAGCCACGCCCTGTTTCAGTAGTTCGGCCTGCTTAAAAATAGCCTTGTTAACCTCGGTTACCTTGTTGGTAGCCACGGTAATGGTGGTGTTAACAATGTAGCGGAAGTTCTTCTGGTTGTCGCCCCACTCGCGTGCCTCCAGGTCGCTGATGGTAGGCGGATTAACCGTTATTTCCTTCTCCTCCAGACCGTTCTGATGCAGAAACTTCTTTATTTTGTTAGTCTGCACGTTAATGCTCTCGTACAGCAGGGGCAGGTCGTTACCCGTAACCTTGGTGCCAATGCTCCATGTAACCTTATCGGCAGGCACCTCGCGCTCGGCCAGGCCCTTAACCGTTACCTTTCGATCCTTGTTGGCAAAGTTATCAATACCAGCCTTGATAAACACGCCCAAAAGCACGATGCCTATAGCTATCAGTGCCGATGCAATCATTCGATTTTCTTTCATACGTTTTACTGTTTTGATTGATTCAACGGTGCAAAGATGCGAATTTTTTCGATACGATGTATAGGAAAATCCCTATTTCTTTGAGGAATTTGCGAAAAAGTTGTATCTTTGAGCTACGCTCGAAGGTACTCACGTTCGAAAAAACTCAAATAAAATTTGGTTTTTTGCTCACTTAATCGTACCTTTGTCGCCGATAACATTTAAACTTTAACACGGGATGAAGAATCTGTTGACACGAAAATACCCCTTCGACCAGAGCAGTAACTGGTTGAGAGACAGCCTGATTTACGGCCTGATTATCTGGGCCATACTCTACCTGCTGCAGCCATTTGGCTTTAGCGCGTACCAAGGCAACAAATGCCTGATGGCAGGCGCCTTTGGCGTGGTAACCATGGTGTGCTACGTGGTGTATGGCTATACGGTAATGCACCATTTGCCCAAGCTGGTAAAGCCCATACTGGTGTGGCACGATGCCGCTGCGGTGTTAGGCTTGATACTGTTTATAGCCATCGGCAACTACCTGCTGTTGATGCTGATGTTCAGCGTCCCCTTTACGCTCGGCATATTCCTGCAGTTCCTAAGATGGACGCTGATTATAGGCGCCGTTATCACAGCCATGAGTGTAGGTATAGAGTACAACCGCTACCTGAGGCACCAAATGGAGGCGCTGCTGAGCAACACTACCGAGGAGCAGCGCGACATTACCATTACGATACACGACCAGAACGTGCGTGGCAACGATCTGGAGCTGCCCATCAACAACCTATTATATATTGAGGCGCAGAAAAACAACATTGCCGTGTGCTACCTGCGCGACGATAAGCCCACCACCGTTGAGCTGCACACCACCCTATCGGCTGCCATCGACGAGTTACGACAGTACCCGAATATCTTTCAGTGCCACCGCTCGTTTGTGGTAAACGTGAATAATATCACCCAGGCCAAGGGTAACAGCAATGGCTACCAGCTGCGCCTTACCAACAGCTACACCACCATACCTGTTTCGCGCCAATATGTGCCTAAACTAAAGGATTTTATTGCTTAGTCATTCGTCTGCGAAACGCGTCATTCGTCCGTGCAGTTAGCTTTCCGTCAGTAGTTTTAGCTGATGGTCAGCAAAATTTGAAACTATGAAAAACGTGCCGTACATTTGCGGCATGAAACAGAAGTTTGCACATATCATCATTTGTCTGCTGGCAGCCTGCAACTTGGCCGCACAGACCACCGTAACGGGAACAGTTACCGACGGACACGCACCCCTGCCTGCCGCCAATGTGTTTATCGTAGGCACCATCGACGGATGCCTGACGGACACCTTAGGTAGATTCAGATTTACTACCACCCAGACGGGCAATGTAACGCTGAAGGTAACCTATATGGGCTACGACGACTACACCCGCACCGCACCTGTAAGCACGCTGAAGGATATAGACGTACGCCTGCAGGAACGTGCCACAGCCATCAGCGAGGTGGTGGTAACAGCCAGCACCTACAGCTTTGGCAAGAGCGACGGTTTCAAAACGATGGACGCGCTGGATGTGGTGATGGCAGGCAACTCGTGCGGCGACGTGGTAGCCGCCCTGCAGTCGCTGCCTGGCACCCAGAAAGTGGGCGAAGACGGCAAGCTGTACGTACGTGGCGGTGAGAGCGACGAGTGCCAGACGTTTGTGAACGGCATGCACGTGCTGGTGCCCTACAGCACCAATACCGAGAATACAGCTGTACGTGGCCGCTTCTCACCATTTCTTTTCAAAGGCATCAACTTCACCCTAGGTGGTTACGGTGGTGAATACGGACAGGCGTTATCAGCCGTACTGCCCATGGAGACCACGGATATGGCCACGAGCGATAAGTTAGGCGTAAGCGCCTCGCTGGTAGATTGGAATATCGGCGGTACCAAAGCCTTTACCAACAGCGCCCTATCATTCAATGCCACCTATACCAGCATGGCCCTGTACGACCGTCTGTTCGTCCAGCGCCAGGATTTTACCCGCCCCTACCGCAAACTCTCGGGCGAGGCACAATATAAAAAGGAATACGCCCGTGGCGGCGTGCTGAAATCGTACGTGGGTTACGACCTGACATCGGTAGGCTTGCACGAGGACGATCGCCACCTGAGTCTGAAGGAGCATAACATCTATGCCAACCTGACTTACAAGGCGCCTATCGCTCGCGGCACCACGCTGTTTGTAGGCGTAGCCAACTCGAGTGTATGGAACCATATCGACGATGCTGTAAGCGCTGGCGACCACTACCGCAACCATCGCAACGAGGTACACCTGAAGGTCGAGCTGCGCAAGGTGGTAAACGACCGCTTAAAGCTGTCGGCCGGCATGGAGGATTACCTGCGCCACAGCACGCTTGATTTCGCACCCTATCAGTACACACTCGATTACAACATCCTTGCAGCCCATGCCGATGCCCAATTGCGCGTAATGCCTAAGGTATTTGTAAACCTCTCGGCCCGTGCCGAACTGATGCGCACCCGCCTGCAGCTGATGCCACGCGCCACCCTGAGCTATATACCCAACAAGCAGTGGCAGGTATCGCTGGTGGCAGGCCAATACAGTCAGACGCCCAACGACAACCAGTTGGCACAGAGCAATAATACCTTACGCCAGAGTACAGCTAATCACATGATACTGAGCATGCAGTACAAGGGTGCATCGAGTTTGCTGCGTATCGAGCCTTACTACAAGCGCTACAGCCATCTGCCTTTATTACAGCAAGACCAGTGGCAGGCCAATGGTTACGGCACCAGCAAGGGTGTGGATATCTACGTAGAAGATCACTCCATCTCGCCACGCCTGGTTACCACCCTCGCCTATTCGTTCTGCGATTCAGAGCGCCTGTATCAGGATTACACCCAGCTATGCACACCCAGCTTTGCCTCGCGCCACAACGTGCGCCTGTCGGCCAAATACAGTATTGGCAAGTGCATCTTTGGTCTGAGCGAAAGCTATGCCACAGGGCGCCATTTTGCCCAAGGCACCACCCCGCATTACAACAGCGTAGATGTAAACCTTACGTATCTGCTCAGTCCCAAGGTGATTATCTACACCTCGCTCAATAACGTGTTGGGCCGCACCAACGTTCACCGTTACGATGCCAACGGAAAAGGCATCACATCCAATCGCGACAGATTTTTCTATGTAACCATTTTAGTTTCACTTAAAAATAATAAAGCTTATGACATCAGTAATTTTTAAGCACGTAGTTGCTACAGTAGTGTTAGTTTTTGCAAGTGTGATTAACCTGTATGCCCAGCAGGCACAGCAGCCATCGGCCGACGACATGCTGAACCAGATTGGCATGCTAAAGCGCCTTGAGGCCATGCAGCCCGACAGCGTGGCGCCAAAGTACAAGTTGGCCTTGGCCAGTCTGAATTTCGCCATTACCAATCCGCACGCAGCCCAAGCCGAGCCGATATTGGCACAGGCCGAGCAGACCATCGACCAGATGGCACAGATGAAGGGTGCCGACCCATCGGATGTGTGCACCCTGCGCGGATTCCTGCTGATGACTCGCATTGTGCAAAACCCAGCCCAGAACGGTCAGCGTTACTATCTGGATGTGATGCAGAACTACGAAAAGGCACTTAAATTAAATCCCCACAACCTACTGGCCGCACAGTTACAAGCCAAGTTTGTTGAGGGGATGAAACAAGCCACCGCGCAATAAAGTAGCGCAGTAGTATAGGTTTATTTGCGAACAATCACGCTTCCGCTTGCCTGATGGGTAGCTAAGATAAGAACCTCGGCTATCTGCACGTGAGCGGGAGCGTTGGCTGCATATACAGCCACATCGGCAATATCGTCGCCTGTAAGAGGCTTAATACCTTTATATACATTGGCTGCGCGCTCCTCATCGCCGTGGAATCGGATGTTGCTGAAGTTAGTCTCTACCAGTCCGGGCTTCAGGTTGGTTACACGTACGGCGGTGTTAGCCACATCGATACGCAGTCCATCGCTCAGCGCCTTTACGGCAGCCTTTGTAGCGCAGTACACGTTACCGCCAGCATAGGCAGCATCGCCAGCTACCGAACCCATGTTAATCACATGTCCGCGATTGCGTGCCACCATACCAGGCACAATCAGGCGGGTCATCGTCAGCAATCCCTTTACGTTGGTATCAATCATACCATCCCAATCATCGCTGTTGCCCTCGAATTCGGGCTCCAAACCCAAGGCCAGACCGGCGTTGTTCACCAGCACATCTATCTCCTGCCACTCAGCAGGCAAGCTCTCGATAGCCTTACGGGCAGCCTCGCGGTCGCGCACGTCAAACACCAGGGTAAGCATCTCGGCGCCCTGAGCCTTCAGCTCGTCGGCAATCGCCGTCATGCGTGCTTGGTTACGTCCAGTTAGAATCACCTTGTCGCCATTCTGGGCAAACTTGCGGGCACAAGCCTCGCCAATGCCGCTGGTGGCACCAGTAATAAGTACAATCTTTTTCATCATTTTTGTGTTAATTATTCCATTGTGATTTTCTCAATTCTCAGCTTCACCATGCCAGCGGGCACACGTGCCTCTACCACATCGCCAACCTTCTTATTAAGCAGGGCCTGAGCGATAGGCGACTTGATACTGATTTTACCCTCGCGCAGGTTAGCCTCGTGGGGGCTTGCGATGGTGTAAGTCATCTTGGCATTGTTATTTAAATTGGTCATCTCAACCTTACTCAAAAGTCCCACGCAATCCTTACCCAACAGCGAGGTATCAATCACGCGTGCATTCTCGAGCACCTTCTGCAGAAAGCTGATACGACCCAGCAGGCGGCCCTGCTCGCGCTTGGCGGCATGGTACTCAAAGTTCTCGCTCAGGTCGCCCTTATCGCGCGCCTCGCTAATGGCATCCTTGCAGGCAGGCAAATCTACCGTTTCCAACTGCTTTAATTCGGCTACGAGTTTGTCCCAGCCTTCTTGCGACATATATTCCATAATGATACTATTTCGTGTTATTTACTATCAATTCGGCTGCAAAATTAGCAAAAAAAACGCATATTTTACGATTTAAGGCACTATTTTTGGCAAAGTTTAGATATTTATCCAATTTTCGGCAGGTTTTACAATCTTTTTATTTATCTTTGCACCTTGAATTTTATGGGTAAAAAAAATAAATATGTAGAGATGGAAACAACAGCAATATTGCTACTCCACTGCCCCGATCAGCAGGGCATTATTTCGGAAGTAACAAAGTTTATCACCGATAATAAGGGAAATATCGTTTACCTGGATCAGTATGTTGACAAGGTTGACGGCATGTTTTTCATGCGTATTGAGTGGGAACTTGAAGGTTTTATGATTCCACGCGAAAAAATTTACGAGTACATTACCACCCTCTATGCGCAGCGTTACCAAATGAAATTCAGCTTGTACTTCAGCGATAAGCGTCCACGTATGGCCATCTTTGTTAGTAAGATGAGTCACTGTCTGTACGACTTGCTGGCACGATGGAAGGCTGGCGAGTTTAACTGCGACATTCCTTGTATTGTTTCGAACCACGAGGATTTGCGCTACGTAGCCGAGCAGTTTGGCATACCTTACTACGTGTGGAGCATTAAGAAAGACCACAGTAACAAGGAGGAGGTTGAGAAGGCCGAGATGGAACTGCTGAAGAAAGAGGATATCTCGTTTATCGTGCTGGCCCGCTACATGCAGATTATCAGCGATGAGATGATAGCCGAGTATCCGCATCATATCATTAACATCCACCACTCGTTCCTGCCTGCCTTTATCGGTGCCAAGCCCTATCATCAGGCTTACGAGCGCGGTGTGAAGATTATCGGCGCTACCAGTCACTACGTAACCGCCGAGCTGGATGCAGGGCCAATCATTGAGCAGGATGTTACCCGCATTACACACAAGGACACCCCCGAGAGCTTAGTGCTAAAAGGTAAGGACCTTGAGAAAATCGTGCTCTCGCACGCCGTGAGCAAGCACATCCAGCGCAAGATTCTCACATACAAGAACAAGACAATTATATTTAGCTAAATGAACGTTGCAATAGTAAAATACAACGCAGGAAATATCTATTCGGTGGTGAATGCACTGAAGCGCTTGGGCATTGAGCCCTTGCTGACTGATGATGCCGAGCTGCTGATGAAAGCCGATAAGGTGCTGTTTCCTGGACAAGGTCATGCTGGCGAGGCCATGGACTATCTGCGTGCCCGCAAGCTCGACGTGCTGATACGCGACCTGAAGCAGCCTGTGTTTGGTATCTGCGTGGGTCAGCAACTACTCTGTAAACACTCCGAAGAGGGCGATACCGACTGTATTGGCATTTTTGATGCCGAAGTAAAACGTTTCCAGCCCCAGCGCCACGAAGATAAGGTGCCTTGCATGGGATGGAACCAACTGCACGAGCTGAAATCGCCATTGTACAGCGGGCTCAACGAGGGCGACTACGTTTACTTCGTGCACTCGTACTATGTGCCTGTATGCGCCGAGACTATCGCTACAGCCGATTACATCCTGCCCTACTCGGCCTCTATGCACAAGGACAATTTTTACACCTGCCAGTTCCACCCCGAAAAGAGTGGTAAGGTGGGCGAACAAATCATTAAAAACTTTATAGACTTATGATTGAACTGATTCCCGCTATCGACATTATTGCAGGTAAGTGCGTACGCCTGACTAAAGGCGACTACGACCAGAAGACCGAATACGGCGAGCCCATTGATATGGCACGCGAGTTTGAGAAAGCCGGCATCAAGCGCCTGCATATGGTCGACCTGGATGGCGCCAAGAGCAAGCATATCGTAAACAGCCACGTGCTGAAGCAGATTGCTGCCGAGACCAATCTCGAGATCGACTTCGGCGGCGGCATCAAGACGCACCAGGACATCGATACTGCCTTTGAGAGTGGCGCACAGATGGTTACCGTAGGATCGGTAGCCGTTACCAACCCGCAGTTGTTTACATGGTGGCTGCAGAAATACGGTCCCGACCGCATGATTCTGGGTGCCGACGTGCGTAACGGCAAAATCAGCATTAACGGATGGAAAGAGGACTCTGACGAAGACCTGTTGCCATTCCTGCAGAAATATATCGATGCTGGCGTTAGAATGGTGCTGTGTACTGAGATATCGAAGGACGGCACACTGGGCGGACCAGCCATCGACCTGTACAAACGCGTGCTCGACAAGTATCCCGATTTGTACCTGATTGCCAGTGGCGGTGTATCATCAATCAAAGATATCAGGGCTCTCGAAAATGCTGGTGTGCCTGCCGTGGTATTCGGCAAGGCCCTATACGAGGGAAAGATTGCCCTGAAGGAGTTAATGTATTTAAATCAGAGAGTATAAGCATGGGATTAGCAAAACGAATAATACCCTGTTTGGATGTAAAGGACGGCGAGACCGTTAAAGGCACCAACTTTGTAAACCTGCGCTCGGCTGGCGACCCCGTTGAACTGGGCAAAGCCTACAGCGAGCAAGGTGCCGACGAGCTCTGCTTCTTAGATATCACAGCCAGCTTCGAGGGTCGCAAAACGTTTACCGATATGGTAACACGTGTGGCCAAGGAGATAAACATCCCCTTTACCGTGGGTGGTGGCATTAACGAGCTGGCCGATGTGGAGCGCCTGCTGTATGCCGGAGCCGATAAGGTGAGCGTGAACAGCGCTGCCATCCGTCGCCCCGAATTGATTAACGAGATTACCAGTCGCTTTGGTTCGCAGGTATGCGTAGTGGCTATCGATGCGAGATTTGATGCCGATGGATGGCATTGCTACCTGAAAGGCGGACGCGAGCGTACTGAGCGCGGCCTGTTTGAATGGGCAAACGAGGCCCAGGAGCGTGGCGCTGGCGAGATACTGTTTACCAGTATGGACCACGATGGTGTGAAGAACGGCTATGCCAACGAGGCGCTGCGCGAGTTGGCCGACAACCTATCCATCCCCATCATCGCCAGTGGTGGTGCTGGCAAGAAGGAACATTTCCGCGATACCTTTACTGATGGTCATGCCGATGCCGCCCTCGCCGCCAGTGTGTTCCACTTCGGCGAAATCCCCATCCCCGAGCTGAAAGCCTACCTGAAGGCTGAAGGCATAAACGTTAGAATATAAATAAACACAGAGAAAACAAAGACACTAAGAACCACAGAGGATAAGGGGAAAACAAAGAGAAAAAGAAAAAACTCTGTATCTCTGTACCTCTGTGTTATAAATAAAAAAATATAAGTAGCATGAAGATAGATTTTGAAAAGAGCGGAGGCCTGGTGCCCGCTATTATCCAGGATGCCCAGACTAAGAACGTGCTGATGCTGGGCTATATGAACGAGGAAGCCTACCAGAAAACCATCGATACCAAGAAGGTTACATTCTGGAGTCGCAGTCGCAACTGCCTTTGGACCAAAGGCGAAACCAGCGGCAACTTCCTGCATCTGGTAGATATCAAAGTGGATTGCGATAACGATACCCTGCTGGTTAAGGCTACACCCGACGGACCAACCTGTCACACAGGTACCGACACCTGTTGGGGCGAGACTAACGACAGCGGCGTAACATTCCTGACCGAGTTGCAGGACTTTATCGACAAGCGCCACCAGGAGATGCCAGAGGGCAGCTATACCACCAAACTGTTTAAGGATGGTATCAACAAGATTGCCCAGAAGGTGGGCGAAGAGGCTTTGGAGACAGTAATCGAGGCTACCAACGGTACTGATGAGCACCTGGTTTACGAGGCCAGCGACCTGTTGTATCACCTCACCGTACTGCTCACCAGCAAGGGCTTGCGTATAGAGCAGGTGACCGACGAGCTACACAAGCGCCACGATCCCAACTGGGACAAGCAGCGCCGCGAAGCCAAAGCCGCCGGAAAGATGAAATAGTAAATTTTGGCAAAAAAGAATATAATAGAATGCTGATTAATTATAAGAATGTAAACATTTACCAGGATTCGGGCATTAAGGTGCTCGAGGGAGTGAACCTTGAGGTTAACGAGGGCGAGATGGTTTACGTGATTGGTCGCGTAGGCTCAGGAAAGAGCTCGCTCTTGAAAACTATCTACGGCGAACTGGATGTTGACGAGGCCGACGAGGCTATCGTGCTGGAGCGCGACCTGAAGACCATCCGCCGCAAAGATATCCCTGGCTTGCGCCGCGAGCTGGGCGTGGTGTTCCAGAACTTCCAGTTGCTCAGCGACCGTACCGTATATAAAAACCTGCGCTTTGTGCTCAAGGCCACAGGTTGGACAGATAACGATGCCATCAACAACCGCATTACTGAGGTGATGGAGCGCATCGGACTTGACGAGAAGCTGTTTAAGATGCCCAACGAGCTGTCGGGTGGCGAACAGCAGCGTGTAGCCATCGCCCGTGCCATCCTGAACCATCCCAAACTCATCATCGCCGATGAGCCAACAGGTAATCTGGATAAGGAGACAGCCGACAGCATTATGCAGCTGCTAAAGAGCATCGCCGAAACAGGAACTGCTGTTATCATGTCGACCCACAACATCGGCTTGGTAAACAAGTACCCAGGCAAAGCCTTCCAGTGCCTGGATGGCAAAATGGAGCAAGTGGTTATCAAGCCTAAGGCTTGAGAATTGAGAACTGAGAATTGAGAATTGAGAATAATAAAAATATAAGGCTTATGAAAGTAATGAAATTCGGCGGAACATCCGTCGGCTCACCAGAGAGAATGAAGGAGGTAACAGCACTTGTTACCAAGTTTAACGAACCCGTTTTCGTAGTGCTCTCAGCTATGTCGGGCACCACCAACAGTCTTGTCGAGATTTCAGACTATCTCTACAAGAAGAACCCCGATGGTGCTAACGAGGTGATTAACCGCCTGGAGCAGAAGTACGACAAGCATGTTGACGAGCTGTACAGCAAGGACGAGACAAAGGCTAAGACACGTGAGTTCCTGAAGAGCGAGTTCGACTACCTGCGCTCATTCACCAAGGAGCTCTTTACTAGTTTCGAGGAGAAGAGCATCGTGGCTCAGGGCGAAATGATGTCGACCAACATGGTGGTTAACTACATGAACGAGATTGGTATCAAGGCCGTACTGCTGAATGCACTCGACTTTATGCGTACCGATAAGAATGCCGAGCCCGATCCTGTTTATATTAAGGAGAAGCTTACTGCACTGATGCAGGAGCACGAGGGTGTTCAGGTGTTCCTTACCCAGGGCTTTATCTGCCGCAACGCTTATGGCGAGATTGACAACCTGCAGCGTGGTGGTAGCGACTATACAGCCTCGCTGATTGGTGCTGCTATCGGTGCTGATGAGATTCAGATCTGGACCGATATCGACGGTATGCACAACAACGACCCACGTGTGGTTGACGGCACAGAGCCTGTACACCAGCTGCACTTTGAGGAGGCAGCCGAGCTGGCTTACTTTGGTGCTAAGATTCTGCATCCAACCTGCGTGCAGCCCGCCAAGTATGCTGGTATCCCCGTTCGCCTGCTCAACACCATGGATCCTGAGGCTGAGGGTACTACCATCAGCAACAAGACCGAGTATGGCAAAATTAAGGCCATCGCAGCTAAAGATAACATCACAGCCATCAAGATTAAGTCGAGCCGCATGCTGCTGGCTACAGGTTTCCTGCGTAAGGTGTTCGAGATTTTCGAGAGCTACCAGACTCCTATCGACATGGTATGTACCTCGGAGGTTGGCGTATCGATGAGTATCGACAACAGCGCTCACCTGGGCGAGATTGTAGATGAGTTGAAGAAGTACGGCACCGTTACCGTTGATACCAACATGTGTATCATCTGTGTGGTTGGCGACCTGGATTGGAGCAATGTAGGCTTCGAGACTATCGCCCTCGACGCGCTGAAGGATATCCCCGTTCGCATGGTAAGCTACGGTGGTTCTAACTACAACATCTCGTTCCTTATCCGCGAGGAGGATAAGAAGCGTGCCCTGCAGAAGCTGAGCGACACCATCTTTAAGAAGTAAGATTAAACATTATATTATATAGAGACAAACAAGACAATGGCTAAAGGAATATTCCCAGTAGAGAGGTTCAACGAGATTGAAACACCTTTCTACTACTACGACACAGCTCTGCTGCGCCAGACATTGCAAACGATTAACAACGAGGCCAGCAAGCACGAAGGCTTTGTGGTGCACTATGCCGTGAAGGCAAACGCCAACCCACGCATTCTGCGCATCATACGCGAAGCCGGACTGGGTGCCGACTGCGTAAGCGGCGGCGAGGTTGAAGCATCAATCAAGGCTGGATTCCCCAAGGAGAAAATCGTTTATGCTGGTGTAGGTAAGAGTGATTGGGAAATCAAACTTGGACTGGACAACGACATCTTCTGTTTTAACGTAGAGAGCATACCCGAGCTCGAGGTAATTAACGAGCTGGCTGCCCAGAAAGGCAAAGTGGCTCGCGTGGCTTTCCGCCTGAATCCCAATGTGGGTGCCCACACCCACGCTAACATCACCACCGGACTGGCCGAGAATAAGTTCGGTATCGCCATGAGCGATATGGTAAAGGTGATTCGCGAGGCCGAGAAGATGCCGAACGTAAAATTTGTAGGCTTGCACTTCCATATTGGTTCGCAGATATTGGATATGGGCGATTTCGAGGCACTCTGCAATCGCGTAAACGAGTTGCAGCAGGAGCTCATCAGCCATCGCATCCGTGTTGAGCATATCAACGTGGGCGGCGGACTGGGTATCGACTACGAGCACCCCAACCGTGTGCCCATCCCCGATTTCAAGGCCTACTTCGACACCTACGCCAAAAAGCTGAAACTGCAGCCCGGACAGACCCTGCACTTTGAGTTGGGTCGCGCCGTAGTGGCTCAGTGCGGTAGCTTGATTACACGTACCTTATATATTAAGGAAGGTGCCGTTAAGAAGTTTGCCATTGTTGATGCAGGTTTTACCGACCTCATCCGTCCTGCACTCTACCAGGCTTACCACAAGATTGAGAATATTACCAGCGACGAGGCGCCCGATACCTACGATGTAGTAGGTCCTATCTGCGAGAGCACCGATGTGTTTGCCAAGCAGATCGACCTGAACAAGGCTAAGCGCGGCGACCTGCTGGCCATCCGATCGGCTGGTGCCTATGGCGAGATTATGGCATCGCAGTACAACTGTCGCCGACTGCCCAAGGGCTATCTGAGCGACGAGCTGTAAAAGATTGAAGATTGAAAATTGAAGATTGAAATGAATAGAGACGAACGGAGATTCTCTGTTATCATGGCCGTGTACGACCAGGCGTACGAGCTGAAGGAAAACCTAACGGCTTTCCTTACCCAGCAGTACCAGCCTGGCTACCAGGTCGTGATAGTCGATGAGTCTTCAACCGATGAAACACCTGATATACTTAAGCTTTACAAAAAAGATTATGCCAACCTTTATAGCACCTTCCTGCCCAAGAGCAAGGGTTACGCCCTGAGCAAAAAGCAGGCCTATAATATAGGTATTAAGGCAGCTACAAACGATTGGCTTATCTTTACTAACGCCAACTATGCACCAGTTAACGCAGATATTCTGCAGGCCATTAACGACCAGTTCGACGATACTGCCGACCTGACGTTGGGCTATCTTACCAAAAGGAGCATCAAGCTGCAGGCATTCTACGACGTTGACGAGGCCAAGGACCACATCACGCGTATGGAGCGCCGCCTGCAAAACGTGCGAAACCGCAAGCGCTACCACTATCGCCGAGGTCTGTACGATTTTATTATCGTGAAGAAATCGGTAGCTTTCGATATGCTGAAATACTACGAGCTGAAACCATCGTTCGTACAGCGACAGGCATTGCGCTGGCGCATTTTCTGGAAAAACATGTTCAGCAGATATGAATATATTACATATCTATCCAAAGAATAACGAGCTGATACAACGCCATGTACAGCTGCTGGTAGAGGGATTAAAACAGAGTGCCACCGTGGTAGTGGCCGATAACGCTAAATCCTTCTATCAGCAGGCTCGTGATGCGCAGGCTGATATCATACACATTCATGGCGCCAACCAACTGGTGCAAACCAAGGCCATGCGTTGCGCCCATAAGCTTAATATCCGTACCGTAGTAACACCACACGGCCAGTTGCAGCCCTTTGCCTTGCAGATGTTGCCAGCCCAGCAGCGTGCTGCCATGAGTCTTGTACAGCGCGAATATATAGAGGGCGCCTATGCCGTTATTACCTTAGGAAAAATGGAGCGACAAAGCTTCCAGGCCTTAGGTTGGAACCCACGTATTGAGGAGGTACACAATGCTGTGACCACCAACACCATCAGTCCTAACGAGATGGCTGCCCAGACATTTGCCATCTACCAAAAGGTGATGGACTCGAACACCCTCGAACTGATGGACGACCTGACGTTGCGTGCCTTGAAGGTGATTATCAAGGCCGGCATTATGGGCGATAAGCGCTGGGTGGAGAACGAGGCACAGGAGGTGGATGCACGCCTGATTGACTGGCGCCGCCTGCTGCTATATGCCGAGCACGAGAACATCAGCAACTATACCGACTATGGTATTCACATACTCAACTACACGTCGCCACTCATCGATACGGCCAAGATAGCGGCCTATTTCCCCAAGAAATACCATCGCCCCCAGCCCATCAAAGAGCTGATAGGCGATTATCAGGGCGACGAGAACGATTACCTGATGCGCATCATCCGTCAGGTTATCAAAGCGCCCACCCTGCTTAACATGATGGAGCTTACACGCGAGCTGTATCGCGAAACGGTGAACGACGATAAGTTGGCCGAAGCACTCGAAGAGGCCAACCTTACCAAGCGTGCCGCCCGCCTGATTCAGGTACTGAGCGAGCAGGTGCTGCTTGACGAGGGCTACATGCCTATCGCCCCACTCGACGACAAGCAAACTGATGCATTACGAAACACTCTTAAAAACCATCTTAAGATATGACACATCTTACTGACAATGAAACCGATCTGCACTACCTGCAGCTGTTAGCACAGTCGTTCCCAACGATTGCCGATGCCACTACCGAGATTATCAATCTCGAGGCTATCATGGCGCTGCCAAAGGGCACCGAGCACTTTCTGGCCGATATACACGGCGAGAGCGATGCTTTCCGCCATATCCTGAAGAATGCCTCGGGTAACATCAAGCGTAAGGTAAACGAGCTGTTTGGCAACGATATCCGTGAGAGCGAGAAGAAGGAGCTGTGCACCCTGATATACTACCCCGAAGAGAAACTGGAGCTGATCAAAGCCCAGGAAAAAGATATCGACGACTGGTACCGTATTACCATCCACCAACTGGTAAAAGTGTGCCGCGACGTGAGCAGTAAATACACCCGCTCAAAGGTGCGCAAATCGCTGCCACAGGATTTTGCCTACATTATCGAGGAACTGCTGCACGAGAGTTTGAGCGACAACGATAAGGCTGCCTACGTGAGCGTCATCGTCAACACCATCATTTCAACAGGTCGTGCCGACGATTTTATCTGCGCCATCTGTAACGTTATCCAGCGCCTCACAATCGACCAGCTGCATATTCTGGGCGACATCTACGATCGTGGTCCTGGTGCCCACATCATCATGGACACCCTGCGCCAATACCACTCGTGGGATATCCAGTGGGGCAACCACGATGTGCTGTGGATGGGAGCCTCGGCTGGTAACGATGCCTGTATCTGCAACGTGCTGCGCCTGTGCCTGCGTTATGCCAACCTTTCTACTATCGAGGAGTACGGCATTAACCTGGTGCCCCTGGCCACCTTTGCACTCGACGTGTATGGCAACGATCCCTGCACGGAGTTCCTGCCCAAGCTGCTGCCAGGCAACAGCTTGGACGAGAAGAACCAGCAGCTTACCGCCAAGATGCACAAGGCCATCGCTGTGCTGCAGTTTAAGACCGAGGCCGAGATATTTAACCGTCGCCCCGAGTGGCAGATGCAAAACCGCTGCATGCTCAGTATGGTAGATTACGAGAAGGGCACCTGCACCATAGATGGCAAGGCCTACGAGATGAAGAGCTGCAACTTCCCCACCATCGATCCCAAGCACCCCAACAAGCTTACCGCCGAGGAGACCGACCTGATGCAGAAGCTGAACCACTCGTTCCGCATCAGCGAGAAGCTGCACAAGCATATCAACACACTACTGTCGCACGGCTGTATGTACGCCATCAGCAACAGCAACCTGCTGTTCCATGCCGCCATACCGCTTAACGATGATGGCACGCTTAAGGAGCTTGAGATTTATCCTGGCAAGCGCTTTGCCGGCAAGGATCTGATGCACAATATCGGCATGATGATTCGCGAGGCCTTCCAGAACGATTCGCTGGATAAGGATTACGCCCGCGATTACTTCCTGTACCTATGGTGCGGCAAGGATTCGCCATTGTTCTGTAAGTCGAAGATGGCCACCTTCGAGCGCTACTTCCTGGTTGATAAGGAAACCTATAAGGAGGAGAAAGGCAACTACTTTAAGCTGCGCGATAGCGAGGAGGTTTGCGACCGCATACTTGATGCCTTTGGCGTAAAGGGCACCAACCGCCATATTATCAACGGCCACGTGCCCGTGCATGCCGGCAGCGGCGAGAATCCTATCAAGGCAGGCGGCAAACTCATGGTGATTGACGGCGGTTTCTCCGAGGCCTATCATAAGGAGACGGGTATTGCCGGCTACACGTTGGTTTACCACTCGCGCGGATTCCAACTGGTTCAGCACGAGCCATTTACATCGGCCCGCGATGCCGTGATGCGCGAGATTGATATCAAATCTACCACGCAGATTATCGAGATGTCGGCTCATCGTATGCTGGTGGCCGATACGGATAAGGGCGAAGAGCTGCGCGCACAGATTGCCGACCTGAAGGAGCTACTTTACGCCTATCGCCATGGTATTATTACTGAGCGCCGCCGATGAATCACCGCTGCCTGTTAGCCCTGCTGTGGCTGCTGCCACTTACTGCAACAGCCCAAGACCGCATTAACCAGCCCAACATTAAAACGCTGGTTACGATGGTGAACCAGAACTGGCTGAATGCCCCTGTGATGCGCCTGAATGGCGATGATGTGCTTACCGTAGAGTTCGACGAGCTCTCGCACGACTATCATCGCTACGTGTATCGCCTGGAGCATTGCGAGGCCGACTGGACACCATCCGAGGAACTGTTTGAGAGCGACTGGCTGTCAGGCTTTAACAATAATCCCATCGACGATTACGCCCACTCTATCAACACCATCGTACCCTACACCCACTACCAGCTGCAGCTGCCCAACGACCGCTGCCAGCTGCTAATGAGTGGTAACTACCGCTTGTATGTTCTGGACGAGGACGACGACAACCGCGAGGTACTGGTAACCCAGTTTATGGTTACCGAACAGAGCATGCGCCTAAGCCTGAGCAGCTCGCCTAACACGGATATCGACACCCGCCAGAGCCACCAGCAGGTAACAATGGCCATAGATTACGGCAACCTGCCTGTTACCAATCCCGATACGCAGATTTACGCCGTAGTAATGCAGAACCACCAGCAGCGCAACATGCGCCAAGGCGTAAAACCCACCATCACCACTCGCAACGGCTTGGAGTGGAGCCACTGCAGGGAGCTGATTTTCGATGCGGGCAACGAGTATCGCAAGTTCGAGGTGCTAGATGTAAGTCATCCCACCATGGGTATCGACCACATCACCTGGGATGGCGAAAACTATCAGGCCTATCCGTTTGTAGATGCCCCACGCCCTAACTACCTGTACGACGAGGATGCCAACGGCGCCTTCTGCATTCGCAACAGCGACTACCACGAGGTAAGCACCACGGGCGAGTACGTGTGGGTAAACTACCGCCTGCGTGTGCCCCACCAGGGTCCAATCTTTATTAGCGGACGCTTTGCTACTGCTACTGGCGGCGATGACTACATGCTGTATTACGACCCCGTGAACCAGCTGTACACAGCCAGCATTCTGCAAAAGCAAGGCTACTACAACTACCAGTACACCACAGCCGATGGCCAACAGCTACCCAGCGAGGGCAACTATTACCAAACCAAAAACCAATATCAAGCTTTAATTTATTATAAGGGAACTACCGACCGCACTTGGCGCCTTAGTGCTTTTGGCGATACTGATCGGGAGTAAGGCGGTGAACGTGGAAGAACTGGGATATCATATAGTTAACCGAGATAAATCCACACTTATCGGCAATAGCCTCAAGCGGCTCCTTGGAATTACGTAGCATACGCTCTACCCTTACCAAGCGGGTTTGCTTAATAATCGGCAGCGGACTCTTATAAATATTGTTGGTAATCAACTGATAGAAAGCCTTATGCTCCATACCAGCCGCATTACTCAGTCGGCGCATGCTCATCTTCTTCTTTTTACGCTCAAGCTCTACCAGCGGTGCTATCTTCTTATAAGCCTTCAGGAATTCAGCATCCAGCGCCAAATATGGGTCGGTCTCAGCCATTGTATATTCCTCTACAGCAGGCTCAAGCACCTCGGGGCTGGTGTTACAGCGATCCACAAAGGCGTAAATGCGGTTAATCAAGCCAATCTCCTCGCTGTTACGCTGTGCACGCAGGTTGGCATTCTTCATGTAGATATACAAGTTGATACCTGCCATGATTAACAGCACCACAGCCAACAGTACAAACATGCCTATCGAGCGCCACCAAGGCTCGTGCACGTCGATGGTCCACTCGTAAGGTCGGGTGTCCCAAACATCAGGCGACATCGATGCCTGCACCTGCAGGGTGTACGAACCAGGGCGCAGCGACATCAGCGGCAAGTGCAACATGCCATCCTTATCCACCATACCATCTGCGCCATATGACGACGACGACAGCACGCGCCACTCCTCGTCCAGTCCAAGCACACGCACACGATAGAACGTTTGCTGCGGACGGAAATAGTTGAGTGCCGAGAACACCAGCGTCAGCGAGTTCTGATTATAGTTCAGATCCAAGCCCCATACACGGCTCAGAGCACGGTCAAGTATGCGTTTACCGTCAATCTCGGTAGTTGGGTTCACATCTACACCATTTACCAGCAGCCTTATCAGCTTAGGATAAATCTTAAACGGATAGTTGTTATCCAGTGTAGTCATCTTGGTGGGATCGAACACTACCACATGGTCTAACGACTGCATGGCTATCTGTCCATCGGGTAACAGCATGGCCTTGCCGTTTACAAACGCCTCGTTAGGCACGTAATCGTACTCGTTGTAGCTGTTAATAAAGTGCACACGCTCATCCTCATCAAACGTTACTACCGAAATACCATAACTGGTGCCCACCCAAATGTGGTGATTGGTATCTTCAACTATCGAGTGTACAATGTTGTTATACAAACCATTCTTAACGGTATAAACCTGTGGCAGCAAGTCGGTTTCGTGGCGATACACCTGCAAGCCCTGCGGTGTGCCCACCCATGTCCAGCCACGCGAATCCTTAAACACGCAGTTAACGGTGCGGTTGCGGAATTTGGGGTACTGGTTTACATGGTCCATCATAGCGCCTAACTGGTCAGCCGTTGGGGTTCCCCAGGCATAGGGGGTAAATGGCTGCTTGTAAGGCATAGAGTAAAGAATACCGCGCGTTTCGGTACCTGCCCACATACCACCCTGACGGTCGAAAGCTATCACGTTAATATCGGTTTCGAGCGATTGCCCATTATCCAGCATAAGCCCCTCATAATGGTTAGCCTCGCGGGTGTTCAGGTTCAATGTCCAATAACCGTATTCGCAAGGCACAAACAGCAGCGAGTCGCGCTTAGCCATATTGTTCATATGGTAAGGTGTGCGCAGCAGTTCGCTCCACTGTCGGGTGGGTGCATCATACTGCATCAGTATGGCCTCCTTGGCACCATTACGCAACTGGTACACCTTGGTGCTATCAAGCAGCAACACCGACGAAGCTGTATAAAGGCGGGCATCGCTGTCGGCATACGGACGGCTCTCTACTATGCGCTTACCAGTGGTGGTATCGTACATATCCATCATGCCGTTCTGGTAAAACAGCATCAGGTACTTATCCTTATAAATCTCCAGGTCCTGCAGGTTCAACCCCGTACGTGGCCTGATGTACCGCTTGGTTTCAACCGAATAGAGCCCGTTAGCCGTCAGCAGCCAAACCACACCCGTATGGTCAACAAACAAGTCGCGCACACGCTCTTTCACACCAAATTCGGCAAACACATCGTCGATACTCTGCACAAAGCGCTCGGTTATCAGCTCAACACAAGTAACGCTACCCGTGTTCTTCAGCCAGATGTGGTGGTACTTGTCGAAGTACAGATGGTAGTTACCATGATAATCCGGCAGGGCATACACATTCTCGTCAATCGGGTCGATATATGAGAACGCTGAACCATCATAGAAGTTAATCTGGCCCTTGGTAGAAATCACCAGTCGGCCTGTTTTGGTGCAGTGAATGGTTTGGGCGCCGTTATCGGCCAAACCGTTAGCTGCGGTATAATTACGGAAGATACGCGGTGATACCGTAACAGCCCCTGCCGTCAAAATCGACAGCAGCACTGTTAGTAGTATTATCGCGTATCTTCTAGTCATTGGTTCTTATTTTTTCACTATTCACTATTCACTGTTCACTCACACCACCTCAATTCCTTGTTCCTCACATAGTTTCAGGCTCATCTCCTTGAGTTTGAATTTCTGGATTTTTCCTGATCCCGTAAGCGGGAATTCTTTGATAAAGAACACGTATTTAGGAATCTTGTATCGGGCTATCTTTCCTCGGCAGAACAGCTGCACATCCTCGGGCGTCATCTTAACACCCTCTTCCAGGATGATAAAGGCGCCCACGGCCTCGCCATATTTCTTTGATGGCACAGCAGCCACCTGTACATCGCGAATGCCAGGCATGTGATACAGGAACTCCTCGATTTCGCGTGGGTAGATATTCTCACCACCACGAATAATCATATCCTTGATACGACCTGTAATTTTGTAGAAGCCCTGCTCATCTTTCACACCCAGGTCGCCTGAGTGCAGATAGCCGTTCTTATCAATCACTTCGGCCGTAGCCTCAGGATTCTTATAGTAGCCCTTCATCACGTTAAAGCCCTTACAGCACATCTCACCCTGCACACCAACGGGGCATTCCTCGCCAGTCTCTGGGTCGAGCACCTTTACATCCACAAATGGGTAGTCACGACCAACGGTAGTGCAACGCTGCTCAAAGGTATCGTTCAGGCAGGTCTGCGTCATACCAGGCGAGCTCTCGGTAAGTCCGTACACGCTGGTAATGGTCATATACATTTTTTCTGATACCTGCTTCATCAGCTCGATAGGACAAAGACTTCCGGCCATGATACCTGTACGTAGACAGCTCAGGTCGAACATGTCGAACATCGGGTGGTTCAGCTCGGCTATGAACATCGTGGGCACACCGTAAAGGGCGGTACAACGCTCCTTATGCACCGAGGCCAGCACTACCAGAGGGTCGAACTTCTCAACCATCACCTCGGTACAGCCGTGCGTCAGGCAGTTCATGGTAGCCAGCACTACGCCAAAGCAGTGGAACAAGGGCACGCATACACACAGTTTATCATCCTGTGTAAAGCCCATATTCTCGCCGGTAAAGTAACCATCGTTCGAAATGCCGTAGTGAGTAAGCATCACACCCTTGGGGAAACCTGTGGTACCGCTGGTGTACTGCATGTTGCACACATCGTAGCAGCTCACCTGCTTCTTCATTGTGTTCAGCGTCTCGTCGTCGATATTCTGACCCAACAGCAGCAGCTCGGCGGTGTTGTACATACCGCGATACTTCTCCATACCTATATATACTACGTTCTTAAGGTAAGGGAATCGCTCGCTGTTCAGATGTCCGCGCTCGCAAGTCTTCAGCTCAGGCAGCATGGTGTAGGTCATATCTACATAGTTACAATCCCATGTACCATCGGTAATGCACAGCACTTCCATATCCGAGTCCTTACACAGATACTCCAGCTCGTTCTGCTTGTAGTTGGTGTTAACCGTTACCAGCACGGCACCAATCTTAGCCGTAGCATACAGGAAAGTGAGCCAGTCGGGCACGTTAGTAGCCCAGATACCTACGTTCGAGCCCTTCTTAACGCCGATCGAAATCAAGCCCTTGGCCAGATTATCTACACGCTCGTTAAACTTGCTCCATGTAAAGCGCAGGTCTCTATCGCTATATACAATGTATTCCTTATCAGGAGTAGTCTCGGCCCAGTACTCCAGCCATTCGCCCAGAGTTCTTTCCCACAACTTATAGCCCTCCGAGCCAGTCTCGGCCGGATAAGTTCTATTGGGCAACGGACGTCCCGCCATATCGTATTTTACATCACTCATAATTTTCAATGTTCAATGAATTAGAATGGAATGTAAACTACTGCCAGAATCTTTGCACTCTTTCCGGGAGCCCCATGTAGATGGTGCTTCACGATTGAGTCGTAGTAAATGGTGTCGCCCTCTTTCAGGGTGTAGGTTTCTTTACCATACACAATCTCTACTTCACCCTGCATCACGTAAATAAACTCCTCGCCCTCGTGGTCGCTCAACTGAAAGTTGGGGTTCTCCTCGGGGTTAATGTCGATTACGAATGGCTCCATGTGGCGACCAGCCTTCTGCTGTGCCAGTGGGTGATACTCCATGTGCTTACGTGCATCAGTAGCTCCGTTGCTAAAGCTGATGCTGCTATCCTTCTCACGATCTTCGGCGCGACAAACAATAGGTCCAAGGGCATCGTTATCATCCATAAAGGTACCTAAGCGAACACCTAAAGCACGAGCAATCTTAATCAGCGGACCCAGCGATGGCAGGTTCACATCATTCTCAATACTCTCTATCTGCTCCACGGTAAGTCCGCTGCGCTCAGCAATCACGTCGATGCTGAGATTTTTGGTTTCTCTAAGGCCCTTGATTTTTGCGCCTACAACTGAATGATTATTCATCTTCCTTACAAAAATTTATTTACCTATTATTTCATGGGCAAAAGTACATATTTTAATCCGAAAACAAATACGTTTTAATAGATTTTAACAAGTTTTGTTGTACAATTGCTAAAAATATTGTATCTTTGCGGCGATGAAACGTATTTGCGACTTTATTGCCCGTTGGATGGGCGCTTTGGTAGTAGTAGTGGCATTGGTAGCTTTGTTAGTGCCCCAAAGTCTTAACTGGATTAGCACCTATACTATTAATCCCATGTTAGGTGTTATCATGTTCGGCATGGGTCTTACCCTATCGCCAGCCGACTTCCGTATCGTGCTCAGCCGGCCCAAGGATATCCTAATAGGCTGTCTGGCGCAGTTCACCGTTATGCCCCTGTTGGCTTTTGGTATTTCGTGGGCGCTGCAGTTGCCCAAGGAGTTAGCGTTAGGCGTTATCCTGGTAGGCTGCTGCCCTGGCGGCACAGCATCAAACGTGATTACCTATCTGGCCAAGGGCGATCTGGCCCTATCGGTAGGCATGACGGCCTGCTCTACCCTTCTGGCCCCCATACTTACACCACTGTTGGTTTGGCTCATGGCAGGCACCATGGTAAATGTTGATACCATCGGCATGCTTACCAGTATAATATATGTAGTGATAGCACCCATCGTGGCTGGTTTGTTGTGCCAGCGTTTCATGCCCCGAGCCACCCGTAGCGTTACGCCCTATCTGCCAGCCTTCTCGTCGATAGTCATCGCCCTGGTAGTAGGCATCATCGTTAGCCATAATGCCAGTCGCCTGCTGTTAGGTGGCGCCATTGTAGTAGCCGCCGTGGTACTGCATAATCTGCTTGGTCTGAGCGTTGGCTACGCCATCGGCCGCCTGCTGCGCCTACCCCATCCCAAGCGTGTAGCCCTTAGTATCGAGGTAGGCATGCAAAACAGCGGTTTGGCGTCATCGTTAGCCGTACTCCATTTTGCCGCCTACCCCCTGGCCACCATCCCCGGCGCCATCTTCAGCGTATGGCACAACATCAGCGGCGCCCTCGCCGCCAAACTTTACTCGCGCGAGAATATGTAAAAGAAATTATTTCAAATCAACTATCGCTGACTAACCAAACGCGTCTGCTTACGGGCTGCACGCCACTGGGGGAAGTACTGATCCATCAAAGCATGGAAACGGGCGTTGTGGGTAGGTTCTAACAGATGACAGAGCTCGTGGGCCACAACATGCTCGATACACCACTCAGGGAGCAGCAGGGTGTAGATAGAGAAACAGATGGCATGCGTTTTGATGTTGCACATGCCCCAACGCGAAATCATGGCCTTATAAGTGATGGCAGATGGGGTAACACCCATCTGCTTTGCATATCGCTCAACCATAGGCTCCACAATGGCTTTTAGGCGGGCAACGGCCTCGGCCCTATCCTTACGGGCTTTAAGCGGCAGCTGACCGTAGAAGGCGGCACGCTGCTGTTGCCTGGCAAGGGTACGCTCACGGGCCTGGGTAATCCAATCGAGATGCTCGTTAACAAACTTCTCGACGGTTTTCTTGGGCAGGCCGATGGGTGCCGAAACATGTACATCGCCGTTTTTGGCTATGCGCATGGACAACCTGCTGGTGAAACGATATGTGAGCTTGATTTGCATGCTGATTATCAATAAAAAACCGCTGACTAAGAATAGCCAGCGGAGAAACTTTTTAATGTTTTGTCGAGGTGACAGGACTCGAACCTGCGACAGCCTGGTCCCAAACCAGGAACGCTACCAACTGCGCTACACCTCGGTTGTTTTCTTTTTTGCGGGTGCAAAGGTACAAAGATTTTTTGAATTACAAAAATATCAAGGCCAAAAAGTGGTATTTATTTACATGTTTTAACAAATAGACCGTTTTTATCCCCCAAAACACAAAAAAAAGCCTCCCACATTGGGAGGCTCTTTATCGAATTTCAATTCTCAATTATCAATTATCAATTATCAATTATTTGATAATTCCCTGCTCTACGAAAATCTTCTTCAGAGCAACTACTGAACGGTCAACCTGTTCTTTAGTGTGAGTTGCCATCAGAGCGTAGCGCACCAGTGTGTCCTGAGGAGCACATGCAGGTGGGATTACAGGGTTGATAAACACACCAGCCTTAAATGCCAGAGCGGTTACCAGGAATGTCTTGTTTACATCGCGCACGTAAAGAGGAATAATAGGACTCTCGGTATCGCCGATCTCGAATCCCTCCTCGCGGAAACGCTTCAGGGCATAGTTGGTAACATTCCACAAAGCCTGGATGCGCTCGGGTTCCTGCTGGATAATGTGCAGAGCCTCGAGAGCTGCGGCTGTAGCTGCAGGTGTGTTAGATGCCGAGAAGATGTATGTGCGGCAAGTGTGGCGCAGATAGTTGATGGTATCCCAATCAGAAGCGATGAAACCACCGATAGAAGCCAAGCTCTTAGAGAAGGTACCCATGATAAGGTCAACCTCGTCGGTGAGTCCGAAGTGGTCACAAACACCACGTCCCTGCTTACCGAATACGCCGATACCATGAGCCTCGTCAACCATGATAGAGCAGTTGTACTTGTGCTTGAGCTCAACGATAGCAGGCAGGTTAGCCAGGTCGCCCTCCATAGAGAACACGCCATCAACTACAATCAGCTTAACAGCCTCCTGAGGCAGCTTCTGCAGCACGCGCTCCAAGTCGGCCATATCGTTGTGCTTGTAGTGCAACTGGCGGGCAAAAGCCAGACGGCGTCCATCAACGATAGATGCGTGATCGCGATCGTCGCAAATCACATAATCGTCCTTGCTCAGCAGTGCAGGGATAACACCCTGATTGACAGAGAAACCTGTTGACATGCACAGACAATCGTCCTTACCAATAAACTTTGAAATCTCCTTTTCGAGTTTTACATGTAAATCGAGTGTACCATTAAGGAATCGGCTTCCGGCGCAACCTGAGCCATACTTATCAAGTGCAGCCTTGGCAGCATCAATAATACGCTGGTCGCCAGTCAAGCCTGTATAGGCATTAGAGCCGAACATCAGCACCTTGTGGCCACCCATCTCAACTTCCGTTCCCTGCTTTCCTTCAATCTCGCGGAAATAGGGATATACGTCAGCCTCCATAAACTTCTGTGGCTCACGATAATGCTTGAATCTTTCTTGTAACTGTCCCATTCTAATATAGGTATAGTCTATTATTTCTAAATTTCAGGGTGCAAAGATACACATTTTTCGGCAAAACGTGCAAGTTTTTATTAAGAAATAGTTCTTTTTTTTATTTTTCTTGTCGTTTGGGGGTATTTTTCGCTCAAATTTCGTAATTTTGCACCAACATTATGACGAGAAAGAGAAAAATTACATTTATTTTGAACCCCAAATCGGGAACCACTTCGAAGGCCGAAGTTCCTGCTTTGATAGAACAGATTATCGACAAGAATTTGTTCGATACCGAAATATGCTTTACTGAATACCCTGGACATGCTGCCGAGATAGCTAAACGCAAAGCCGAAGACGGCGTTGACGTGGTAGTGGCCGTGGGTGGCGATGGCACCGTGAACGAGGTGGCCCGCTCGCTGGTACATACCAATACGGCACTGGCCATTGTGCCTTGTGGCAGTGGCAACGGACTGGCCCGACACCTGTGTGTGCCCATGGATATTAAGAAAGCTATTGCCATGATTAACAGTTGTAAGATTGACTCGTTTGACTATGGCGTGATTAACGGCATGCCTTTCTTTTGCACCTGCGGCATGGGCTTTGATGCCTTTATATCGCTGAAGTTTGCCGAGGCTGGCAAGCGCGGCCCTATCACCTACGTAGAGAATGTGCTGAAAGAGGGATTGAAATACAAACCCGAGACCTACGAGGTGAGCGACGATACGGGTGCCAAGAAGTACAAGGCGTTCCTGATTGCCTGCGCCAACGCCTCGCAGTATGGTAATAATGCCTATATTGCCCCAGGCGCCACCATGAAGGATGGCGAGATGGATGTGATTATCATGGAGCCATTTACAGCACTCGACGCACCACAGATTGCCGCCGACTTGTTTATGAAAACCATGCATAACAACTCGAAAATCAAGACTTTCCGCACCAAAACACTGCACATCACCCGCAAGCAGCCAGGCGCCATACATTATGATGGCGACCCGATTATGACCGATGCCGAGATTGACGTGCATATTGAGCCACTGGGAATTAAGATACTGATTAACCCCGAGGCTGAAGAGGATGCCGGACAACCCAATGCTGTGCTGAATGCCTTTAGCGACTTTTTTAATAATATAAATAATGTACGCGAGGACATTGAGCGCCAGGGGCACCGAATTCAGGTGATCAACAAAGTTTTGCTGAGAAAACTTACAAAACTTTGATAATTCTTGCTTAGGCAAGCGTACTAAAGAAACGATTAGAACATTATGCAGCAGTTAGTGGTAATCATCGTCTTGGCGGGCTCGATATTGTATGCCGCTTGGTGGATGTATGAGCGACTGCAAAAAAGCAACGATCCGTGCGAAGGTTGCGACGGATGCCAGCTAAAAGAGCTGAAACAACACGCAAAACAGTGCAAGAAACAGAAAAAAAGCAGTTGTTGTGCGAAAAAGTAGCTAAAAAATTTGGTGGTCTCAAAAAATCTCAGTACCTTTGCACCCGCATTTGAGAAAATGTCAGTCATTCTTTTTACCTTGGTGCCTTGGATGAGTGGCTTAGTCAACGGTCTGCAAAACCGTCTACGGCGGTTCGAATCCGCCAGGCACCTCACAAAAAATCCTCAGCAAACGCTGAGGATTTTTTGTTACCCTAAAGCTTTAATCTTCGGGATCGAAGATATCGCCCATCTCTTCGATTTCTTCATCATCGAACCAGCGGCTGAGCTTACTCTTAGCCTGCTCTACGATCTCGGGATCGATACCAGTCCACACCTTCTTAAGCACGTACAGCAGCACGGCCAAGTCGTCGGTAAGTCCAGCAATGGGGATGGCATCGGGGATGACATCGAGGGGACTAATCATATAACCCAGAGCGCCAATAATGATAGCCTTATCGGCCTTGCTCACCTTGTCGCTCTGCAGGGTGTAATAAAGTATCAGTGCCGCATAAACCAGTTTGGCACCAGCGCGCTTAGCAATACGCGCAATCTTCTCGGTAAATTCCGACTGCGAAAACTTGTTCGCATAACTCATAAAATCGGGTAATTCCATCTTTTACTCTCCTTTGGTTAAGTAATACAATCTATTTATTAATCCTGATAATTCTGATTCCAGTATGAGAGGGATGCTTCTTAAGATACTGATAGAGCGTCATAGGCTCTAACACTACCTTATGATGCAGTTGCGAGGCATTAAGCAGATGCAGTCCATCGGCACGCCATACGGCGAAGCCCAGGTGGGCAATATCAAGTCCGGCCTTATTGCAGGTAATGGCAATTATATCGCCATCCTTGATAGCCTTACGCAGCAGCTTACTCTTACCCACCAGCTTTTTGGGGATATAGCGGTACTTGGCACCCGACACCTGGCGCTCTTGCTTGGCAATAACGCTTACATACTCAGGATGATCCTTCAGAGCCTGATAACTACTGGGATGGGTGCTCATATAGTTAACCTTTACGGTTTGTACTGCCGAGAACGGTGGATTGGGTGCCTGCACCTCGGTTACCACGCCAGCCTTGGTATTATCGGTAATCCACTCGGTAAAATAATGCAACCTGCTGGGATAGCCGTTAATTACCCCACCACGATAGCGCAAACCAACCAACGCCTGCTGATAAGCCTGCCACGAGTAAGTCTTACGTTGGGTGCAGAGGGTAAGGGCTGTAACGGTTTCGACCAATGTGGTGCAATCCAACTGGCGGGTGTTTACCACCAAGCGTTCCTGCTTATCGCCCTCGAGCGTATGGGCCACGTAGGGAATGCCTATAAACTTCTGGGCAAAAAACAGCGGCATGCAGGTTGATGCTGGCTGCTTTTTAGCCTCGGTAAGCAACCGGCAGATAGTGGCACTATCCTGAGGCAGCGCTTTTACACTACCCCAACCTGCTGCATGCGATGAGAGACAGGCGGTAATACCTATTATTATATATAACAATCGTTTCATGTTTTACGATATTTCTTTTTCAACAAAAAATTATAGCCTATATAGGCATTGAACGAGCCAAAGACGTTACTGGCCGTGAAGCGCGACGTGCGATAGTTGTTGGTGCGCAGGATAGCACTCCAACCCGCATACCATCGGGTATTATTGTAAACCATACCAAAACGGCCGATACCATCAAGATTTACCTTATCGAAACTAAAGCCCTTCTTCTCGCCGGCTATCTCGCCATAGCTCGACTTATAGCACGCTGCCAACTGGGCGCTGGCGCAGAACAGCCAGTTTTTGGCAAACACCCAGTTATAGGCATAACCACCCGATATCATAAAATCGCTGTACTTGATATCGCTGAACATCAGTCCCGAATCGAGCTGCAGCTCCTGACTTTTATCCATACGCGACTTAAGTGTGGTTTGCAGTTTATCGTAGTCCATATCGAGTGTATTCTTGGTATAACCGATACCCGCCATCCACGAACCACAGCTAATCTTCTGACAAGTACTCTGACTGAATGCTGCCGGATAAGAGAAACGTCCGTGATTAAAGATATAATAGGCGCTGGCACCAGTGATGCCCACATTAACGCCATCGAAAAGCATACCCTCGAACAAATCGCCATTCACGCCATAGCCCAAGCGCACATCGCGTATCTTATAATCATTACCTGTGCGGCGATAGAAGATATCGATACCTACCTGCGACGAGTAGATGCTGAGATCGAACTCCTTACGCAAACCACTCTGACTAAAACCGATATTCTTGATATCGAACGTATAGCCCAGGAAGAACCAGCGCCAACCAAAATAGGGACCAATTTTGGTAAGTCCATCGGGAGCCAGCTTAATCTGCTGTCCGTTACTGCTCAGTATAAAGCTCTCGAAGGTACGGGTCACCTGCCCCATCACCGTAAACTCGTAGTGCTGGGGCTCGATATAATCGCTGTTCAGACGGTCGAACTCTCGCACCGTTCGACGAATCAAACCCATATCATTCTTGGTGCCGACGGTATCAACAGATAGCGTGTCGGGCCCAGCAGCCAAAGCGCTCAGCCCCATCATCATCCATAACAATACCATCAGTCCCTGTTTCATATCACCAAAAAAACAATCAGAATTTACCCAAGATACGGTCCATCACCCAGTTAACAGGCGTGGCCGACACACTGGTACACTCGCAAACGCCAAGGCCCTGCAAATGCTCAATCATATTCTTAATAAGCGGATATTGCACGTAAGGCGGATTGGGCACCGTGATGCGCTCTTCGCCCTGATTGGTTTGCAAGCGGATGGGGGTATAATCGAATACCGAGAAGCTTACCTGACCCTCGGTTCCGATAATCTCGATACAATCCTCGCGAGCCGACTCGTGCGCCACATAACACCACGAACCACTGCCAGGCAGACCATTCTCGAACTGAAAACAAGCACTTACCGAATCTTCGGCCTTATACAGTCCGCCACGATTGCTACAGATGCCTCGCGCTTCGAGAATCACGCCAAACAAATCCTGCAGGATATCAAGCTGATGGGGCGCCATATCGTAAAAATAGCCACCACCTGCAATATCCGGTTGCAAGCGCCAAGGCAGCGGTTCGTGATTGGCAATCGCCTCCAAATCGGCCTGACGTGGGGGTTCTGTATAGCGTATCTGCACATTCAGTATTTTGCCAATCCTTCCACCTTCGACAATCTCTTTTACCTTCTGGAAATAAGGCAGATATCTGCGGTAGTAAGCCACAAAACAGGGCACACCCGTTTGCTCGCTAATGCGGTTGATACGGGCACAATCCTCGTAACTGGCAGCCAGCGGCTTCTCGACATACACGGGTTTACCAGCCTTCATAGCCATAATGGCATAAGTGGCATGACTGGAGGGCGGTGTGGCCACATAAACAGCATTCACATCAGGATCATCAATCATCTCCTGCGCATCGGTGTACCACTTAGCAATACCATGCTGAACAGCATAAGTACGAGCATGCTTCTCGGTGCGACTCATCACAGCTACCACGCTCGAGCCTTCAACCTCGCTGAAAGCGGGACCGCTTTTTTTCTCGGTCACCTCACCACAGCCTATAAAACCCCACCTTAATAACTTCATTTCTCTAATTTTTGTGCAAAGATAAAAAAAATCCGTGTAATCCGTGTAATCCGTGCCTAAAAAATTGTATCTTTGCACTCGAAAAAAAAATATAAGCAATGGAAACAGAGAAAAAAGAGATAGAAATGAAGGTGCGTAGCAGTCAGGCTTGCATTCGCGAGGGCTACCAGTTGTACAGTGCTAACTTCCGTAAGATATTCCGCGCCACCTGGTGGCTGGCCATCGGTTTTGCACTGCTAACAGCAGCTGCTCAGGCACTGCCGGCGTTGATATCACCCACCCTACTATTACCCGCATCGGTACTGGCTGTAGTGGCTGTAGCCGCATGGATAGCTGTAGCCAAATGGCGCCTGAAGAAGATGCAGATGCTGAAACCCGTTACCCTGCGCTACGGCTCGTGGCTGATACACATAGGCAAGCCGCTGTTAGTGGCCTCGGTTTGTTTGGTTATCGTAGCATTGCTGGCCCTTCTGACCACCCTGCCTACGGTGATACTGATTACTGCCAACTGGCAGTCGCAGGTAGGTATGATGTTCGGCGATCCATCGGGCATGCCCGAGAACGTAAAATGGCTGAGTATCGCAGTGTTTACCATAGCCGGATTTATCCAGGCTTACGTGTGGCTCACCATGCTACTGCCCTTGTATCTGGTTAAGATATCGATGTACATGCAGGACAAGGAGAAAGAAGAATTCAACAAAAAAACAATATGAAAAAGATTTTATTTATCGACCGCGACGGCACGCTGATTGAGGAGCCTGCCGATGAGCAGATCGACAGCTTTGAAAAGCTGAAATTTGTAAAAGGAATGATACGCAACCTGGCCTTTATCCGCGAGAAACTGGACTTTGAGTTTGTAATGGTAAGCAACCAGGATGGCTTAGGAACCGACAGTTTTCCCGAAGACACATTCTGGCCCGTGCATAACTTTATACTGCAAACACTCGAGGGCGAAGGCATTACCTTCGACGAGATTCTGATAGACCCTCACTTCCCTGAAGACAACGCACCAACCCGTAAGCCCAACATCGGATTGGTCGAAAAATATATTAACAATCCAGATTACGACATCACCAACTCGTATGTGATTGGCGATCGCGAAACCGACCGACAGTTCGCCCAGAACATCGGCTGCAAATCGCTGATTCTGAGCGACGAGGGTATTACCTGGAACAAGATAGCCGAACTGCTGTTTGCCGGCGAGCGTACAGCTGAAGTTAAGCGCACCACGAAAGAGACCGACATCTGGGTAAAAGTAAACCTGGACGGATCGGGTAAGTGCGATATCAGCACTGGTCTAGGATTCTTCGACCACATGCTGGAGCAGATTGGCAAGCATGGCATGATAGACCTGACCATCCACACCAAAGGTGATTTGGAGGTTGACGAGCACCACACCATCGAGGATACTGCCATCGCCTTAGGCGAGTGTATCCTGCAGGCCTTGGGCGATAAGCGTGGTATTGAGCGCTATGGTTACTGCTTGCCGATGGACGACTGCCTGTGCTCAGCCTGTCTGGATTTCGGCGGTCGCCCCTGGCTGGTTTGGGATGCCGAGTTCCATCGTGAAAAGATTGGCGAGATGCCCACCGAGATGTTCCTGCACTTCTTCAAGAGTCTGAGCGACGCATCGAAGATGAACCTGAACATCAAGGCCGAAGGACAGAACGAACATCACAAGATCGAAGGCATATTCAAAGCCCTGGCAAGAGCACTGAAAATGGCTGTGCGCCGCGACATTTATCACTACGAACTCCCTTCAACGAAGGGAATGTTGTAGAAACAAAAAAAATCCTCAAAAACTATTAGGAGTGCAAAGCCCCAAAGCCTTGCACTCCCCTATTATTCAGCAAATATAATTATCCTTATTCTGATATCTGCCAGTCTTCAATTGTACGCGTATCGGCGTTAAACTTAACACCCACCTTCACTACGCGCTTGTTTTTCCTCATCACGAGCTGCGAGCCCTGTATATACAGGTAGCAAACCATCTATATATCCAACACGAACCTCCTGATTAGGAATCGCCAATGTATAAAGTTGCGAATCGCGATCATAGTCCTTAATGGTAAGATACCCACTCTGATAAAGCAGAGGAAGAGCATCCTTCATATTTTCTGTTGGCTGATCAAAGTCCGAAGAGAACACCTCAAGACTATCCAGCGAAGTAATATCCGTTTTGAAAAATCTCAATTGATTAATCAGAAAGGTAGGAGTTCCACTCTCAAACCAGTAGTTATTTAGCTCTCTCTGTTGAAAAGCCTTTAGCAAACTGAATGGGTTATATATATCAGTTGAATCCTTGGTAAAGTGATAGCCATCATATTTCTGCTTCAACTGTTCATGCATAACATCTGCAGTTGTACCATTGAGTTGCGCCAATCGCTCAACATCTTCTTTCAGTACTGTTGCCAGTTCGTTTTCCGTAATACCACAAATATTGGCAAACATGGAATCCATCGTAACATTGGTAAGATTGTTGATAGTCGAGAAGATGCTTAACTGCGAAAATTTAGTAATACCCGTAATAAAGCAGAACTTAACAATCCGCTCGTTAGCTTTCAGGGGCTGATAAAATTCCTGCATCACCATTCGTAAATCAGCGAGTGTATCTTCTTCGTGCAACACCTCCAAAAGTGGCGCATCATACTCATCTACGATAACTACCACCTGCTTACCAGTCTGCTCATAGGCACGCTGCATAATGCCATTCAGCACTTTTCCAGGACTGAACTCATCTTCACACTTTCCGTACAGTTCTGTAAATGGACGCAGCAACCACATCAGGGTGGCCTTCAAATCTTCTGCAGAACCTTGGCCTTTTGCCAAACTCAAATCAAGACGAACCACGGGATACTGTTCCCAATCCTTTTCCATTTCCATTATTTTCAGGCCTTCAAAAAGTTCCTTCTTTCCTTGGAAATAGGATTCGAGTGTAGAGGTAAGCAACGATTTTCCGAATCTGCGCGGGCGACTCATGAAGATAAACTTTGCATAATGAGCCAATTGCCAAACCAAATCAGTTTTATCCACATATAAATACCCCTCTCGAATAATCTCCGAGAACGTCTGAATACCTATCGGATATCGTCTTTCTGCCATCATATCGTTGCTATTTGGCGACAAAGGTAGCACTTTCTTTTGAAAAATGCAAGCATTTTTATGTAAATATGTTAGAAAGAATACGTCTTTCTTTCACGCTTACGGCTCAGATTTTCCAATCTTCATTCGCGAAACAGGAACTGAACCTGTCCCGGTGTTTCAACAAACACTTTCATATCAGATGCCGTATTTATCGGTTAGTGCCTCTTCAAGAAGTTCATCTGCATTACTGCTGGAATCTGACATAAATCCACCCAATTTAAAGAATCCCTCTGAGTCGTTCTCCAAAGCTTTTATCTTCTGAGTGAACATCTTAGCATCAGCTGCTGTAGCTGCCAAGGCAGCCTTTTCCTGTTCTACCAGTCTTTTGGTTAGCGCAGCTCTAACAGCCTTAGTTTGCCCCTGTATTAATGTCCAAAGTGCATCTACAGGAGAAACTTTTTCTTGAGTATATGTTGTTGTAACCATAGTTGTATATTTTTATAATCCACTGCAAATATATAACAGATTTTTGAAACTTGCAAGTATTTGACACAAAAATCACCTTCTTTTACAGAGGAAGGTAAACGTTCTATTAGGGTATTAAAATCTTCCTAATCGATACCAACCACATGTACATCACCTAAGGCATCAAGTACACTTTTAGATAAAACGTCATTGCTTTCAGAAAGAGTAATATGATATACATCACCTTGCGGTGACTTAAATATCCTGACGAAGTCTTCCATTTTTTTACAATTGGACTACTTCCAGTTTTTCATATTCACCATTATCCCAGCGATCCTGAATTTTCTGGAGTCTCTGAGTTTTCTCTTCGCCAATCTGCCTCATTTTTTTTAGCACCTTGTTCGAAGCATTTTTTATTGTAGCATATTCAATCTGTTTCAATGCTTTAGCGGATGCAGTACATTCACTTATATTTTTCATCCAACTCCTCAACTCGCTTTATCATTCCTTGAAGACTGTATGAATTTGATTGAGCAGCTTGAATATCCCATTTTTCTTCAATAAAAGGACATATCGCGTCATTATATTCTGGTCCTTTGCATGATTCAACAGCAGAAATTTGCTCTCTTAAATTCTTATTATGCGAATTTTGAATAAGTTCATGTGTAAGATAATATGAAGACTTTAAAGGCACTGAGATTTCCTTTCGTGCTCTAGGTCCGCCAAATTTCTGTTCCGCAGAATCAGGCATTGCACTTTCATCAATTTTCAAATAGTTAGCAAATCCCTTTTTATCAGCAAGCAACCAAGACTCAGCTTCATCAGCTGCAATATTAACAACAAAATCATCATTTTGGACAATCCCTGCCAACAATTTATTCTTAGCTTGAGGTGCGCAATCTTCCGTATCCTGATCGGAGAGGAGTATTACAGGATTAGTTTCTGATAGTTTATTAAATTCACCAACTTTTGACTTTAGCTGACTTCCTCGAGCTGGTAAAGAGCCCATCACCCTCAAATGAGGCGCAAACTCTTTAATCACACGACTAAGTATAGCCCTGGTAACCGGATCTTCTCCGACAATAAAAACATTCTTCATACGACCTATAGTGTTATATGATTCATGTTTTCTATATTTTCTGGGCGTGTCAACGAAATTGTTGCATCCGCAGCAGACAAGCCTGCATTCATAACGTCCCTTACTACATCAATATCAATACCATTCTTAACAAGAGTTCCCTCTTTGGTATTCATTAACACAACCAGCTCTTTCATCCCAATACCATTGTTAGATAAGATGTCATAACTGTGAGTCGTTATAATTACCTGGCGATGCTTATTGCGTTGAATACGAGATACAAATGCAGGAATTTGAGCCACAATTTCAGAATGAAGATTTATTTCAGGTTCTTCAAGCAGGATAATTCCTGTACCATCCAACATCGCAAATAAAAAACCTATCAGACGCAATGTTCCGTCAGAAAACAGCATCTCATTCTGTTTACTTCCTCTTGCACGCCAATGCTTATATGTTGCCTCTATATGAGGCACTCCCATTTCGTCTTTTACAAAAGATAATTTTTCCAATTGGGGCACTGCTACAGCAAGCACCTCGTTAATCAAACGAAGATATTTCGAACGTGTACGTTCTGGTAAAATCGACATTCTCTGCAAGAAATTACGACCATAATAATCCTCTTTATCCGTTGAAATCATTACGGACGACGATTCTCTTACCAATTGAGGAATTACATTTAAATACTCAAGTGCCTGAAAAGCATCTTTAACCTCGCGAAACTTAGTATTTGCGGTAGCCTGCTCTAAATGAGTAAACTTTAGAGTTTCCTGGTCTTCAGATTCTTCTTTTTCGTCACGTTGCAATGTATATTCTCCTTTTCTATAGTCAAATACTTCTTCATTTTTTACTAATGCCGAATTCTTTTTAATACCGCCACCAGTATTTCTAAAGTACAAACTATATTTCCATATGGGCTCATGTTTCTCACTATCAGAGAGAATAACCTCTACACCCACGTCAGTACGTGTCCTAGCCGAAAGACTTCTAATTTTGGTTACTCCACCACGAGAATCAACAGCAGACTGAAGACCTCCCCCCTGCTTTGTTATATCACGGAGGAATCTTAATGCATCCAGGAAATTTGATTTTCCAGCAGCATTTGCACCGATGATGAAGCAACGCTCCGACAAGTTCACTTCACACTCATGGAAATTCTTCCAATTAAACAGTTTTATATGAGAAATATACATAACTTTATGATATTCATTTTGGGTGCAAATATACAGCTATATTTTGAAATATGCAAATATTTAGCGATTTTTCACCATCAAACATAAAGTAAGGCAAATATGTAGAAAAAAATTGTTCGTTGCGATATTTTATGTATTTTGGGGAGTTGAATTCCCAATTTACATAAAAAACATCCTGTCAAAAATAAGAAATAACTTATCTCTTAAAGCCATTTTACGAACCTTTCCTTGAAATCAGCTTCGGAGAAGCACTTCCCTGTTTCAAAATCACGTTCAGCTCTTAACGCAGCTGTCTTCATATCTGCAGTTTCTTTACTCTTGCGGGGCGAGATGCCCACCGAGATGTTCCTGCACTTCTTCAAGAGTCTGAGCGACGCATCAAAGATGAACCTGAACATCAAGGCCGAAGGCCAGAACGAGCACCACAAGATTGAAGGTATCTTTAAAGCATTGGCAAGAGCACTGAAAATGGCTGTGCGCCGCGACATTTATCACTACGAACTCCCTTCAACAAAGTAAGCATTCGTTGAAATACACGTTGTAACAGTTGTAGTTTTGTCGTACCTTTGCATCCGCAATAGTGCACATAACTACAACTTTTATTGTATCATGA
>CADAOD010000021.1 GCA_902789415.1 uncultured Prevotellaceae bacterium
CATGATACAATAAAAGTTGTAGTTATGTGCACTATTGCGGATGCAAAGGTACGACAAAACTACAACTGTTACAACGTGTATTTCAACGAATGCTTACGTAAATCCTACAGAACTAAAATTATACCAGAGCTATGCCATCACGAGTCACATTCTCGTAGAATGGGGTAATACGATATGATTCCCACTCTTTAGTAGTGTACATAATGGGGTTGATTTCTTGACCTAAGTCGCAGCCTAGAATCTTTACGAGCATCACCCCAAGATTGTTAGCGAAAAATGCAAATATAATCGAAAAAAATAATATGAATGCCTATGACGATGAGGATTGGGAATGAAAATCATCCGAGAGCCTTTGCGCTCTCGGATGATGTTTTTTTTAGCGGGGGAGGAGGTGCTGGCGCAGCTCGTTGATGAGCTCGCGGAACAGCTGCTCTTGCCGCTCGGGATTGTCGTCGTAGTGCGACAGGATGTCGCGCCAGATTTCAATCTGCTTGCTGGTGTTCAACTCGAAGTCCGAAGAAAGTTTACCTTTTTAGGCTCCATTAATTGTGCCATGGCCCAGATTGTACTGGGCCTCTTTGGCACGGTGCATGCGGTAGAAAGTCAGATGGACCTTCACCAGCACCTTGACTGTCAGAGCGTGCGCTGCTGACAGTGGATCTAAATTGTACTTCTTCATTACGTTTTGAATGTAATTTTGTTAATTAATATATATTGTGTCCTGGCTATAGGACACTATTTTGTTAGCCTGCCGGAATCTTCTTACCTTTGTTTTGTCAACCGGTGACACTCTATATCAATAACGTTCAATAAACTATATTATTGTGTTTAAATCACAAAAAAATATGAAACAGGAAAATTTAAACCTAATCAAGAGCAGTTTGCCCCTAAAGGGGCAAGCCGCAAACCCATCGGCGAAGAAAATTATTTCGATGCAGGATTTGGATGAGTTGCAATCGGGGCGTATCACTCCCGAAACGGAACTGCCACCCATGCAGCCGCTGTTTTCGATCCATGGAGTGCCTTGCTTTTATCGTGGCGAGCTGACTGCTGATTGTGGTAAGGCAAAGAGTGGCAAGACTACCTTCCTGTCGATACTGATGGCGGCTACCATCAAGCGACAGACACTGGCGCTGGAACGACTGACCGACGAACCGCTGAAGGTGCTCTGGATCGACACAGAGCAGAGCCAACAGAGCACGCAGGAGATTATGAAGGAGCGTATTATGCCGCTGGCCGGGGTGGACAAGCTTGACGATACGCAGTTTTATGCTTATAACCTGCGAGGGGCGGGTTTTGAGAAGCGCGGAAGAATGGTGGATGTGGCTATCCGATCCATAAAACCTGACATTTGTATTATCGACGGTGTGAAGGATTTGATGACTGATATCAACGATGCTGTACAGGCCACGCTGATTATGGAGAAGCTGATGGAACTGGCTAAGGAAATGAACTGTTGCATCGTGTGCGTGTTGCACCAGAACAAGAGTGAACAGGACCGCAACATGCGTGGCTCTATCGGCACCGAACTTACCAACAAGGCCTTCGAGGTGTTTCAGTGCTCAATACTGGCCGATGATGAGACTTTTAAGGTGGAACAGACTTATAGTCGCAAACGAAAAATTAAGCAGAATTTTTATTACACCATTAATAAGGATGGCTTGCCTGAGGCTTGTGCCAACTATCACGAACAGCCACGCGATGCGCAGGGACGATTTATGTGCAAGAAGGAGAACATGGATCCTGATGAGACGAAGATGCAGTTGAAGGCTATCGTTGATGCTTTTGAGGGACGTACGCAACGCCGTTTTAATGAGTTGATGGCTGTGGCGCTGAAGAAATGCGGCGTGGCTGATGCTGCGACCTACTATGCATACTTGGCCAAGGCCGAGGAGACGGGCAATGTGCGCAAGATGGAGCATCCCGAAACGGGCGAAACTTGGGTGGAGCTGCTTGACAACACGTTGCCTTTTTAATTTAATTAATTAATTTAGCCCCTATAAAGGGGCTTAATTTAAATTTAATTATTAATTAATTATAACCCGCGTGAGCCGATGAAATGGAATGAGGTTTTTTGCAACACGTTTAAGGCTATTGGAGAGAGGTTGGCGCCTGAGATAGAACGGAGGGTGAACTTTATGTTGCCTTCGCTGCCGATGGTTGAGGCTTGTAGGGCCAGCGAGTTCGATTTCTTGCAGGTGCTGATAGGACAGGGGGTGCTCACCTCAGAGCAGGCGTTGCATGCGGCCGAGTGCTATCGGTTGGGTAAAACCAAGAGTGGGCGAACCATCTTCTGGATGATCGACGACATGATGACGCCGCTGGATGCTCATATCGGTGATGGCTGGTTGTCGCAGATGCTGAAAGCCCGCGAAGAACTGCTGGCGTATTGGCCCGTGAAGCACTGTCTGTTTGGACTGCATCTGGTGGATGGCTCCAAGCCGATATGTATCGTTGAGTCGGAGGCTTCGGCTGTGATTCTGAGCGAGCTGTATCCCGAATGTGTTTGGCTGGCTTATGCTGTTAACTCGCATCTGGTGATTGACATGCTGGCGCCGCTGCAGGGCAGCACGGTAACCATCTATCCGCGAACCGACCCCACGATGAGCAACTACGTGTTTTTTCTCGACTATGCCAAGCAGGCAGAACAGTATTACGGCATCCGAATGCGGATCGACAACACCTTGGAACTGCATGCCACCGAGGAACAAAAGCAACGGTGTATCGATATCGTGGATTTTGTACTTGATTCTGCGAGATAATCAACTTGTTTTATCATCAAAATCAACTTACTTTTTATCTATAATCAAATTACTTTTCATCCACAATCAATATGGTAAATTACTACAATAAGCATCTATTTATCAGCAAGAAAGAACTGGCTAAGCTGGCTGGTGTATCGTATCGCACCTTTAACCGGTATCTGAAAACCCGCCAACACATCCTGGATGCCCTGGGTGTGAAGCGCTATGCCAGGCTACTGCCGCCACAAGCCGTGAAGTATGTTTGCGAGGATTACTGCATCGACCTGCCACCAGAGTTGCAGGATCAGCGTGTGCTGCAGAGTCATCAGCTGTATCAGAAGGTGGTGCGCGAACTGCAACTGACGACCTTTTTTGATGGCAAATGGACCAAAATCACAGAAATACCACCTGATTTCTGATTATTTTCGGGCTAACTTGCCGTAACTGGTCAATTGGCTTTGACGATGTGGTACCTTTGTACTCGCTAAGGAGCTGCAGCACTTCCCGATGCACAAACTTCAATTTTTAAATTTTTAAATTTTTCATTATGGTTCGTTACATTTTAAAGCAGATCAAAATCACTGGCAACAAGTGTTTTGGTAAGTGGTTCGCCAAGAATGTGGTGGAGGAGACTATCGACCTGGACGGTCTGGCCGACCACATGAGTCATCATCATTCGCCTTACTCGAAGGGCGTCATCAAGGGTTTGCTCACCGACATGATCGGTTGTATCAAGGAGCTCCTGCTGGAGGGTAAGAACGTGAAGATCGACGACCTGGCTATCTTCTCGCTTGGTATAAAGAACAAGGAGATGGCGGTGAAGGAGGACGACTTCACTGTGAGCAAGAATATCGGCGGTGTGAAGCTGAAGGCCCGTGCCACTGGCGACCTGATGAGTAAGAGTCTGAATCTGGAGGCTACCTTGAAGAAGGCCACCTTTGTGAATGGTAAGTTGACTACTGAGCCAAGTAATGGCGGTGGTAATACCGGTGGCGGTGGTTCATCGAGCACGCCAAGTACTGGCGGCGATGAGTCGAACGGTGATTAATCACAGCCCCCTTCGGGGGGCGCTTTTATCAACCTTTTAATTAATTTTCTCTATTATGATTAAAGTAAACTGGACCAGAGTTGCTAAGGTCCTAAAATTTATCGCAACAGTTATCACTGCAGTTCTTAGTACTATTGCCGTACAGTCATGCGCACAGTAAACTTAATTGTGATTCATTGCAGCGCCACGAAATGCAATAGGCGCTTCACGGTGAACGATTTGGAAAACTGTCATAATGCCCGATTCCACAACAAAGGCGTGGGTTATCACTACTACATAGAGCGTGATGGACAGGTGTTCCAAACCCGGTCGGAAGATGAGGTGGGCATGCACGCACGCCATTATAATGCCCACAGCATCGGCATCTGCTACGAAGGCGGATTGAACGAGAAAGGCTTACCTGCCGACACCCGAACGCCAGCCCAGAAACAAACGCTTAGAGCATTGCTGCGCAGTCTGAAGGTGGACTATCCGGAGGCAAAGATTATCGGTCATCGCGACCTGCCATGGGTGGCAAAGGATTGTCCTTGTTTTGATGCTCGCGAGGAGTATCGTGATTTGCAGCCGCTTGCACTTGAGCAGTAGGCCTTATTCATCCTCTCCCAATTGGGAGAGGATTTTTTTTGTCTCGATAATATTTGGCGCGTACAAAAAAAAGTAGTACCTTTGCACCCAAATTTAATAATTAAATAGGTGAAATGAGTGCATTTAAGAAAAAGAAAAGATGGCACTGCCTGCCAGGACAGGAACCTACAGAGATGGACAAAACCATCATGTACTGGGAGAACAAGGGTAAGCTGGTACCAACACGTGAACTGATTAAAACCCCCGAACAGATAGAAGGCATCCGTAAGGCGGGTGTGGTGAATACCGCTGTGCTCGACGCAGTGGCCAAGGAGATTAAGGCTGGCATGAACACACTGGAGATTGACCAGATTTGTCGCAAGGTGTGCGAAGAGAACGGTGCTACGCCTGCATGCTTGAACTACGAGGGATTCCCCATGAGTGTGTGCACCTCGATCAATGAGGTGGTGTGCCATGGTATCCCTAAGGAGGAGGATGTGCTGGAAGAGGGCGACATCATCAATGTGGACTTTACCACCATTCTGGATGGTTACTATGCCGACGCCAGTCGTATGTTCATCATCGGTAAGACTACCCCTGAGAAGGAACAGCTGGTGCGTGTGGCCAAGGAGTGTCTGGAGATTGGTATGGAGGCCGCCAAGCCTTATAGCTTCGTGGGTGACATCGGTCATGCCATCGAGAAGCATTGTAAGAAATACGGCTATGGTATCGTTCGCGATCTGGCTGGACATGGCGTGGGTCTGAAATTCCACGAGGAGCCCGACGTGGAGCACTATGGACATCGTGGTACTGGTATGCTGCTGGTGCCTGGCATGGTGTTCACCATCGAGCCTATGATTAACATGGGCACCTGGAAGGTGTTTATCGATGCCGACGACCCATACGGATGGGAGGTCATCTCGGAGGATGAACAGCCCAGTGCTCAGTGGGAGCATACACTGGTGATGACAGAACATGGTGTAGAGATACTGACGTACTAAGATGAAGGATATATATATATTAGGTATAGAGAGCTCGTGTGATGATACTTCGGCAGCTGTGCTGAAGAATGGTATCCTGCTGTCGAACGTTACAGCTTCGCAGGCTGTGCACGAGGCTTATGGTGGGGTGGTGCCTGAATTGGCATCGCGCGCTCACCAACAGAATGTGGTGCCTGTAGTGGATCAGGCCATCAAAAAGGCTGGTATCACTAAGGAACAGTTGACGGCTATCGCCTTTACTCGTGGACCCGGACTGATGGGCTCGTTGCTGGTAGGTGTTAGCTTTGCTAAAGGTTTTGCCCGCTCGTTGGGTATCCCTATGATTGATGTAAACCATCTGCAGGGACACGTGATGGCGCACTTTATCAAAGAGAGCGAGGACGATGAGCATCAGCCACCATTGCCATTCCTGTGCCTGCTAGTATCAGGAGGTAACTCGCAGATTGTGAAGGTGAATGCCTACAACGATATGGAGGTGCTTGGACAGACTATCGACGATGCGGCTGGTGAGGCTATCGACAAGTGTTCGAAGGTGATGGGACTGGGCTATCCCGGTGGTCCTATCATCGACCGACTGGCGCGTCAGGGTAATCCTAAGGCTTATCAGTTTGCTGAGCCAAATATCCCAGGACTGGACTATAGTTTCTCGGGACTGAAGACTTCGTTCCTGTATTCGATGCAGAAATGGGTGGCCGAGGATCCCGACTTTATCGAGAAGCATAAGGAGGATATCGCTGCCTCGTTGGAGTGGACCATTGTGGATATCCTGATGAAGAAGCTGAAGAAGGCCGTGAAGCAGACGGGTATCACGCATGTGGCTGTGGCTGGTGGTGTGAGTGCCAACAACGGACTGCGAAATGCGTTCTATGATGCCGAGAAGCGTTATGGTTGGACGATTTACATCCCGAAGTTCAGCTATACGACCGATAATGCGGCTATGATTGGTATCGTGGGCTATTATAAGTATCTGGACAAACAGTTCTGCTCGATCGATGCGCCCGCGTTCTCGAAAGTGACGTTTAAGTAATAATTAGAAAGAAAATAAAATAAAATATGGATTTTGAAAGTAAGATTACAAGTAGAGAGATAAGTGAGATTCTTTGGGAGACGGAGAAGACGGTTGGTACTGCAGAGAGCTGTACTGGTGGTCGTATTGCCGAGGCTATCATCTCGGTGCCTGGCGCATCAAAGTATTTCAAGGGTGGCATTATTTCATATGTGAACGAGATAAAGGAGAATCTGTTGGGCGTTGATTATCAGTTGCTCGAAGAGAAAACCGCTGTATGTGAGGAAGTTGCGATTGCTATGGTAAAGGGAGCATGTAAAGCGCTGAATACCGATTATGCTATCGCTGCTACAGGTATTGCAGGTCCTACCGGCGGTACCAAAGAGATACCCGTTGGCACCATCTGGTTGGCATGTGGACGTCCCGAAAAAGTGGTAACCATGAAGTTGGAAGAAGACTATGGTCGCGACATCAATTTGGCCATTGCTACCAACCGTGCTATGGAGATGTTTTTGGAGTTCTTGAAGGAGGAAGATGCCCCCAGACCTACCCGAGAAGGTTAAAAATTATTAATTCTTTGATTTTCCAGTCGTGTAATTATCTGAATCTCAATAAAATTGTGTAATTTTGCACGCTGTTTGGAATAAGTAAGTGTAAATCACAAGTAAAAAGTAGATAGAAATGTCTTGAAGATTAGCGCTGCTGGTCTTCGTATGATTAATAAAGTAGGTCTGGATGCTGCCTTGAAGCAGGCTGTTGCCAAAGGATTTGTAGACTGGAAGGACATTAAAGTGATAGGAGATTAATATCATGGCAGGAAAGAAAGCAAAAGGTAATCGTGTTCAGGTTATCCTGGAGTGCACTGAGCACAAGAATAGTGGTCTGCCCGGCACAAGCCGTTACGTTACCACCAAGAATCGTAAGAATACGCCTGAGCGTATGGAGCTGATGAAGTATAACCCAATCCTGAAGAAGATGACTCTTCACAAGGAGATTAAATAATACGACTGAAGTATGGCAAAGAAAACCGTCGCTACCCTCCATGAAGGCTCAAAGGATGGTCGCGCTTACACAAAGGTAATCAAGATGGTTAAGAGCCCAAAGACTGGCGCTTACGTCTTTGATGAGCAGATGGTTCCCAACGAGGACGTTAAGGACTTTTTCAAGTAAACGGCTCTTGCCGCTTACTGTCGAAGGGACGTAAGTAAATACAAAATAAAAGAAATTAGAGGTCGCAAGGAAATTTGCGGCCTCTTTTTTTGGTTGTGTCGTAAAATTTACCTATCTTTGCAATCGAAAATATTGCAATATGGGATTATTTGGATTTTTTAGTAAGGATAAAAAAGAGACGCTCGACAAGGGATTGGAGAAAACCAAAACGAGCGTGTTCGATAAACTGACTCGTGCCGTAGCCGGTAAGTCGAAGGTTGATGATGATGTATTGGATAATCTTGAAGAGGTGCTTATCACCAGCGATGTGGGTGTAGATACCACGCTAAAGATTATTCAGCGCATCGAAGAGCGTGTGGCTCGCGATAAATATGTCAGCACTTCTGAACTTAACCGCATTCTCCGTGAGGAGATAGCCGAGCTGCTGGCCGAGAATAATTCGGATGATAACGATAATTGGGATTTGCCCACCGATCATAAGCCCTACGTTATCTTAGTAGTTGGTGTGAACGGAGTGGGTAAAACCACAACCATAGGTAAGTTGGCTTGGCAGTTCAAGCAGGCCGGCAAGAAGGTTTACTTAGGTGCTGCTGATACATTCCGTGCAGCTGCTGTTGAGCAGTTGTGTATCTGGGGCGAGCGAGTAGGGGTGCCTGTGATTAAGCAGCAGATGGGTAGCGATCCTGCCAGTGTGGCATTTGATACCCTACAGAGTGCCAAGGCCAATGGTGCCGACGTGGTGCTGATTGATACCGCAGGCCGACTGCACAACAAAGTGGGCTTGATGAACGAGCTGAAGAAGATTAAGGAGGTGATGAAGAAGGTGCTGCCTGAGGCTCCCGACGAGGTGATGCTGGTGCTGGATGGCTCTACCGGTCAGAACGCCTTCGAACAGGCCAAGCAGTTTGCTGCTGTGACCCAGATTACCTCGCTGGCCATCACCAAGCTTGATGGTACTGCCAAGGGCGGCGTTGTGATTGGTATTTCCGATCAGCTGAAAGTGCCCGTGAAATATATCGGACTGGGTGAGGGGATGACCGACCTCCAGTTGTTTAATAAACGTCAGTTTGTAGATTCGCTGTTCAATGAGTAAGACGATAGATATCATATCTCTGGGATGCTCAAAGAATCTGGTTGACAGCGAGACTCTGATGGGCTTGATGGAGGCCAATGGCTTTCAGTGCACGCACGATAGCGACGACCCGCAGGGTGAAATCGTGGTTGTTAATACCTGTGGCTTTATCAACGATGCCAAGGAGGAGAGTATCAACACCATCCTGGAGTTTGCTCAGGCCAAGACCGAAGGTCGCATCGAGAAGCTCTTTGTGATGGGCTGCTTGTCGGAGCGTTATCTGGCTGATTTGGAAGCAGAGATTCCCGAGGTGGATGGCTGGTACGGCAAGTTTAACTATAAGAAACTGTTGAACGACCTGAAGGGTGAGGATTATAACGCTTGCGAGGGTAGGCGCCATATCACCACTCCCCGTCATTATGCCTATATCAAGATTAGCGAGGGTTGCGATCGCCACTGTGCCTATTGCGCCATCCCGCTGATTACCGGTAAGCATCAGAGTCGCCCCATGCAGGAAATTCTCGACGAGGTGCGTTATCTGGTTAGTCAGGGCACCAAAGAGTTTAATGTGATTGCCCAGGAGCTGACCTATTACGGTGTGGATCTTGATGGCAAGCAGCATATCGCTGAGCTGATAGAGCAGATGGCCGATATCCCTGGCGTGGAATGGATTCGCTTGCATTATGCTTATCCCACGCACTTCCCTTGGGATTTGTTGCGCGTGATTCGCGAAAAGCAGAATGTTTGTAAATATCTGGATATCGCACTCCAGCATGTGTCCGACCACATGCTCACCCGTATGCGTCGCCATGTGACTAAGGATGAGACTTATGAGCTTGTTCGTCGTATGCGCGAAGAGGTGCCTGGCATGCACATCCGCACCACCTTGATGGTTGGTTTCCCAGGTGAGACCGACGAGGATTTTGAGGAGCTCAAGGCCTTTGTCAAGTGGGCTCGTTTTGAGCGTATGGGTGCTTTCGCTTATTCGGAAGAGGAGGGAACCTATTCGGCCGACAACTTCGAGGATGATGTACCCGAGGATGTTAAGCAGAGCCGACTGGATAAGATTATGCGTATCCAGCAGAATATCAGTGCCGAACTCGAGGCAGAGAAAGTAGGAAAGGTATTCAAGGTGATTATCGACCGTCGCGAGGGCGATTATTATATCGGTCGTACCGAGTTCTGCTCGCCCGAGGTTGATCCCGAGGTGCTGATACCAGCTGCCGAGGCAAAACTTGCTATCGGCAATTTCTACGATGTGATGATTACCGACTCGGAAGAGTTTGATTTATATGGAACCACAATCATTAAAACATATGAACAATAAAGACTTTATCACAGAATTGGCACAACGCATGGGTTATTCGGCCGATGAAACCCAGCAGTTTGTGAATTGCGTAGTTGATGCCATGGGCGACCATTTCCAGGACGACGACTCGGTGCTGATACCTACCTTCGGTACATTCGAGGTTAAAAAGAAGATGGAGCGCATCATGGTTAACCCTTCTACAGGACAGCGTATGCTGGTACCCCCAAAATTGGTGCTTACATTTAAGCCAAATGTAAGTTGGAAAGAACGTGTAAAGAATGGAGGAGCTGAGTGATGGGAAAGATTTCGATACAAGAATTAGCTAATGTGCTGGTTGAGCGCAGAAGAATGAACAAACGCGATGCAAGTTTGTTTGTAAGTGCTATGTTCGATATCGTACAGCAGCGACTTGAAACCGATAAGTTGGTTAAAGTCAAAGGTCTGGGTACGTTCAAGATTATTGATGTTGAAGATCGCGAAAGCGTAAACGTAAATACCGGCGAGCGTGTGCTTATCGAGGGTCACGGAAAAATTACTTTTGTGCCCGATGCTCTGATGAAGGAGTTGGTAAACAAGCCATTTGCCCAGTTCGAGACGGTGGTGCTGAACGATGGTGTGGATTTCGACGATGTTACAACCACATCTACAGATGAGCCCGAGCCCGAAGTGGATACAGAGCCTATCGTAGAACCCGATCCCGAACCAATTGTTGAGCCAGAACCAGAGCCTATCGTGGAGCCAGAACCAGAGCCCATCGCTGAGCCTGAACCCGAACCTGTTGTAGCGCCTGAGCCTGCTCCTGTGGTGGAGCCTGAACCTCAAGTGAACATCGACGACAATCATGAGGCAATGCCATTGGTTGACTTTGGTGACAACGAGGAACCAGAGCCCATTGTAGCTCCTGAGCCTGTGGCTGTTCCCGAGCCTGTAGTTGAGCCCGAGCCCGTTGTTGAACCAGAGCCGGAACCTGTGGTAGAACCTGTAGCCGAGCCAGAGGATAACCCCGAGGCCGAAGCTAATGAGGTTGCGGATTTGGACGATGAGTTCGACGACGATATAGACGATGAACTTGAGGAGGAACTTAAGTTAGGTATGACTATTCGTCCTGAGACAACAGTTCGCCCAAAGGAAGAACCAAAAGTTCTGGAAGATATCGCCGATGAAGATATTCCTGAATGGGTTATCGAGCCTTATGTTGCTTCGCCTGCCGAAGCACCGGCAGAGCCAGCACCAGTCGTGGAGCCGGAGCCAATTGTAGCTCCAGAGCCCGAGCCTGTTGTAGAACCCGAACCAATTGTCACTCCTGAGCCCGAGCCAGTAGTAGAGCCAGAGCCAATTGTAGCTCCAGAGCCTGAGCCAATTGTCGCTCCTGAGCCTGTGGTTGAAACTCCAAAGCCTGCAATGAATTCTAATCTGCAATCGATTTTGAGTTCGTTCCAGACTATCAAGAAACCTGCTCCAGCTCCTGAACCCGAGCCTGCTCCAGAGCCAATCGTTGCTCCTGAGCCCGAGCCAATCGTTGCTCCCGAGCCTGAGCCAGTTTATACTCCTGAGCCAGAGCCCGTTAGCCCTGTTGTAACCCAGCTCTCTGACGAGACCAAAATTACCGAGGAGTCGCTCCTTGATATGCCTGAGGATGAGCCCGAGCCAGTAGTGTTCCACGAGCCCGAGCCTGTGGTAGCTCCAGAACCAACTCCAGTAGTCGAGGAGCATAAGCTTACAGCTGATGAGGAGCTTGAGGCTGTTATTCCTGAAGAGCCCGAGAACGAGGAGCCTGAATACGAGTTTGAGTCAGCCCGTCCACGCAAGTCGGCCGGAAAATGGCTGTTGGCCTTGCTGGCATGTATCATTGGCTTAGGTTGTGGCTATCTGTTGGGTAATCATTATCCATATGCTAACTTCCTGCCTGATGAGAGCAGCGAGACCGTGATCCACGTTCAGAAGGAAGCCGCTCCTGAGGCACAGGCCGCTCCTGAGGTTGAAGCTGTAGTAGAGGAGACGCCTGCCGAAGTTGAGCAGCCAGCTGCCGAGTCTGATACCAAAGCTGCTGAAGCAAAGGCTGCCGAAGAGGCTAAGGCTGCAGAGGCTAAAGCCAAAGCAGATGCCGAAGCAAAGGCAAAAGCCGAGGCTGCTGCCAAGGCAAAGGCCGAAGCCGAAGCTAAGGCTAAGAAGGAGGCAGAGGCCAAAGCCAAAGCAGATAAGTACGATGCGATGGACGCCAGAGTACGTCTTGGTGCCTACCGTATAGTTGGTACCGACCGCACAGTAAAGGTTAAGGAAGGCGAGAATCTTGTAAAGATTTCACGTCGTGTTTTTGGCCCCGATATGGAGTGCTATCTTGAGGTATATAATAACATCAAAGCCTCTACACCACTCAAGGTTGGTCAGGAAATCAAGATTCCAAAACTGGAGCTGAAGAAGAAAAAGAAGGCCACAACAGCCAACTAAATCAGCAAATAATGAAAAAGTTTCTTAAAACTTAGGTTTTGGGAAACTTTTTTAATATTATTTAGACTGATAAAGTGCGGCAAAGTCCTTTAAAAAAAGTATTTTTGCAGTCAAATTTAGAAAACAATTAAAGATATAAATATTATGGCAGAAGCTATTGATATCCGAGAGTTAAATATTCGGATTGAACAACAAAGCGCATTTGTAACAAATCTTGTAAGTGGAATGGACCGCGTTATCGTGGGTCAGAAACATCTTGTTGATTCGCTTTTGATAGGTTTGTTGAGTGATGGACATATTTTGCTGGAAGGTGTGCCAGGTCTGGCTAAGACTTTGGCCATTAAGACCCTTTCGCAGTTAATCGATTCAGATTATAGTCGTATTCAGTTTACCCCCGACTTGCTCCCAGCCGACGTGATCGGTACTATGATCTACTCGCAGAAGGACGAGAAGTTCCAGGTAAAGCAGGGCCCCGTGTTTGCCAACTTCGTGCTGGCCGATGAAATTAACCGTGCCCCAGCCAAGGTGCAGAGTGCACTGCTCGAGGCCATGCAGGAAAAGCAGGTTACCATCGGTAGTCAGACTTTTAAGTTGCCAAACCCATTCCTGGTGATGGCTACACAGAACCCCATCGAGCAGGAGGGAACCTATCCTCTGCCCGAGGCACAGGTCGATCGTTTCATGCTCAAGGTAGTGATTGATTATCCTACACTCGAGGAGGAGAAGAAGATTATCCGCGAGAATATCGCAGGCGAGATGCCTACTGTTACTCCTGTAACCACAGCCGATGAGATTCTGAAGGCTCGCAGCGTGGTTCGCGAGGTTTATATCGACGAGAAGATCGAGCAGTATATTGCCGATATCGTGTTCGCCACCCGTTATCCCGAGCGTTATGGCTTGAAGGATCTCAAGGATATGATTTCGTTTGGTGGTTCGCCTCGTGCCAGCATCAATCTGGCTAAGGCCGCTCGCGCTTATGCTTTCATTAAGCGTCGTGGCTACGTGGTTCCCGAGGATGTTCGTGCTGTGGCTCATGATGTATTGCGCCATCGTATCGGACTTACCTACGAGGCCGAGGCCAGCAATATTACCAGCGAGGAGATTGTTTCGAAGATTATTAATAAGGTTGAAGTGCCCTGATGGAAACCTCTGAGATCATCAAGAAAGTCCGTAAGATCGAGATCAAGACCCGCGGCTTGAGCTCAAACATCTTTGCAGGTCAGTACCACTCTGCCTTTAAGGGTAGGGGTATGGCCTTTAGCGAGGTGCGCGAGTATCAGTTCGGTGATGATGTGCGAGATATCGACTGGAATGTGACTGCTCGTTTCCATCGTCCATATGTAAAGGTGTTTGAAGAGGAGCGCGAGCTGACGGTGATGCTGTTGATCGACGTCAGCGGATCGCTTGATTTTGGCACCCAGAAGCAGATGAAGCGCGATATGGTGACCGAGATTGCTGCCACCCTTGCCTTCAGTGCTATTCAGAACAACGATAAGATTGGTGTGATATTCTTCTCGGATAAGATCGAGAAGTACATCCCGCCCAAGAAAGGCCGCAAGCATATCCTTTACATTATCCGTGAGATGCTCGACTTTAAGCCCGAGTCAACACGTACGGATATCAAGCAGGCCATTGAGTTCTTGTCGAGTGTCCAGAAACGTCGTACTACAGCCTTTATCCTGAGCGACTTCTATGTGCGTAGCGATTTCCAGCAGTCGTTGCAGATTGCCAATCGCAAGCACGATGTGGTAGCCATCCAGGTGTACGACCAGCGTGCACGCGAGTTGCCCGATGTGGGACTGATGAAGGTTGTTGATGCCGAAACTGGCTACGAGCAGTATGTGGATACAAGTTCCAAAAAGCTGCGCCAGGCTTACCAGAAATACTGGTTAACCCGCCAGGCACAGTTGCAGGATACTTTTAATAAGAGCAATGTAGATAACGTGAGCATAGCCACTAATCAGGACTTTGTTAAATCGTTGCTGTTGCTATTTAAACAACGTAGTTAAATGAAACGTATATTTCTTCTTATATCGCTGATTACTAATGCACTGCTGATTTCGGCACAAGTGTCTGTCGAGGCTGAGATTGACTCGATTCAGATCTTTGTTGGTCAGCAGACTCACCTCAGGCTCACTACCCATGTGCAGCCCAATCAAAAGGTTGAGTTCCCTAAGTTTCAGCCCACACAGATGATTACACCTGGTGTCGAAGTGCTGAACTGCGAGGAGCAAACGCAGGATGGCGGCGATGGATTCGAAGCCCGCACGATGGTGTACACACTCACCTCGTTCGACGATACCCTTTATTATCTGCCACCACTTACCGTTAAAGTGGATGGTAAGCAGTATAAGAGTAAGAGTTTGGCCCTGAAGGTGTTAACCATCGATGTGGATACCACTAAGGTCGATCAGTTCTTTGGTCCTAAGGATGTGCAGGACAACCCGTTCCTTTGGAGCGAGTGGAGCTTGCCATTCTGGTTGAGTGTGCTCATGCTGGTACTGCTGGCCCTGTGCTATTATCTGTACCTGCGTTTGCGCGACAACAAGCCCATCATCACCCATATCCGCATTGTTAAGCGTCTGCTGCCACATCAGAAGGCTATGCAGGAAATCGAGCAGATTAAGGCCGATAAGATGGTGGCTTCAGAGAACTCTAAGGAGTACTACACCAAGCTTACCGACACCCTGCGTAAGTATATCGAGGAGCGTTACGGATTTAATGCGATGGAGATGACCAGTAGCGAGATTATCGAGCGCCTCACCGCTTCGCAGGATCAGAAGGCTCTCGACGAGTTGCGCGAGCTGTTTATGACAGCCGACCTGGTTAAGTTCGCCAAGCATTCTACACTCATTAACGAGAACGATAAGAACCTGGTGAGCGCTATCGACTTCATCAATCAGACCAAGCTCGAGAATCAGCCTGTAGAAGAAAAGGTTAAACCACAACTCTCTGAGGAGGACCAGCGCACACAGAAGTCGCGCCGCCTGCTCAAAACCGTTATCACGCTTATCTCGGTGGTATGTGCCGGATTGTTCGGCTTTGTGGCTTACACCCTTTATCAGTTATTGAATTAAAACAGAACAAATGGAATTTGCCAATAAAGAATATCTGCTGTTGCTTCTGCTCATCATACCTTATATTATATGGTATGTGATGTACAGAAAGAAAACCGAGCCCACGCTGCGGATGAGCGATACGTTTGCCTTCCGCTATGCGCCCCGAAGCTGGAAGGTAACGTTGATGCCTCTCAGCATGCTGCTCCGACTGCTGGTATTTGTAATGATAGTAATGGTGCTGGCTCGCCCTCAAACCCAGAACTCGTGGGATAGCAAAACCGTAGAGGGTATCGACATTATGCTGGCTATGGACGTATCAACCAGTATGCTGGCCGAGGACTTGCGCCCAAACCGTATAGAGGCTGCCAAGCAGGTGGCTTCTGAGTTTATCATCGGTCGCCCTAACGATAACATCGGCTTGGCCATTTTTGCTGGCGAATCGTTCACCCAGTGCCCAATGACCACCGATCATGCCTCGCTGCTGAATCTGCTGCAGAATGTGCGTACCGATATTGCCGCTCGCGGATTGATTGAGGATGGTACCGCTATCGGTATGGGACTGGCCAATGCCGTGAGCCGACTCAAGGATTCAAAGGCTAAGAGCAAGGTGGTTATCCTGCTTACCGATGGTAGTAACAACCGTGGTGATATCTCGCCATCAACAGCTGCCGAGATTGCCAAGAGCTTAGGCATCCGTGTTTATACCATTGGTGTGGGTACCAATAAGCTGGCACCTTATCCTATGCCTGTGGCCGGTGGTGTGCAGTATGTGAATGTGCCCGTTGAGATTGATACCAAGACGCTGAGCGAGATTGCCAGCATTACTGAGGGCGATTTCTATCGCGCCACCAACACCAAGGAGCTGCGTAATATCTATAAGGAAATTGATCAGTTAGAGAAGTCGAAGCTCAACGTCAAGACCTTCAGCAAGCGTTACGAGGCCTATCAGCCTTTTGCACTTGTAGCTGTATTGGCGCTGTTGCTCGAGATTCTGCTGCGTGTAACTATATTTAGGAGGATACCGTAATTATGTTTAGATTTGCTGACCCAATATATCTCTATCTTTTAGCGGTGATACCAGTGCTGGCCATCATCCGCTTTATCACGTATCGCAATCAGAAGAAGCGGTTGCGTAAGTTTGGTGATCCCCAACTGCTGCGCTCGCTCATGCCCGACGTGTCGCGATTCCGTCCTGCTGTCAAATTCTGGATTCTGCAGGGCGCTTTGGCGTTGTTGGTGGTTATGCTGGCCCGTCCGCAATTTGGCACTAAGATCAGTAACGAGCAGCGTACCGGCATCGAGACCATTATTGCGATGGATATCAGTAACTCTATGCTGGCCGAGGATATCACACCCAGCCGTTTGGACCGCAGTAAGATGATGGTCGAGAATCTGGTAGATCATTTCACCAACGATAAGATTGGCTTGCTGGTATTTGCTGGCGATGCATTCGTACAGCTGCCTATCACCAGCGATTACGTATCGGCCAAGATGTTCCTGTCGAGTATCGATCCATCCATGATGGCTACTCAGGGTACTGATATTGCCCGTGCCATCGATATGGCTACCCATAGCTTTACACAAGAGGAGGGTATCGGCAAGGCCATCATCGTGATTACCGATGGCGAGGACCACGAGGGTGGGGCACTCGAATCTGCCAAGGCAGCTAAGGATGCCGGCATGCGTGTGTATGTGTTAGGTGTTGGTTCAACCCAAGGTGCACCTATCCCCATTCCGGGCACAGGCGATTATATGAAGGATAATACGGGCAACACGGTGATGTCGGCCCTTAACGAAGATATGTGTCGCCAGGTGGCTCAGGCCGGTGGCGGTGCCTATATCCATGTAGAGAACAACAGTGCTGCTCAGGACCAGTTGGATAACGAGCTTAACAAACTGGCTAAGAAAGAGACTACCAGCACCGTTTACAGCGAGTTCGACGAGCAGTTCCAGGCTGTGGCCATTCTGGCATTGCTGCTGCTCATTCTCGAAATCTGCATCTACGATCGTCGCAATCCGCTGCTCAAGCGTTTGTCGCTTTTCGGCTCAAAGAAGAAGGCCGCTGCTACCGTAGCTTTACTGCTGGTGGCTATCACAGCCAGCGCCCAGACCGATCGCCAGTATATCCGCGAGGGAAATAAGCAGTTCCGTGTGGGTCAGTACGATAAGGCCGAGGTGTCGTATCGTAAGGCAGTTGAAAAAAATCCCAAGAATCCACAGGCTGCCTATAACTTAGGTAATGCCCTGATGGCACAGAAGAAGGATTCGGCTGCTGTACAGCAGTTCGAGCAGGCCACCCGCATCGAGACCAACCCACTGCGTAAGGCTGCAGCCTATCATAACATGGGTGTTATCTGTCAGACCCACAAGATGTACGGCGAGGCTATCGAGGCTTACAAGAATGCCCTGCGCCTGAATCCTAACGACGATGAAACCCGCTATAACCTGGTTCTCTGCAAGAAGCAGAAACAGAAGCAGGATAAGAACCAGCAGCAGAATCAGGACAAGAAGGACGATCAGAAGAAAGACGACCAGAAAAAGAACGATCAGAAAGATCAGAACAAAGATAAGAAAGACGACAAGCAGCAACAGCAGCAGAAGCCTCAGATGAGTAAGGACAATGCCGAGCAACTCTTGAATGCCGCCATCCAGAACGAGAAGATGACGCAGGACAAGATGAAGAAACAGCAGCAACAGCCGCAGCGTCGTAATGTATTAAAGAATTGGTAATGAAACGTATAGCGATATTTATAGCAATGGTAATGACCACGGTTATGGCCGTGGCCCAAACATTAACAGCATCAGCACCATCGCATGTAGCGGTGGGCGAGCAGTTCCGGTTGTCGTACACCATCAATACACAGAACGTGTCCGACTTTCGTGCTGGTAATATCCCATCCGAACTCGAGGTGCTCATTGGTCCTAACCGCTCCATGCAGTCGAGCTACCAGATGATAAATGGTCACACCTCGTCAACCTCATCTATTACCTATACTTATATAGTAGCGGCTACCAAGGGTGGTACATTTACCATTCCTGCAGCTTATGCGGTAGTAGATGGCAAGAAGATTTCCTCAAAAGCGCTTACCATCAAGGTGTCGGGCTCGGCTTCGGGCTCAGGCTCAAGCTCGCGCCAGAGTAGCGACGAAGGTGCCGAGATGCGCGATGCAGGTAGTCGTATTTCGGGAAGCGACCTGTTTATCAAGGTAAGCGCCAACAAGAAGCATGTTTACGAGCAGGAGCCCATTCTGCTCACCTATAAGGTTTACACACTGGTTCAGCTCACCCAGCTGCGTGGCGATATGCCCGACCTGAAGAGCTTCTATACCCAGGAGGTGGATCTGCCCCAGCAGAAGTCGTTCTCTATCGAGACGGTCAACGGTCGCCCATACCGTACCTGCACCTGGAGTCAGTACGTCATGTTCCCACAAACCACTGGTAAGCTGAAGATTCCAGCCATTACCTTCGAGGGTATCGTGGTGCAGCAGAATCGTAATGTAGATCCGTTCGAGGCATTCTTCAACGGTGGCTCAGGCTATGTCGAGGTAAAGAAGAAGATCGTGGCTCCAGGCATCGAGATTCAGGTAGATCCGCTGCCACAGCGTCCAGCTACCTTCTCGGGTGGAGTAGGTAAGTTCAATATCTCGGCTCAGCTCGATAAGACCGAGACTAAGGCCAACGACCCCATCACCCTGCGTGTGATTGTAAGCGGTACGGGTAACCTTAAGCTTATTAAGCAGCCTGTAGTCAACCTGCCTAAGGATTTTGATAAGTACGAGCCAAAGGTTACCGACCAGACCAAGCTGACCACAGCCGGTATCGAGGGTTCTAAGATTTACGATATCCTGATTGTACCACGCCATCAGGGCCAGTACGATATTCCACCTGTAGAGTTTACTTATTTCGATACCGCCACCAAGCGTTACGAAACGGTAAAGAGCGAGGGCTTCCATCTCGATGTGGCCAAAGGGTCGGGTAGTGCTTCGGTAAGCGATTTCTCTGGTCAGGAGGATGTAGATGAGCTTAACAAGGATATCCGCTTTATCAAGACTGGCGATGCCGACCAGCACTTGACCAACGATTTCTTCTTCGGCTCAACCGCTTATTGGGTAATCATTGCTGCGCTGGTAGTAGTGTTTGTCACACTGTTTGTCATCTTCCGTCAGCGTGCCATCGACAACGCTAATGTTACCAAGATGCGTGGCAAGAAGGCCAACAAGGTTGCTACCAAGCGCTTGAAGTTAGCTGCCCGCCTGATGACCGACAACAAGCCTAACGAGTTCTACGACGAGGTACTGCGTGCCCTATGGGGTTATGTGGGCGATAAACTCAATATCCCTGTGGCACAACTGTCGCACGATAACATCAGTCAGAAGCTGGCCGATCGTGGTGTACACCAGTCAATCATCGATATGTTTATTGGTGCTATCGACGAGTGCGAGTTCGAGCGTTATGCCCCAGGCGATCCAAAGGGAAATATGAGTAAGGTTTACGATAAGGCCATGCTGGCCATCGAGAAGATCGAGGAGGTAATGAAGAAGGGTAGTAAGAAAGCCGCTACTTTGGTACTGTTACTGCTGTTGGCACCAATGGCAGCCAACGCAGCCACTAAGGCCGAGGCTGATAGCGCCTATGTAAATGGCGAATACCAGACAGCCATCAAGGGCTACGAGCAGCTGCTTAAGCAGGGTGCTTCGGCCGAGCTGTATTACAACTTGGGTAATGCCTACTATCGCACCGAGAATATCACCCGTGCCGTACTTAACTACGAGCGTGCCCTGTTGCTCTCGCCAGGCGATGCCGACATCCGTTTTAACCTGCAGTTGGCCCGCTCAAAAACCATCGATAAGATTGTGCCCGAGAGCGAGATGTTCTTCGTAACGTGGTACCGCTCGCTGGTTAACCTCATGAGTGTAGATGGATGGGCACGTATGGCCCTTGTGTCGCTGGCCATCGTCATCGTACTGTTCCTGGTTTACCTGTTCTCGGCCCGTGTATGGATGCAGAAGTTAGGTTTCTTTGGTGGTATAGCCTTGTTGCTGCTGTTTGTGTTCAGCAATTTCTTTGCCTGGCAGCAGCGCCAGCAGTTGCTGTATCGCCAGGGTGCCATCGTGGTAGCCCCATCGGTAGCCGTAAAGAGCACACCAGCCCAGAACGGTACCGACCTCTTTATTTTGCACGAGGGTACCAAGGTGGTCATCACCGATAGTTCGATGAAGAACTGGCGCGAGGTACGTTTGGCCGACGGTAAGAAGGGTTGGCTGGAGAGTAAGAAAATTGAAATGATCTAAGTACGATGTTTGAAACGCTAATAGATTTAGATCGCGAGTTATTGTTGGCCGTTAACGGCAGCGATTCGCTGTTCCTCGACCGTTTGGTACGTTTGCTTACTAACGGTCTTACATGGATACCGCTGTATCTGTCGCTGTTCTATATGGTCATGAAGAATAACGATAATTTCCGTCGTTTGCTGTATGTGCTGCTGGGTGCTGGGTTGTGTGTGCTGCTGGCAGGTACGGTTGATGACGAGATTGTTAAGCCCTTGGTGGCTCGTTGGCGTCCAACGCACGATCCTCAGATAGGTACACTGGTTGATATCGTGGATGGCTATCGTGGTGGTAAGTATGGCTTCTTCTCCGCCCATGCCTCAAACACCATGAGTATTGCCGTTTACTTTTGTTGGATGGTTCGTAGCCGTCGTTTGTCAATAGCACTGGTCATCTGGTCGCTCATTAACTGCTGGACCCGCATGTACTTAGGTGTACACTTCCCAGGCGACATCCTGGTGGGCCTGTTGTGGGGCATCACCGTAGGCACTGGTGTTTATTTCCTCTATCTTCGTATCACGCGTGGCATGTACACACCTCGTAATCTAAACCCTGCTCAATACACCACAGGCTGCTATCGCCGTCAGGACTGCAACTGGCCTGTAGGTGTGTTTGTATTCACATTAATTTTTGTATTTATTAAAGCTTGTATTATATGAATTCCGATCCACGACATATTCGTATCAGCGATTATAACTATCCGCTGCCCGATGAGCGTATCGCTAAATTTCCTATTGCCCAGCGCGATCACTCTAAACTGTTGGTTTACCGCCAGGGCCAGGTATCGCACGATGTATTTTATAACCTGCCCGAGTATCTGCCCAAGGGTGCCTTGATGGTGTTTAATAACACCAAGGTTATCCAGGCGCGCATGCATTTCCGCAAGGATACAGGTGCCCTCATCGAGGTGTTCCTGTTAGAGCCCGCTCAGCCTTCGGATTACGAACTGATGTTCCAAACCACCGAGAAGTGCTCGTGGTACTGTCTGGTGGGCAACCTGAAGAAATGGAAGGAAGGCACGCTGACACGTCAGGTGGAAGTGAATGGTGCTGAGTGGATTGTTAAAGCCACTCGCGGTCCTGTTCATGGCACCAGTCATCGCATTGATTTTGAGTGGGAGCCTGTAAACTCTCCACTGTCAACTGTTAACTGTCAACTGTCCTTCGCCGAGATTATCGACGCCATGGGCGAACTGCCCATTCCGCCATATTTGAACCGCGAAACCCAGGAGAGCGACAAGACCACCTACCAGACTGTTTACTCAAAAATCAAGGGTAGTGTGGCTGCACCTACTGCAGGTTTGCATTTCACCCCCGAGGTGCTGGCAGCGGTTGATGCTCACGGCATTGAGCGCGAGGAGCTCACCCTGCACGTGGGTGCCGGAACCTTTAAGCCTGTAAAGAGCGAGGAGATTCAGGGTCACGAGATGCACACCGAGTATATCTCGGTTCGTCGCGACACCATCCGCAAGCTGCTGGCTCACGATGGCTGTGCCATTGCCGTAGGTACCACCAGCGTGCGTACCCTCGAGAGCCTGTATTATATGGGATTGAAGGTGATGCAGAACCCCGATGCTTCGGAGGACGATCTGCATGTAAACCAGTGGGAACCTTACGATACCGATACCCAGGTAAGCACCGTCGATTCGCTTACAGCCCTTGGTGCCTGGATGGATGCCCACGGACTCGAAGTGCTGCACAGCAGTACCCAGATTATCATTGCCCCGGGCTATCAGTATCACATCGTAAAAATGCTGGTAACCAATTTCCACCAGCCACAGTCCACGCTGCTGCTCCTGGTGAGCGCCTTTGTAAAGGGCGACTGGCATAAGATCTACGATTATGCGCTGGCCAACGATTTCAGATTCCTGAGCTACGGCGATTCATCGCTGCTCATTCCATAACACAAAAAAATAGGAGTTCCAATCATTTTCGGAACTCCTATTTTAATTATAGAGTATTAATAATATTACTTCTTCTCTTCAGCCTTCTTATCCTCGGCCTTCTCAGCAGCTGGCTTAGCTGTTGACTTGTAGCGCTTGTTCAGTCCGTTGATAACGTCCTGAGTAATATCCAGCTTCTTGTTGCCAATCAGGATGTTGTCGCCTGCCTTCGAGAGAATCAGGTCGTACTTCTTATCCTGGTTGTACGACTTCAGGAAGTTCTGCAGTGAGTCGCGCAGAGCCTCGTTGAACTTAGATGTCTCGTTGGCCAGTTCGTTCTCCAAACGTGCCTGCAACTCCTGCAGGTCGTTCTGCTGGCGCTGTATGGCGGCCTGCTGACTGGCTGCCTGCTCGCGGCTCTGGAAACCGTTGTTGTTCAACTTCTGCTGGAAGTTAGCCATAGCAGCCTGCAGGGCGTTACCTTTCTGGTTCAGGGTGTTACGGGCATTGTTGCTCTTCTTCTGCAGGGTTACGCTGTAGTCCTTAGCAAATTTGTACTGAGTCATCAGCGAGTCAACCTCAACATAAGCAATCTTCATACCCTCGCCACTTGCAGCAGCGGGCTGGTCATCCATTTTAGGACTCTGGTTGTTGCACGATACCATCATAGCAGCGATGGCCAGTGCTGGAAAAATGTACTTTTTCATTTTCTGTTTTTAATTATTATTTTTTTAATTCTCAATTTTCAACTGTCAACTATCCGCTCGGCTTTGCCGCTTGGCTCTGCCAAGAACTGTCAATTACTTCTCCGAGACAGCAAACGGACTTTTGGTGCGAAGCTCGCGATCCTGGTCCATCACACAGTGTATACCTCGGTCTTTCATCGCCTGCGAATCGTGGATATGCTGCGATGAGAACTCGCCGTTGCGCTTTAAAAGCACCTTTACGAGCAAAAATGCCATGCCTATAGCAATTATTAACGTGGTTATGAGTAGAGTCTCAATCATTTTTTATATCTTTGCGGCTGCAAAGTTAAGCATTTTATATCGAAATCAAACAAAAAAAGCATTAATAATGAATAAAAACGATTTAAAACCTGCAGTTGTGTTCGCAGAATTTGCGAAGATTAACGAAATTCCGCGTCCTTCTAAGCGCGAAGAGAAGATGATTGAGTATCTTAAGTCATGGGGCGAGAGCCACAATTTGGATACCAAAGTAGATGAAACCGGTAATGTGATTATACGCAAGCCTGCCACCAAGGGTATGGAGAACTGCAAGACCGTTATCTTGCAGAGCCATATGGATATGGTGTGTGATAAGCTGGTTGATGTAGAGTTCGATTTTGACAAGGACGCTATCAAGACCTATGTAGATGGCGAGTGGCTCACCGCCGAGGGTACCACACTGGGTGCCGACGATGGTATCGGTTGCGCCATCGAGCTGGCCATCCTGGCAAGCGACGACATTGAGCACGGTCCTATCGAGTGCGTGTTCACCCGCGACGAGGAGACTGGCTTGAGCGGTGCCGAGGGTATGAAGGCTGGTTTCATGACTGGCGATTACCTCATCAACCTCGACTCAGAGGACGAGGGCGAAATTTTTGTTTCTTGTGCCGGTGGTCGTAACACCACAGCCAAGTTCACCTTCAAGCGCCAGCAGGCCGCCCCAGGCAGCTTCTTCATGAAAGCCCAGCTCAAAGGTCTGGTTGGTGGTCACTCTGGTGACGATATCAACAAAAAGCGTGCTAACGCCATCAAGATCCTGGCTCGTTTCCTGTATCAGGAGATGAACCGTTACCAGGGCATCCAGTTGGCTCAGTTCCACAGTGGTAAGCTGCACAACGCTATCCCACGCGATGGTCAGTTCGTTATTGCCGTACCTCACGATGTAAAGGAGAACGTAAAGGCCGATTGGAATGTGTTTGCAGCCGAGGTTGAGGACGAGTTCCACGTTACCGATACCCAGATGGTATGGAGCATGGAGAGCACCGATGCCGAGCCTGTTATCGATCCCGCTGTAGCCAAGAACTTTGTTTGGGCTGTTCAGGCAGTCGATAATGGTGTTTACGCCATCTGTCAGGACGAGGAGCTCGGCGGCATGGTCGAGACCTCATCTAACATCGCCAGCATCCACACATCCGATGATACTATCGAGATTCTGTCGAGCCAGCGCAGTAACGTCATGTCTAACCTCGACAATATGTGTGCCACCATCCGTGCCGCCTTCCAGCTGGCAGGTGCCGAGGCTACATCGGGCGATGGCTATCCCGCTTGGAAGATGAAGACCAACTCAGAGCTGCAGAAGATTGTTCGCGAGAGCTACGTAAAACTGTTCGGTAAGGAGCCCGTGGTTCGTGGCATCCACGCTGGTTTGGAGTGCGGTTTGTTCTCAGAGCGCTATCCTAACCTCGATATGGTAAGCTTCGGTCCCACATTGCGCTATGTGCATACCCCCGACGAGCGTCTGCTCATCCCAACCGTACAGATGGTATGGGATCATCTGCTTGATGTACTTAAAAACATTCCACAGAAATGATGCATGCGCGCGCGTACATTATAATTATAACCCTTTGCTTGGGTGTACTGCTTTTCGCCTCGTGCGGAAAGCAGTACGCCGCCGAGCAGACGGTGAAAGATTTTGTGGCTCAGAACATGCAGGATGGGGTAGAGACCTCGGGGGTTGATTTTGCTGATTTGGGCACTACTCGACACATTACCGACTCGCTTGTGGCAAAAATGCGCAAAAATGGTGCGCAGCTGTATAAAAGCGGCATTCAGTATGCTAAAGCACCCGTTGGCGACATGTATTATCTGAGAATGAGATACTTATACAAAGGCGACACCTTGCAAAACACCTTTTATCTCGACTCTACGCTTACCCAGGTAGTAGCGTTTAAATGACTTTTTCGAAAAAAAGTAGGATAAAAATTTGGTGGAATCAAAAAATAGTCGTACCTTTGCACCCGCAATCGAGGAGATGCCCCAAGGTTTGGTACTCTAAGGTCCTTTTGGAAGGATGGGTGAGTGGCTGAAACCAGCAGTTTGCTAAACTGCCGTACGGGTTCCCGTACCGGGGGTTCGAATCCCCCTCCTTCCGCCAAAGGAGATCTCCGAGATTTGTCTTTGACATGCTGTTGGTCGATTCATCTAATGGTTAGGATACAAGATTCTCAATCTTGGCATAGGGGTTCGATTCCCCTATCGACTACAACATCTTTTACATTTTGGTCGATTGAGTTTTCAACTCTATCTCCCTCGCGACTCGGCAATTCAAGTAAACTTGATTGCGCTCGCTGCTCGGTCGATTCATCTAATGGTTAGGATACAAGATTCTCAATCTTGGCATAGGGGTTCGATTCCCCTATCGACTACTTAAAACCGCCTATTTAGGGCGGTTTTCGCGTTTTTACACGCAGAATTACACGCAGTTTTCTATATTTCACCTCTACTCAGCGAACATGATTATAGACTTTTCAAAGCAGTATAATCTCGTTTTTGGGTCTTTCAGATGACATATAATTATTATATGTAGGATTTTCGCGAATATAAAAATATGATTCTGGGTTGAACTGATGCCACGTTCAAGTTCACTATCCCCGACATCATGCGTGTAAAATTGCGTGTAACCTGGTCTTTTCAGCAAGAAATCGACAAAATTACACTGTAATAGTGCATTTTCTTTAAAATTTTGCACTGCTTTAGTGCATTTAAGGATTACATTGTCATGGATGACATAGAATATGGCTCCGGCAGCATCATTACTCCTCCGGGCTTTCGGTTTGACCTACTGATTGTTTCAGAGGAACGCAGTTCCTCCCGTAGTTCTTTTCTTCCTTTGTCGTTTTCTTCCAAAAAGATTTTCATACATTGTCGCTTTAATACAATTTCTTCTTTCTACGTGTTCTTAATTAACAATAGAAGAAAGGGGGAAAGAAGAGTACTGAGTACCCTTCTCTTCTAAACCCCCTGCAGTAAGAGTTAGAGTACTCTTCTTGCGCGCGCGCACGAGGTTAATCGCCCTGTAAATCGGTGTTACAGCATATTTTTTGCTTCGAGTTTTCACTACTCGGCGCGGCATTTTCACTACTCGGCGCGGCATTTTCACTACTCGGCGCGGTGAGTTTTCACTACTCGGCGCGGCATTTTCACTACTCGGCGCGGCATTTTCACTATTCGGCGCGGTAGTTAAATAATGTTTATTTCTTGGATGTTAGAAATAATCTTTGTATCTTTGCCATCGCTTAACAGATGATAGTTCCTTCTATCCGGTAAGAGCAACAACCGTAACTGCTCAGCCTTCGGCTCGGGCTTTTTTGATGGCCAAGAGCCAGCGAGTATTGACTCGTAACATTGTGGGTAAATTGGTATAGTCAACATATAACGGCTGCCATCTCGTAGATCAATCTGCTCTCCGGAGAAGACTACATCTGTTAAGCAACGGGATGTGCAGCCGTTTCCTTGTCACCGTACCAGCGGTACTGGTAAGCTTAACAGATGTAGCAAAAATGGAACAAAGAAAGAGCGTAGAGGATTTGAAAGATTTAGAGTCTTTCGAGAAAAAAGTCCTACAAGATGTTGAAAAACAAAAAAGAGAAGAAGCGAAGAATTACCTGAGACTTCTCACAAAAGGTGCAGAAAGTATATGGGCATGGTGGCACCCGTCATGTCTGACCAGCGAATTTCTGACGATACTCCCCCAAAAAGATTTCGCGGACGGAGGCACCATGTTCCCGTTTGGGATCGTGTGGCCTTCTGGTATGGCTATAAATTTGGTTAAGTTATCCCAGTTCATTGATTATTGCAAAAAAAGATTTGGTTCTGATGCCTCGATAGCCAACGGTTTCATTTGGAGAGAAAATGGCAGGATGTGCTACGTGTGGTATTTAAATGCTGGCATGCTTAACGGGTTGTCTGAACTTATCAAGAAAGCAGCAAAGATATATTCCCTTCCTATTACTCAAGAGTCAAATCAATGCCATAGTCTATCAGAGAAATCGAAAAGATGCAAAATAGTGGATTTAGATAAGGTAGTATAAAATGCAATTTTTCAGCAAGCAGAGCCCTGAAATGCCCATTTTACGGGCTGGAAAAATCGTAAATGTGTTAAATCAAGACAAAGTTTTGAATTTTTATGGCGGTCAAAAATGTATTTCCGATCTTTGCCTTAGAATTAATTAAAAAGGTGATAAAATGGATACACTACAGCAAATAACGAAGGACACTCCTGTTGCAATGATGACCTATGGTCAGCTGCAGGATCATCTTACAGAGCATCTTACAGAGCATTTTATGAAGAATCTCTTCCCACCTCCTCTCCTTGAAATCCTGGCTAAGTACACGGAAATAGAAGAGAAGAACACGAAGCGATATGAGTATGGTGTAGGCGGAATAAAGAGATTGTTCCATTGCAGCTACCCTACGGCCCACAAACTAAAAGAAACGATTCTCAAACCTGCTATTCATCAGCAAGGACGTGTGGTTCTGGTCGATGTTGATCTCGCTCTTAAACTGTTCAGAGAAGCGAAAACGGTTAACAGCATAAAAGATTTATAGGTATGTCAAATATACAGCTATATCAAGACATGACTACTCTTTCCAATATTTTTCTCCGCCGAATAAGAGTTCCGACCGAGAAGAGTCTTGGTAAATTGTCGTCAGCTTTGTTGGATATTTTTATCGAGCACTATAAGGACAAAAAAGATGAACTACTAAGTCTTCGAGAAAAAAAGATGCCAGAGGTCAATAGATTTCTCACCTTAAAAGTTACATTTGGAGATTTACATTTTGCGGCCGATAAAAATTTACCACGAGCAAAAGATTACATAGAATCATATATACTTAAAATTACCGAATGCCCATGCATTATATGGGATGACAAAAAGCAAAAATACAAGACTCTTCCATTATTGAAAGCTGCTGATGTCGATTTAGAAGGGTATTGTAAAATAACTTTTAATGATGTCCTTCTTGAGCACTTACTTCCCAAAAGCGAGTACGGTGCCTATGAGCCTGAAATAATAAAAGAATTACAGAAGAAAAATATGTACGCAGGCTATATATATCAAGAGGCATGTAGCTGGGAAAATCTTTATAATCACGGTAGGAACCCCTTCTTTATCTGGACTCTTTCTGACATTCGAAAGAAATTCAGTTTTGATGAGATAATTATTTGTGAAGATGGAACAAAAATTAAAGTCACGGAACCAAAAAAGAAGATGAGGATAGATAATCTACTTGGCAAAGTCCTTAATCCAGCGATAAAGAACATAAACGACTTATATGATCAAGGAAAAATTAGATTTTGGATTGGTGTAAGTTGTAGTTACACTGGCGAGAAAAAAACAGGTCGTTCTCCTAAGAACTGTTTTCGGTTTGAAATTCATAAGGAGAAGAAAAACAACAACATAGAATCCTTTCAGTCTGCTGTTCAACAAGAAATACAATTTGACGAATGTATCATTCTGGATAATGTATATATGATTCATAATATATTGAAAGGGAAAAAAGTTCCTCAGTCAAAAATCGATAAGATAATTGGTCAAATTAAAGAAAGGGAAACAGCGGACAATAATTACAGTGAGCAAGTCCTTTCGAAAATAAGAACGGTCGACAGCAAACACGGCGATAAAGGCGACAAAGAATGGTGGTATATTATAGGTGCTGTACTCTGGAGAGAGTTTCATCTTGGTGTTCCTGGGAAAAAAGAACTGCAATCCATGACAAGCGGTTGGCCGGACACCATCGACGAAAAGATTAAGTTGATGCAGAAAAGCTGGGAGATCTGTGATAAAGCCATACGAGAATACCCTCATCTTAATCTAACCCAAGAAAAGGTGATAAGTATTCTGGGCAATGAGTTCAGGGAGTACTGTATAAAATCAAATCCCCCCAAAACTCTGCGAAACTGGGATGATGCAACATCATTATTTTACACTTTACTGGGCAAACCTTATTTTAACGAAAAATTGAATCATGGAACAGGGAATAATCAAACAACAGACACAGGCCAGTCTGACACAGCTTCGAACAGAGCTGATGACTATTTTAAACGCCGAGGAAGTCAGAGAATCTTATAATGACGAAGATTCTTTAATTAGATCTTTCTCACCATTATGCCATTATGACATCATCAAAAATGAGCATAATGTATGGTTCGGCGCATATCCTACCTTAGTTACAATTAACAATGTTTACCCCGAGACCGCTGAGCGTCTTGTAAACATAATGCTGGAGGACTTGGAAATATATATATGTGCTAACAAAAAATTTGATGAAACACAGTATATTCAATTATCACAAATAATAGTATCCGAGTTTTACTTTCTAAAAATTTCGGAGTTAATTTTATTTTTTTGGCGCGTAAAAAGTGGACACTATGGTAAGTTCTACGGTCAGATTGATCCGCTCAATCTTATCGAATGGTTGAGGAACTTCGTGTATGAGTATAGGTGGAATGCTATTAACGCAGATATTCAGAAAATAGAAGACGCCTATGAACAATGGCATAGTCAGAATGTAGTTAAAGATCGCAACTTAGGTCATGAACTGCCTAACATCATGAAGGCAATAAGTGACAAAGCCACCGAAGAAAATGCAGAAGACACAGAAAACCCAGATTTGGTGCAGGAATCTGCCTTAGCCTTAGTAAATAACACGGCAAACCTTAGTCCGGAAGATTTGATGGAAGTCTGTAGGGTATGGAAAGCCAGACATGGATGCAATCCATATGAATTTGTAACAAAGAATAAGAAGGAGGGTTAAATATGCCACAGAACAACAATAATAGAAGTAGATATAACCAGCGGCAGGTTGAACAAAATAATCGTGATTATGTCATGCCACAAGCGACGGATATAGAGAAAGCCGTACTTGGTGCTCAAATGATAGACAAGGATGCCAATGCCACTTTTGCCAAATTAACGAAAAATGAGCCGGTCTATTATGAGCCCCGCAATCAGATGATTCAAGATGCCATTGATACACTTGCGAGGGATGGACACCCCATCGATGTATGGACGGTTGTCAATCAATTGAGTAGCATGGGTAATCTGGAAGAGGTTGGCGGTCCTGGCTATGTGACGGAACTATCAAGTAAGGTCGCATCTTCATCTACAATTAAATACCACACTTTAGTGCTCCTCGAAAAATACAAAAAACGCCGGTTAATAACGAACGGAATTACCTTGCAAAATAAAGGATATGATAACACCATCTTGGCTGATGAATTATTGTGCGAAGCAGATTCCGACCTTCAAGCCATCCGTAATATACAACTCGGCGAAGAAATAAAGGACTTAAAGGTTAGCATCAAGGAGGCCGTAGAAGAGATACAAGCAGCAGCTTCAAACCCAGACGGGATAACAGGCATTGCATCATTTATAAGCCTGGATGCGAAAACATCTGGCTTTCAAGATTCCGATTTGGTCATTGTCGCTGCCCGTCCTGCAATGGGTAAGACCTCCTTCGCTTTGACAACAATAAAGAAGATTGCGGTAATTCAGAAAATTCCAACGGCTTTCTTCTCGCTCGAAATGTCTGCTGTACAACTAACCAAGCGTCTTATTTCTGACGTTGCCTCTGTTCCTGGACAGACCATCCTTCACGGACAACTAAGCTGCGACGAATGGGACAGACTGGATAAAACTCTAACACCATTGATTGATGCACCTTTGTATATAGACGATACTCCCGGACTGACCATCGGCGAGTTCCGCGCTAAGGCAAAAAGGCTCGTAAAGGAAAAAGGAGTAAAAATTATCTTTGTTGATTATCTTCAAATGATGCACTATGGTGCTAAGAACTTCAGTACTCGACAGGAAGAGGTGAGCAACATATGTGAATCACTTAAAAACATCGCGAAAGAGCTGAATGTACCAATTATAGCCTTAGCTCAACTCAACCGTGGCGTAGAGAACCGTGAGGGTCTGGATGGCAAACGCCCACGTCTTAGTGACTTGCGAGAATCAGGAAGTATAGAGCAAGCTGCCGACTTGGTAATGTTCATTCATCGCCCTGAATACTACCATATATACCAGGACGAGAACGGCAGAGACCTGCGCGGTATGGCACAGATTATCATCGCTAAGCATCGCAAGGGTGCCACCGGCGACGTACTCTTGTCATTCAAAGGTGAGTTCACGCGATTCGAGGATCCGGAAGAAAACACTCTTAACAGTCCCCATCAGTCAACACAGAAGCCAGCTGACAATGAGACCACCTATCAGGAAGGTGGACCGACTCCCTTCTAAGTAATAATGCTCTCATCTCACATCTGAGGGTGTAGGCATGAGAGCATCTTATTATATATAATGTGTACATTATTACATCGTAAACAAGTAAATATATTAGAGTTATGAAACGAAGTGTCAAAGTTATTACGACCTCCATCAAGGGAGGTGTGGGCAAGACCCAGATTTGTGCTACACAAGCATTGTACATGGTGGAGAAAGGCATACCTGTTAAGGTGATAGATGCCGACATCCAACAGTCGTTATCCCGTCACCGCCAGCGTGACCTCGAAGTCCACCCGGACGAATGGATTCCCTATAGTGTCGATTTCCTGAACACTACAGACATTAACATGGTTAAGGCTGGCATGGAGATGATTTCTTCACTACCCTGCTGCTTTCTGATTGACTGCCCAGGTAATATCAGTGACCAGGCACTCAGCGTTATCTACAGGGCAGCAGACTATGCCGTTATACCCTTTGAACTGAATGCTGATAGTGTTGACGCAACAGTTATGTTTGCAGAGGTGTTCAAAGCAAACTTCTCGGCTAAGATGTACTTTGTTCCCAACAAGGTTTCACCTATTTATGAGAAGCGTGGCGAGGTGCGCAAAGCCCGTGAAGATGCCGAAGCAGCTCTTGGCAAACTTGGCATAGTAACGCCAGACATCAAGATGACAACCCATCTGAACGGGTATTCAACTCTCGAGCTGTTAGACAGAGATAAGCGCAGACATATCCTTGACGCTTTTCATCCTATCGTCGAACCAATTTGGAAAGTTTATAACCGCTAAATATTAAAGCTATGGCAACAAAAAGAAGAATAGAGAACATCGCTAATGATGTCGATTTGACAGGTGCCTTTCTGAAGAAAACAGAGAAAGACCAAACCGTCAACAACACCAAGAATCCAGGAACCACCACCCCTGATGGGAGCTGGGTACGTGCAACCTTCATCTGTTCAAAAGAACTTGTGGACAAAATCAAGTTCATCGCAGAAGAGGAGAATTTCAGCATTCGAGAAGTCGTTGAGAAATCATTCAGCAATACTATTAGCCGTTACGAGACTAAGAAAGGAAAGAAGATAGTTATCAAGTCCAAGAAGAGAAAGGACATTGATAGCATCATCTGAACGCCATGATTTATGCTCGATGCCAGGGTGCTGTGAAGTACTCTGGCATTTTTCCAGTTCAAGGCATTTATTCAGAAAAAAATCGTAAATGTGTTAAATCAAGAGGAACTTTCTCTTGAATTTGTACACTTTGGGGAATAAATGTATCTTTGCTGCAAATAGAAAGAATATGTTAAATATTTAACCATATTGAAAGTTATGTCAGAACCGAGAAATAAGCAAATCTTTCAAGATTTAGAATATGTCTTTGACAGGTATTACAGGGAGAATATCGCCCCTGTGGTCAAGGGTCAGATGGACTACCTCAAGAAGAAGCAGTCCGAGGAATACGTGCGTATGCTTGATAGCCGTCCTGTTGCTCCTGGCCAGTCTGGTATGATGCATGCCTCCATGGTTGCTCAGGAGGCCCATCTTGTGGGCGAGTGGAATAGCAAGACCTCCGACGACCTCCTGAAGATGGTTGACGGTAAGCTTGGTAAAAACAAGAATCTTCAGCATGACTTTGAGGTGTTTGTTGATGCCTGGCGCTTGACTGCCGTAAAGGAGATGGGGAAGCAGCGTTATGCTGAGCTTTCCGCAAAGTGTCCTTCCAAGGATCTTGCTAAAGAGTTCATTTCTAACCGTTTTATGCAGTTGGAACTTGAACAGCTTGCCAAAGCACAGGTTCCCAAGTCCTCCTTGGAGTATATTATGAAGAAAGGCTTTGGTGATTCATTCCCAGCCTTTCTTTCTGGCATGTCCATGCCGGAAGGTCAACATGACCATATAATCAAGAATCTCGCAGAGAAGATGTATGATCCAAGTTCTGCAGAGAAGCTTGCTGCCTATACTACCACCTTCGTTGCCGATACCGCTACCACTGGTGGCTATGGTTCATGGACGAAAGCGGGTGTCTGGCTTGGTTTCGAGGTTCTCGCCCGTTCTGGTTTGGCATTATTAGATGACAATACGACTTTCGATCAAGTCTTGGGAAAGGAGTTATATGGAGACGAGAACGCCTTTGCTTCTATTCGGTCTAATGGCAAGAAGGTAAAAGTCGCTCAGTCAGAGATCGTTCACGCTGTCAATGACTGCCTAAACAAGCCCATGACTATTCCTGAGTACCGGCCTCTTTACAGTCCTTCATGGCAAAAGGCGCGTTGTGACGAGCTAACAAATGCAGCTGGAGGTGACGCTTCTCTTCACATGGAAAATGTGCTTTCTGTATCAAGGAAGTATGGATTGAAACCCTCTGCCGTCTCTAACGTGCCAGGATGGATGTTTCAGAAGAGCCAGCAACAGTGTATTGAATTAAGCAGCTATTTTCTTTCTACTGCCTTAACCATGCAGCGTAGCAAGATGAAGATGCAGACTATTAACGGCCAGAAGTTTACTTTTGACGAGATTATTCAGAGAGCATATGACTATGCCCGTGCTGCCGATCAGATGCAGAAACAGGCAGAGAAACCCCAGGTGCAGACTGCATCAGTTGCCGTTTCTTCTCAGCAGGCTACTGCACAAAGTCAGGAACAACGTCAGTATCAGCCACAAGTCCAGCAACAGCAATATGCCGTACAGCAGCAGTATCAGCAGGGACAGCCTTTGCCCCAGCAGATGCAGCAATCTGCTGTTAACTACCAGACAGAAGGTATGAATGGCTGGCATAGTATGATGAGCCAGTTAGGTCTATCAAATATGGGAGATATCGGTCATAACCTTGGTTATGTCATTGCCATGTTGCCTGATATGCTTGTTGGTATGCTGACGGGTAAGAGTAGTAGTCTTCGTCTGAATGATAATCTTCTGCCTTTCGGTGCCATCTTTGCTGGAATGTTTGTAAAGAATCCGCTTTTGAAGATGCTTCTGATTGGTCTTGGTGGTGCCAATATCCTTAACAAGGCAGGTCACAATCTCTTGGAGAACTCTGGAGTCCAGACTTCCCAGCAGCGTCCAAAGCAGTACGTCCAGCATAAAGACGAATTACTTTCCGAGCGCATTGAGCAGCCTGCCATGAAGGGCAATGCCCTTTTAGCCACTATAGACCATAAGCCCTGTGTTATCTATATCGACGAGCAGAGTGCCGATGCCTACTATCAGGGTAAGCTCCCTCTTAACGTTCTCTGTAATGCTGTTCTGAGGAAGTATGATGAACAACAGTCTGCTGTCAGAGATAATTATGACCGTAGTGTTTCACAAGGTCAGGAACGGCAACAGACTCTCGGAATTAAATAGACATGACATATTGCTACTCCTTATTTAGGGGTAGCGATATGTCTTTTTATTGATGCATAAAAATATGGAATAAGCTTTTTCTCATTCTGCTTTTCTCTTGATTAAGACAATTTAAGACGATGAAATTTCTAAATGTGTTAAATCAAGACAAAGTTTTGAATATTTTATCGCGTGTGTTATATAAAAGATAACTTTGTCAGAAACAGGAAAATATTAAACTAAAATAAATAAATTATGTCAGTAGGTTTATTTGCAAAATTAGCGAAAGAGGCAGCTCCGATATTAGAAAACCAATCGGCGCTAAAGGCTGCTGGTAAGGTTGCTAAATATGGTGGGATTACCCTTGGAGTAGGTGGTTTCGGAATCTATCATATGATTACCGGCAAGGGTCTTGTTGACGTTGCTGGTAATACCATCCTTGGTGAAGAGTATGAGAAGGAAGGCCTTGCAGGTGTTGTAAAGAAGAAAGCCACTGGTACCGCTGGAGCCGACAAAGGTCTTGTAGAAGGTGTTACGGATGCTGCAATGGGTGCAGGCACCTATCAGAAGATTGGCGATACTGCCGATCAGGTAGTTGACTCAGTAGGTAACGGTGTTCGAGCCGCCCGTGATGCAGCAGGAAATCTTATTTCCGGTGCTGCCGGAGCTGTTCAGGGTATGGCTGGCGGTGGTCAGCAGCAGCCGACGTATGCCGATCCCAATACAGGCTATGTTCCCCAGCAGACAATGATGAATGGCGGTGCAAGTCAGTTTACAGGCATGTTCAACAGCGTTCCTCAGATGATAGGTAATATGACAGGCAGCAATGTCACATTGACAAATCTTGCAGGTCTTATTGCCTCTGCTTACATGATGATGGGGCCTTTTGGTTGGATGGGTAAGATTGCCAGTCTGTTGACAGGTAATATGGCATTGAAGTCCATGCGCCAGCAGCCTGCATATGCGATGCCCCAGCAGGGCTATTACCCCCAGATGCAGCAGGGCTATTACCCCCAGATGCAGCAGCCCTATTACCCTGCTGCTCAACCATCTCCGCAGCAGCAACAGGAAGACAATAATCCCGTTTATCGTTCAAGACATCTATAATTTGAATACTATGAACTCTATAAGATTATATAGTTTCTTCATTCTTTTCTCTGTGTCATTACTTTCGCACGGACAGATGACCTATAACCACGATCCTGTGGTGATGAACCAGTTCATGAAGGCTGAGATCGGTTCCGGTACCCTTGGTGCAGGTTATTTTTATGCAGAACAGGTTTATTATGGTCAACTGCACAAAGGATATCGTAATATGGCCAATAATCCAGCCAATAATAAGCTTGCCAGCAGAACGTTGACCTATGCCGAAGTCTTAAAGCAGGAAAATTATGCTCTTCAGATAAAGGACTCCTTAGAGAAACGTGCTGAGATAGAACTCCTGAACATGGCAGATCGTCAGCTTGATGTAGAGTGGTTGGTAGAGAAAGAAAAGATTGAACGTCAGCAAGCCATATTCAAAAAGAGCATCCAGGATATTGTCTATTACGGTGGAACATCCTCTGATAAGACAAACTGGACAACCATTTATAATATGGTCCAGGAAAGTCTTGATGCTGCCCACGATGCTTATATGCCCAATAGCCAGCGTAAGGCTGTTTATCTGCTCCTTTATAAGGACTTGTGCACTTACAATACCACTCTTAATGAATGTAAGGCAAAGTGGTGGGCAGCCCGTTCCGTCCGCAATAACGAAGGTGTTTCGCAGAAATTTACCAAGAATCGCTCCATGATATCTGATTGTTATGGACGTTGGAAGCTGGCATGGGCAGGTAAGAAGGGTAACGCCGGTGGCGTTCCTGGTAGTGGTGCCATCGGTATTGATGCTGGTAAATGATACAAAAGAATATAATATGAAACAATTCCTTTACATATTGATTTTGTTTTCTTTGTGTCTGACTGCAACGGCCCAGACTGTTTCTGAGACAAATGGCACTCAGATAGCTGCTATCAGAGGTCTCGGCGGAAAAATCAGCAAGGAGATATCTAAGCAGACTACTTCACAGACCAAGACGGACCTGTTGGCAGGTGCCATCGGTACGGAGTTCCTGGCCATCAAAGGCTGGGAAGGAAAGTATAACTCATATCTGAAGACGGCACAGGGTTATGCAGAGGGCCTGAAAGGGGCTGTTACGCTCTATGCCGAAGGGGTGACAACGCTTCGTCATCTGTATGAGATAACGAAGGCCATCAAGAATAACCCCCAAGGGGTGATGGCTACCGTGTCGATGAACAACCTCTATGCCGAGACAGCAGCAGAGCTGATTAAGGTATATAACGTTCTGAAATACACAATAGCCGTAGGCGGTAAGACAAACATGCTGACAGGCGCAGAGCGTACCGAGCTGTTATGGGAAATCAATGACAGCATGCAGGACTTTAACCGGAAGCTTCGCCAGCTGGCTCTCAGTATCGCATACTATAACATGACGGATGTCTGGAACAGGGCGACAACAGGACTGATAGAGCGGAACCACGGCGAGATAGCCCGTCAGGCCTACGGGCGGTGGGTAAGAGCACAGACGGCATATAAGAACCTTCAATAAAATATTATGGCAAAGAAAAATATAATTGCAACAGACCAAGACACCCAAGAATTAAAGAAAAAAGTGAAGACAGAGAATAAGGGTGATGTCGAGCAACCAAAGATTTACCAAACGGACATGATGGTAAATAATGGTGGTGGCAAGCGATTAGCCACTATCAGCGAGGAGGCAGTGCTTCGTACCCAGAATCTCAATGTTGCCACCATTACTTCTCATAAAGGAGATGGACATACCTTTGAGATTAGCAATATGAGTGTTGAATCTGCCATGGAGGATCTTGACAGGGCGTGTAATTATCGTACTGGTGGACAATATTCCGATGACATCAAAGCGTTATTGAATGACAAATATCTACTCCATGCGCTGGTGGACGGACAGGATGTCCAGATGGTTATATCAAAGGAAGATCATGACCGTTTCCTTAAAGCTAACGAAGAGAACCGCCTTGAAATCGTCCGTCAGATTCTTGACATAGATCCTGGTCATATTAAAAGAGGTCAAGATGTTGAAAATCTGGTAGTTCAGGTTAAATCTACAGACGGGAAATTATCTACGTCTCACCATGTCTTTGACGATGAAGGGTTACGTCGTTATGAAAATGAACTGGGACACAAACTTATACCGCCCAAGCCACAAATAATTGAGGATGCAAAGACAAGCATCCAAAAACAAGAGAATGATTATAAATTGACTATTATCTTGGACGGTAAAGTCTATAACGCCACAATGACACAGCAGCAGCACGACAAAATGATGGCCTTGGATGATCGTCAGAAAGTCAACTTCCTCCAAAAGCTGTTGCCGGAAGCAAACATCAAAGGACAGTCAACCGACACACAACAAGCCATCCTGCAAACTCTGAATAACTCCCTCTATAATATACAGCCTAAAGCAGAGGTATATGCCTCGGCTACGCAAAGCCAAGGTAATCAGCGGACTGCGCCCAATGTTCAAGAAAGACTATCCGAAAACCAATCTCTTAATTCATCCCTTCACACAAACCTGTCAGAGATGACTGCAGCCTGCTTTGAACAGTTAGACAGAGACAGCCAGGAGATTGCCCAGTCAGAACATAGAGGTCTTAGCATGTAATTATGGTACACCCTGACAACATATCAAGCAAACCAGATTTCAGAGTGATTATAGCTGGAGGACGTGACTTCAATGACTACGCTCTTCTCAAAGCCAAATGTGACAACATATTGGCTGAGAAAACGGCTACACATCGGATAGTCATCGTGTCTGGAGCTGCCAGAGGTGCTGACAGCCTCGGTGAACGGTATGCCCGTGAACATGGCTATACTCTCGACTCTCACCCTGCCGACTGGAATACTCACGGAAAATCTGCCGGATATGTTAGAAACGCTCAGATGGCAAACAGTGCCGATGCCCTGATAGCATTCTGGGACGGTCATAGTCGAGGAACCAAGCATATGATTGACACATCAGTCAGAAATGGGCTGTCAGTGAGAACAATATTATACGCAAATCAGATAACAAAGAATAATATGGAAGTAAAACAACAATCACACTCCGATATAGACTATCTTATAGATGAAGACAAGAACGAAGTTATTGTCGAAGCGGATGAAATAGAAACCGATGAATTATGTAGCATCGGTAAAGCAATGGGAGGACAATTAAGTACGACAAAGAATGGTCGCATCATGTTTACGTTTAATACGCTGCAAGAAGGTCACCATTTTGGTTCGACTATGGTAGAACTTGCCAAGGCCAGAGCCATCGGAAATAAGAATCTCGCCGATAAAATTCTTGAAAAGGCGTATTCCTCCAATAATCAAAGCTCACATTCTTCCCAGGATACAGAATTGGAATCGTTAAAAAACAAGGTGAGTCAGTACGCTATCGAGCATATAACTGGTAAGGGTTCGCACAGTGGCATAGCCTGGTTCCGCGACTCCTTCAATGAGTACTGCGATGCGATAGGTGCCAACGAGTACGATCCCGATGACCTAAGTTTTGAAATTGAAGATCTCGTAGATAACATAAAAAAAGCCCCATGGGTGGCTGAAATAGCAGGCAAACCAACAGATAAACGCACTACGGCTGACATTGACCGTGTTGTCAAAGATTTCATCTGCGAATATTGGCTGATGCAACCGGAAGAGGTAACCACCAAGAATGTTGCCGACGTCCTGAAAGTTGCAGATCCACTCAGCCACCGTCATCTTGTAGGACAGAAGATAGCCATCGATTGCATCCATGCGCTCAACCAGGAGCAGTTACAGCAACTCGATGCTGTTCTGCGAGATCTCGAGAAAAATCCCAACCTCGGCAAAACAAACGAATTAAAAATATAGGTTTATAATAAGTGTATAAATTATGAAGAAAATAGTGTTATTTATAATGCTAATGCTGCCGATGGCAGTCATGGCACAGAAGGATGTAACGACGTTCTTGGGTATTCCTGTTGATGGCACCAAAGATGCCATGATTCACAAACTTGCCCAGAAAGGATTCAAGAAAGCTCCATATGGCAAAGAATATGATATGACGGGTGAGTTTAATGGGGAAAAAGTAGAACTTAACATCGTTACATACAAGAATAAGGTCTGGAGAATCGCCGTTGCCGATAAAACAATACGACCAGAATCTGACATAAGAATTAGATTCAATAACTTGGTAGATCAATTCGACACCAACAACAAATATATACCTGTAAATTTCGGCCAGCAAAATTTTAAGATTCAGTTTGACGAAAATATTTCTTATGAAATGATGGTGAATAATAAACGTTACCAAGCTGCATATTATCAGATAGTTGACGTCAGCAAAATAGACACGCTGGAAATCCAAAACAGTATTCTCCAGACCCTGATAAAGAAATACGGAGAATCAGCAGTTGAGAAGAAGGAAACTGCAGTGGTAACAGAAGCCCAGAAATTGGCAATTGAACATTATACCGATATCCTGGACCATAAACATGTCTGGTTTATGATTAACCGGCAAGGTTATAATAATTACAGCATATTTTTATATTATGACAACGAGTATAACCACTTTTCCAACGAGGATTTATAATCATTATTATGGAAGTATACGAAAACTATGTGCGTAGCATAGAAGTAACAACATCTGACTGGCTTGTCTTCTACGAAGAAATCAAAAATCATATCGTATCGACAATCGAAAAGAATGTCGGGAAGGGTAAGATTGAAAAGATTAATTTGGGAATAGACTTTCATGACCACCCCCTTCTTGAAATCACCGTTTTGTTGACATGGGGTAATGATGGGTGTAAACCTAATGAAGAAGTGAAGAAACAGGTTTATGGACTTCTGACAGAATTACATATTCATTATAAAAACGGATGGAGAGATTATAGAGCAAAAGATTATTATAATTACCCGCATTCTACATCGGAAATCAAAGGTGTCTTAAGTATGTGTCCCGATGAAATTGAATATGCCATCCTGAAGGAGAAAGGATATATTCAAATTGAAAATAAAACGGAATTAAAAACAAGTTTTTTAAGAAGATAATATTATGATAGTAAAGGACAAACATTTTAATGCAGCACTTTTCGCTGGTAATTTAAATGACGGCATCCGAGATTTGGACGCTGCCGACGTACCTACTTTGAAAGAACTTTCAAAGATTGAGGACCATTATGTTAATGTGCTGAATATTCATGACGTCACATGTTCGAGGCGGTTTAATCCTATTCAACACAAGTATATTCCAACCCTTCAGGATGCTCTTATCCTTTCAGAAAGGATAACAAGCACATTTTGGAATGAAGAGGATTGTATGCCCAGATATTTTCAGCTCTACAAGGAAATATCGTCTGACATCCTTGCCGCTTGCATATGGTTTTTCGTAAACTACAAAAAAATGCCATACGACAAAGATAGAAGACAGCTATACCCTGAATACTGCAAGGACATCGAGACGGGTAACATGAAGCCGACTGGTCGAGTATTTGACTCAGAAGCGAATATGATTCCCACAACACCAGACTATTGGCTCGGGAAATACTCCGACTTACCACATATTCTTTCCTTCCTGTGTCATGACTATAGTGAAATCATTGATATTCTTAAGACAGTTCCAGAAATTTATCCATTAATTACACCACTTATATCCAGCTGGCAGGACAAGACTATGGATCTGGTTGAATTGTTTACCATACCTCTCAGGACAATGTTAAACAAATTCTGTACTCCGGAGGCCTACTGGGTATTTCATCGTGACGGCGATGATTTCGACCTGAGAAGGAACGAAAACCTTCTTATCATAAACTGTCGCGAAGGATATGAGAAGGCTATGAATATGATGTCGATTCTTGTTACAGGGAAAGTTCCCGAACAGAGAATTATGGAGATAAGCAACAAATATCCTTGGCGCGATACCATAATTGGAAATTTGACAGCCAAAATCTATGATTTTCGCCCTTACGAAACGAAGGAGAAAGTTCTTCTCGAAAACATGGAAAATGTTAACAGAGATGTGAACAATCTTATTTGTGAAATTCAGCAAGTATACAAATTTTTATATAAATAGACCATGTACATCATATGGATTCTTATAGTAGGTGCTGCAATTAGTGGAGTCATAGAAGGCTTTACCAAAGCTCGTCGCAAAAGAAATCAACGCAGGGAGTATGAGAAATACAAATATAATCCTTATACGACTCGTGGCTTTAATACATTATATGTATTTGAATCGAACGGTTCTTTCTGTGTGAGTGGCGATCCAGAATATTATCTACATTCTTCCCCAGAAGAAGATTTTGAACTTCCGATAGATTTACCTCCAGATGAATACCATGAATCAGCTGATGTGTGCACGGATGAGGAAGAAATAAGCTCCATCAAATATAAATAAGTATGACTGACAGCAAGCGACTCTCTATATATAACAGGTATCACGGTCACTGTGCTTACTGTGGTCAGTACATGAAGCAAAAGAACATGACTGTTGATCATTTGATACCTCAAAGCAAAGGCGGAGGCAACAACATTGAGAACCTAATGCCGTGTTGCAAGAGTTGTAACAGCATGAAAGCTGCTGACAGTCTGGAGGTATTTCGTCTCCGTTTCTTCTGGGGCACCCTGCATCCATCGGAACTGTCAACATATGACAATATGATCTCGGTCATGAAAAAGAAAAATTTCTATTTTGAGACAGAATAACAAGCAATATTATAGCGATGGGAAGAATGGCAAAATGGCGTAAAGATGAAAAGATGTACACCACATTGATTGACCTCATGCGGAAATATCTTAGTCATTACAACACCCCGAACATTGACTGTCAACTGAAGGATCAGTTTAACAGTTACTTTGCTTGGCATGAAAACAACTTGGAGGGTGGACACATCGAGAGCTTTGGCGGACCAGCAGGGAGCCTGCAGAATCGTTATATTCTTGCAGGGAAGCTCGCCCTCGATGCCCCAAGGTGCCTTCCTGGTCCTTCTGACTGGATGAAGCCCGGACGTCTGGCATCCCTCATAAAAAAGCTCAGGGACATCGCCTATGATATTGATTTAAGGAGCACGGAAATTGTTCGCAAAGTATAATCTTTTATTGAATGTTTCTGAAAAAAAATAGAAGAATCCTTTGGTCATTTGAATTATTCTTCGTACCTTTGCACCATAAGACAAACGGACAGCAGTGTGAAAGGTCGCGATAGTGGCGTAATGTGAGGCACCTGTCTGCTGTTGGTTCCTGGACATGAGCATGGTAACTGGCTCACTTCTTTGCAGGGTAAAGTCCAGACGATTTCAGAAGAACTGAAGGGAAAGACCACAGAGATCCACGGGATTTCTGTGGTCTTTTTGCGTGTATACCCCAGTGGTGCGTAGCGGCCCACGGTGAAAAAATAAAATAATAGTCATGCCATCTCGGCTCCGGGTGTCCGCTACCACCCGTCCGGGGTGGCTAACTAATTTTTTATAGTTATGAGAAAATCAAAGTTCAGAATCATAACCAAAAAGGAACTTCGGGAAGTAACTGAACGTTTCTTTGGAGAGTGTGTATTTGTCTATAACCATGAACACAAATGGATACACGTTTATGTGAAAGAGCCTGTTGTTACAGCTAAAACATTCAAGAAGTGGCTCAAAGAATGTTTCGGCGAATATCTTACCCAAAATCTTCCTTGGCATCCCCTTGATAATGAGAAGAAAGAAGACCAGGCGAAACGACTGGGTTTCTCTGAATGGGAGCCTGGTGAATATTACAAGTTAGGCCGAAAGATAGAAGAGAAAGATGCCAACTTTATGATTGACCAGTGGTCTGACTGGGCAACAGAACTTCACAAACGGTCCGTTATCTATCTTTCGAAAGAAATTGTAGAAAGCTGTATCAAGGAGTACCGTATAAAGGCTCAGAAAGATATGATTGATAGACTCTGGGACTGATAGAATAGAGAGTAAAAACATAGGGATTTCCCTTTGATATATAGGGATATTCCATTGATAATCAGGAATTTATTATGTATCTTTGCAATAAAGAACAGAAGTATTAACCAATTTAAAACTAACAATTATGAAAAAGAGTATTTTTCTGAATTTGATGACAGTAGCCATGATGGCTGCTATGTGTGTAACCTTTACAGCCTGTGGCGGTGATGACGGTGACAGCACGCCAGGTAAGCCAGACGGTCCGTCAGGACAAACAGGCAGCACAGAGTATGTAACCCCGTGTCTGGACTTTGGCAGCTCTATAGCACATGTGAAGGAGTATATGTCCGGCACCATCTGGCAGCTGAACGAGAACAGTAACGACGCTGTTCTGCTCTACATGAACAACCAGGCGACGACAGTGGTAAACTACATGTTCATCAACTCTAAGCTTCACATGACAACTGTTACCTATAACGGCGGCGGTGAGAGCAAGGCAAATGCCTTCAAAGCGGAGATAGAGAAATTGTATGGCGTGACGATGACGCGCGAAAATGACCCCGACAACCCTGCCCAGTTCTCATATCATTGTACGGTAACCGTCAACCAGAAGAGCGTTGTTATCATGATGACCTGCTACGCACAAGGAATCAACATCCTTTATAGTTTGCCAGATTGAGACATGAAGAATGACAATATGAGCAGGCGTGACAATGAGCATGATGCCGACTACCTGCGACACCTCGACGAAGTGCTGCAGGAAGAGGAACAAGCACACACAGACTATCTCGACTGATTATGGATGCCAACTACTATAGCAGCTATCTGAAGGTATATCTTACCGATGCCGGTGATGCCCGAAAGGATGATGAAGACTTCATCAGTTCCAGGGCCGATGCAGCATCAGAAGAGTATGAGGTGCAGCGCCGTGCCGGTGCTCCACCCCCATGTGCCCAGGAAATGGCAATGTCAGTCCTGATGGTAGGGTTAGAATAGCGATCTTTGAAACACTGAGATATAGCCTGGCATGCGGCACTTGAGCGATGGGGTTACGCTATTAAGTTAAGTGTTCTGTGATTCCATGAGCGTAGCGGTGCCAGGCCCTTATATCGCCGAAGGACTGGATAACGGTTACTGCACCTATTTCTTCTGGAGCATGACTCCGTTTGTGATGGATGCAGGTTAAGACGTCGAGCTTAGGGGGCGTTCATACGAACGAGCATCTATGACCAGTGAAGGCGATTACTACTGGAGGTTATGCTGTCATTGTCATTATAGGATTGAATTGCATTAGCAAGGTCTCTCCGCGACGCAGCATATACCTCCATTTTGGGACTTGCGGAGGGGTTCGTCAACAACTGCCCCTGTATGACCATCCCATGAGCGAGCGGTGCCAGGTTCCTATGGGGAATGTCGGCACTTGAGCCTCCTTTTTGGTGAGCGTTGCGATTCCCCGTCATGGGAAAAGCGGGTGAGAGTCCCGCACAAGGGGAATGGCAGTTGCTTTGAAAGGTGATCCCACACCCGGTACGACGATTCCCCGTTCTTCTTGGAGGGTTGCGCCAGAGCGTCAAGGGCGTAAGGAGTGGGGCAAGTACATCACTCGCTGAGAGGCCCCTCCATCTACTGGAGAGTGCAGTATAGGTATTCACAGGTGCTACGGCACGTCTGCGAGGGTCTGAGGCAAACGCCGATAACGACTGGAAAAACGGCTCTCCATTCTTCTGGGAGTCATTGCCATTATAGGATAGAATTGCATCCGCAAGGTCTTTCCGCGGCGCTCCCATCTTCTCAGGACGGATGTAATAGTCCTGAAGCTGCACACTGCCGGGTGGAGTAGTTCCCTGCATCCGGGTTCTTCCACTGAAGACAAGCCAGACAGGAGTGCAGCATTTTTGGAAACGCCATGTACGCCTCGGCGGAATCGGACTGCCGTCGATCTTGGGTTTCCATCGGGAGGATATTCACGGGAACTGTGTCCGTGCAGAAGTGCCTCCCGACCTATTGGAGAGTGCGGATATAGGCGAATCCGGGTGCTTCAATGGCACGTCTGGGTGTCCCTGAGATAGCATCAATAATGGGTGGAAAAACGGCTCTCCAATCTACTGAGCTGCTGCCGTTGGCTACGCGATTAGGTTCGTGTTCTGTAGTTCGACGGTGGCAGTGTTTTTTTTGACTCTGTGCTTTTTGGACAGGACGTCGGCGAATCTGCAAGGGGTGCTGCTCGATGGGAGGAACCCTTTCCAATTCTTTCCAATTCTTGCAAAATTGGAAAGAATTATATATATTGGGCGCAGTCCGCTATTACCGATTCCAGAGAGAATAAAGACTTGTTAACAATTATCAGCCGCTGGCTGGGAATTATAAAAATATGTAAAAGAACTGTTGAAAAGTTGTTTTACATTAACTTTTTCGTAACTTTGCACTCAAAGAACGTGGACTTGATGCTCCACAACCATTGTATATTCAAATATTTGATAAAATGAAACATGTACTTTTATTATTAGTGTTTTTTGCCATTCCTGCTATCAGTATTGCCCAGGGAGCAGATGATTTCTTCACCAGTCCTGAATTTAAGGCAGACATTCAAGAGTACAACAAGACAACGAAAGGCAGTAACAAGAAGCGTTGCCAGATGTTGATGAAGTTAGAAAATCATATGAACGATGAAGGTGAAATCCAATATCAGTACGTGTTTCATGCCAAGGACACCCTGAATAGAGCACAGCTCATGGAGATTGTCAAGCGATGGGCCAAGACGAATTATAAGAATCTTGAGAAATCGACTATCAGCGAGACGGACAGTACCGCTGAATATACAGGCTATTTTATGAATGTCGGTCAGGTTATGGGTGCTTTTAAGGCCGTCATCATCAATGCAATTTCGTATGTCCTCATCGAAGCCAAGGCCGACAGGATTAGAGTGACGGCTACCGTCAGACACTACTCCCTGGCACAGGGAAGTGTTTCCGGTGCCAAGACTGCCCTAACCTTACCAAAAGATGTTTATCCATATGCTGATTCATCTAATCAAAGTACCTATGCTCAGGCATATATTAACTGTCACTATAATCTTATAACAACAGTTGCCGGTATTCTGATGTATCTTAACAAGAATTACCCTTCTTTCCCTGCTAAGGAAAAGAAGAATGATGATTGGTGATTAGACCGCTAAGTCATTATACGAGGCTGAAACTGCCTATTTCAGGTGTCGCATCATATCGATGCGGCACCTTTTCTTTGAAATATAACAGGTTATCTTGCCTATTTGGGTAAGATTATCTTACCCATGTACCCTGTATCAGATCAGCCTACTAAAATATAAGGTGCTCCTTGTATTTTACATCAATTTTGATGTATTTGAAGGTGTAAAGATATTTTATTTCGCCCGATTTTAGGGGGATATAACTACCTCACCTGCAGTCTGTTTCGCGTTCTACGGGCTTTATATGAGGTCATTTTCTCCGTCGACATCGGTAAAATGCCCGTTTCGGCAAAATACTTGACAATATTCAGTTGGCGTATCTTTTACCGATGCAGGAAAGGAATTTGTACCTATTAACAGTTATCAGCCACTGGCTGGGAATTATAAAAATATGTAAAAGAACTGTTGAAAAGATGTTTTGCATTATCTTTTTCGTACCTTTGCTGTCAGATAATAACTCTCAGCAATGAAATCAGACAAACAAATCGCCAAAGATGCTGCTGAATTTGCAGACCGTTGGCAGGGAGAAGGGTACGAAAAAGGTCAAAGCCAGATGTTTTGGAGTGACCTTCTGACGAAAGTTTATGGGATAGAAGATCTTACGTCTTTCGTCCGTTTCGAGGAACAGGTGAAGAGTGATATATCAACCACCAACTTCATCGATGTTCGTATTCCATCAACGAAGGTGTTCATAGAGCAGAAGTCCATCAACAAAGACCTACGTGCTCCCATCAGGCAAAGTGACGGTAATTTCCTGACACCATTTCAGCAGGTGAAGAGGTATGCCAACGATGTAAGCTATTCACAGCGTCCACGTTGGATAATTACCTGCAATTTCAAAGAGTTCCTGGTCTATGACATGGAACAGCCGAACAGCGAGCCAGAAAGTATTTTACTGAAAGACCTCGGTACCGATTATTATCGTCTGAAGTTCCTCGTCGATGAAAAGAGCGAGCATATCAGCAAGGAGATGGAGGTTTCAATGGCAGCGGGAGAAATTGTAGGACGTATCTACGATGCGCTGCTGAAGCAATATGATGACAATTCACCAGAAGCTCTGCGATGGCTGAATATCCTTTGTGTCCGCATTGTGTTCTGTCTGTATGCTGAGGATGCTGGCATCTTCAGCCGAGACCAATTCCATAACTATCTGGCGAAATTTGACGCAGAAGGAATGCGGCAAGCACTACTGCAGTTATTCCAAACGCTGAACACAAAGGAAGGTAACAGGAGCAAATTCTTACGAGACGACCTGAAAGCATTCCCATATACCAATGGAGGATTGTTTGCTGCTGAAATCGAGATACCTCAGTTTACGGATGAGCTGCGTAAGGTTTTATTGCATAATGCCAGTCTCGATTTCGATTGGAGCAAGATATCCCCCACCATCTTTGGAGCCGTTTTTGAATCGACATTGAACCCGGAAACGAGACGTGCAGGAGGTATGCACTACACCAGTATTGAGAATATTCATAAAGTCATTGATGCCCTATTCCTGAATACACTCAGGAAGGAGTTCGAGACCATTCTTGAAGAGAAAGTAGAGAAGACCAGGAACAGGCTGCTTGATGCCTTTCAAGACAAGCTGGCCAGTCTGGTTTTCTTCGATCCCGCTTGTGGCTCCGGCAACTTCCTGACGGAAACATACCTAAGTCTGCGCCGTCTGGAGAATGACGTCATTCGTGCCAGATATCACGGACAGGCATTTATTGGTTTTGAAGATAATTCGCCCATCAAGGTAAGTATAAGCCAGTTCTACGGCATAGAGATAAACGACTTTGCCGTGACAGTGGCCACCACTGCCCTTTGGATTAGTGAGGCCCAGATGTTGGCTGAGACAGAGAAGATTATTGACTTTAATGATGACTTCCTTCCACTAAAGACCTACACGAATATTACGGAAGGTAATGCCCTACGCATAGAATGGAAGGATGTAGTTCCTGTAGAGCGACTGTCATATATCATCGGCAATCCTCCATTTGTTGGCCATCAATGGCGCAATGAGACGCAGCAGGAGGACATGAATCTTGTATTCGCAGATGCAAAGAAACATGGGAAACTTGACTACGTAGCTTGTTGGTATAAAAAAGCAGCTGATTTAATGCAGAACACACACATCAAATGTGCTTTCGTTTCAACAAACAGTATAACACAAGGTGAAAGTGTGGCGGCATTGTGGGAATTGCTTTTTGGGCAGTTTTATGTGGAAATTCAGTTCGCTTATCGAACATTCAACTGGACAAGTGAGGCTTCTCTTAAAGCAGCCGTGCATTGTGTCATTATAGGTTTTACATGTTACCACGATAAGGAGCAGAAGATTCTTTTTGATAACGACAAGCTATCTTATGTTGAGCATATCAATGGATATCTCTTAGCGGCTCCCGACATCTTCATTCAGTCAAGAGGGAAACCCCTCAATGCTGATTTACCCATTATGAGCAAAGGAAGTCAGCCAACAGATGGAGGAAATCTGATTCTGTCGGTAGAGGAGCGTGAGGAACTAATAAAAGCCTTTCCTGATGCTGAAGTTTTCGTCAAACGTTACATGGGAAGCGATGAGTTTATAAATAACAAGTATAGATATTGCTTATGGCTAAAGGGGGTCGCACCATCTGATTATAGGAAGATTTCCCCAGTTATGGAACGTTTAAAGAAGGTTGCTGAGACAAGATCCAAGAGTCCAACGGCATCGGTGAGACGCGATGCAGATATTCCCATGCTATTCACTCAGATTCGACAACCCGAAAGTAATTACCTTGCTGTTCCTGAAGTTTCTTCACAACGTCGTAGGTATATTCCTATAGGATATATGTCACCAGATGTCATATCGAGTAGTAAACTTATTCTGATTCCCGATGCTTCCATTTACATGTTTGGCGTGATGACGTCTAATGTTCACATGGCATGGATGCGTGTTGTTTGTGGGCGTTTGAAAAGCGATTATAGCTATTCTCCAGCCGTTTACAACAACTTCCCATGGCCATCACCCACGGATGAACAGAAAGTAAAGATTGAGCAGACTGCGCAAGCTATACTCGATGCCCGTGCGCTTTATCCGGAAAGCAGTTTGGCAGATCTCTATGACGAAGTGGCTATGCCACCAGAGCTGCGAAAAGCGCACCAGGCTAACGACCGTGCCGTCATGGAGGCCTATGGATGGAAAGCTGACAGGAATTTCACTGAAAGCGTTTGTGTGGCTGAACTATTCAAGCTATACCAGAATTTGGCAAAATGAATATCTATACTTTGTATAAGAGTTGCCCCACATCACGTGAGACAACTCTTTTTTTATTTTATAATTTTTATATAGAATATCTGCATCGGTAAATAATAGTGGCATGTTCATCTTTTTTTTGTCGTTTTCTGGCTCTGTGACGAAGATCTGCGAGGTAAGAACATGTTGAACATATTCTGCCACCATCTATACTTGTCATCGCTATCCTTGGGCAGTTCATTATTTTCCCCACCACCGACACCCGTACTCTGCATAGCAGAGAGTATCATGCCAAGATATCCCTTCACTACATTATCCCTGACTTCTGAATAGATATTATTTTTGTATGGCGTATACCCCTCTATCTCGTTAATAAGATGCCGCGACATCAATTCCAGGGTAGGCAGATGTAAGATATCCATTTTTTCTTCATAACCTCGAGCGACTATACCCTTTGCTATCCCAATTATATTTTCTTCGAGTATTTCTTTGCGCGAGAAAGGATCCTTGAACATATTCTCAAATATATTTCTTGCATTCTCAATATCATCAAGACACTTTTCGTGTATTGTCGGCTCGGTCTGTACTGGGGTATGATGATGAGCAGGACGCGTAGAAACCGGCTTCTGAGTGACCATAGGAGTCGGTTTGATAATCTGCTTCTTTTTCTTTCCCATAGCGACATAATTAGCATATGCTACAGCGGCATCAGCAGTCTTTTCGGCTTCTTTTCTATCACCATTATCATTTTCGTAGATAGCTTTATCCAACAAATATAAGGCTTTTTCTCTTGCTTCTTCAACCGTCATTTCCAGATCATCAAGGTTAGGTGAATATATACCATTGGTTGAGACATAATTTCTATCGCATTCCTCTATAATATACTCTGCTAATTCATAATCCCGAATAGTACTACGATCAAATGGCTCTTCATCGAGATATGCCATTTCGTCATCTGGTATCTTTTCTGATTGGATGACATCTACTGTATGGGCGGCTTCATTTGAAGATATGACAGTTCCTTTCTCCTGTCCTTTTCTCCATTCTGGATTAAGAAGCTGCTCCAATGGCATAATATCACTGCCCTTGAATACAATTTTCTTATTATTATCAACTATAGTGTAGCCTTTGACTTCACCGTCCCACTTCGAGAACACTACAGACAGTCCGAATTTCGCTTTCAATTCCTCCAGGAACTGCTTAAACTGTGCCTTTCTGATACCCTTGATGTCTTCACCCAAGGCGTTCTGGCCATCGAAAGCAGCCCCCTTTACACCCTTCTTACTGTCAGTAGCAGTATGCTTTTTCCCCTTCTTTGTCTTCACGACTTCCGGGTCATCCACCAGGTAGTCCATCGACCTGCGCCGGTGGTCAAGTATGATACCTTTAAGCTGCTTGATACGATCCTTCTCGTTATCTTTATTCTTGCCTGTTGCTTCTATCTGGTTATTTATTTCTTCATCGGTAAAGTTAGTAAGAACCTCTTGAGCACGCCTTACGTGTACCACGCCGAGTTCACTATTGTAGTATGACTGACGATATCCTACAGCGCGTAGTAGATTAAGAAACTGTTCCCTCGACTCGAACTTATATTTCAGTAGATTCTCCAGCTTATCTTTTTTGTTATACCCTAACAATTTATCGAGTATGCGCCGGGCTTTTATGCCCTCGCAGTAATTGTCTATCCATTCTCCTGTAGTCTTGTTAACTGTCACCGTGGCACTATGTATATGGTAATGACCAGAGTCAAGATGCCCCCAGAACACCATTGGTTGTCCTGCATATCCCATATCTTCAAGCACCTTGATCCCCAGTTCCAACAATCGTTGTTTATCCTCTTCTGTCGGCTTTCCGGGCAGGGAAAACATCGTATGTTTCTGTGGGTGCACTACCTGAGGATTACGGTCGGCTATCTTCTTTAAATACCTACTTAGCACTACCGGAGAATGTATATTATACTTCTCCAGCTCACCGAAATTCTTCATTCCGAGGAATATCGCTTTACCCTCTGCTACCTTCTTCTCGTTGTAGAAACAGGCCGCGAAAGTAGTAGCATCATTCCCCAATATTTTCACGTTTGCTCTATCCATTGTTACTCCTCTTCTTTATTATATCTACTTTCAAGTTCATCTATTAACAGATAAACAGGCAGCTCGCCATAACCATCAACATTCCCACTGATATAGTCCTGTAAAGCTCGTAAAAGTTGTCCTACTTTCACTTTAAAATTTCCTACAGGAGGGAATACCAGGCATCTGGTAAGCAGCTCATCTTCCTTTAAAAGAATATCCGAAATAGCGTTTTTATCGTTCACTACAGTTTCTTTATATTCCCTTATAAGAGTTCGTATAGATGCCATATTTTCAAGGGTGCCATCCCTGAACTGTAGCAATTCTCGACGTTGTTCTGATACCTCCGTTCCGTTTTCCTCAGCCTTCAACATCAGCAGATTTATCTTCTTCGCTATCTGGTTGACGTTGTTTCCGAGGCGGTTAATCTCTTCTATTATTCGCCTGAAGTCTGCTTCGAAGGTCGCGAGAACCATACGGTTATCAGCGATACATTTTACCAGAGAGTCAGCATCTTTAAGACTCACTCCGACGCCATCATCCATGTGGTTTACTGCGTACCTTATCATATTACTAAGGGAGTATTTGGGCTTGCCGAAACCGTTCATAGATCTCGCAACCCATTTCCCCTTATCCCTTTCACGAAGGTGTATCTGGTTATCATTTCTCTTCTTTCCAGATACCCTTACCGGCTTCATTTTTTTGTCTTCCATCATCATCAATATTAAAAAAATGAGTAATACATTATGTTTGAAGTGCCCGACTAAGAGGGCACGTTACCCCTGCAAGGGCGGGATGGGAAGGTGTACATAATGGCATCGTTAGAGGCCGTTGTGTACCACCTGCCACTTCCCGCCTACTTCTGGAAATTCTGGCAACGCCGGATTTCCTTGAAGTACTGCAAAGATACGTAGTAGCTTTGTGGTTGCCGAAATTCGGCAAACATTCGTCTTGATTTAACACATTTAAGACGGCGAAAATTCTAAATGAGTTAAATCAAGACAAAGTATGTGTTTTTTTAGGGTATCTGAAAGATTTTTTCGACCTTCGCAGAAAAGAAAAAACGGGCCGACTGTACGGCCATAATATATTAAAGTATAACATAAATATTATAGACATGGAAGAAATGAAAATAGAGATACCTTGCAATCGTAAGGTTCGCGAGTACACAACTCGCCAGGTGAAAGCTTTAACTGGCTTGACAGTAAGCCGTGCATACGAGCTGTTGAGAGAGACTGGCAGCTTACCGGTTAACGAGAGTTCCGACGTCATCAAGCGAGGTCGACAACTCTTGAAGTTGATTAACTCCTTCAAGTTCCCGTCATCAATTCCTGTCCGACCGGTTGATGATCGCCACATGTGGCAGTTCCGGGAGAGATGGGCCAAGTATTTACAAGGTCAGCTCGATAAGGTTGTGGGGTCATCGAAGCCAGTTTATCTTGTCGATGAAGTGAACAAACAATTAAAGCGGCGGAAGTCGAACATCACATGCATACGCATACATCTTATGTGGTATCTTGATGTGTATGGTGAAGACAATATGACACCAGAAAGTATTGCTACCGCCATCATCAAGTTTGGCGTGAGTGACTGGAGTCAAGTACAGCCGCTTGTCAACAATTCAAAGTATAGCCTCGTTCTGGCTGGCGACGTTGACAACATAGACCAGGAAGAGTTTGCGCAGATGGTCGAGTTCATTTGGTTAGTTCCCAAGCCGAAGATTCAGGATGACTTATTGTCGAAGTTTGAGAATGACATCAAGGTCATGCAAGAATTTTACAAGTTGTGGGAGTCCTCACCAACGACCTATGACTACAAGAAGATTTTCGAAGAATATGTATGTCGCCTGCAGACTTTACCTCCTTCAAAGAAAAGGGTATCACTGAAGAAAGAAGTTGATATTGAGTCACGTTCTGGCGTTGAGGAAGACAGAACTGTGACACGTTACAATGAAGTGATAAGTTTTCTCCAGGATCTCACCGGTGGTGATTACTTTGCAAAAAAAAGAATAGAGGAACGAGACGAGTCCGTCCGATCTTTCTGCAAACTCTCGAACTTCGACGAGTGTTTTAACGACGTTAAAGCTGCTGTTACGCACTCTGAAGTACGATATCCAACGACTACCGCGATAGGGCTGATGGAACAGCATGTAAAGAACAATGGGATTATTTTGAAATAGTTAAAATATGATAGTATGGCAGCAAAAGATTATGTAATAGTAACAGGATGGCAGAACGCCTACCTGGCAAAGAAAAAGAAGCCCACCAAGAAAGGGCCACAGACAATGAGTATGGATCGCCGTCCCATCACAGAGGGCGAAATGATTGGACTCTTCGAGTTCTACCTTCGCAAATGGTGTGAGGAACACGAGGGTGAAGATACGGTAGTCATCTCCAACAGCGACGGTAAGAAGATTTTCGAGGCGACACTGTTGGATAAGGAACCGGAAGCTGGAGAAAATGACTGACGGCAAGCGATAGGCTATCCTTCTATCATGGCATCATGAGATAACCGATGAAGGCGAGATCAGCCAGTAGTGCAGCACTGGTCACCCAGAGTAGTACTATGTTCAATGTCCTGTTCATATCTTCGACAATTTAAACGGCACGATTCCGAAGGTAGCCATCCTCAGAACTGGAGCCTTGGCTTCCGGGACAAAGTGAATTAACTTGAAGTAAACATCCCGTCCATCCTTGCGGTCAGCAGCACAGCAAGGATGGCGGTCATAGACGGCACCTGAGCAAGCACCACCGGTAAGGGTAGCAAAGGCACAGTCCTTGCACCCGTCACCGGCAACGGTAATCACCTTTGCACCATCGATCGAGTCTATCCAGACCTCGCCAACTGCACGTTCTTGTCCGTAGTTCGTAATCATGACTTGCGGGTTTTGAAGTTTTTCAGATAAACATTCTTGATGAAGGCATTGAAGCCGAAGCAGTAGGTGGCGATAGATGCGCCAACAAGAATAAGTTCAAAATCAGTTAGATGTCCCATAACACTAATATTCAATTTTAGATGTTGCTACTTCATAAATGCTACTGTCAGCCAGTTTGACGTATTCACGTCCTGCCAGAGCTGCCAGACGGCTCTGTTGTTCCATACTCTCGTAACCCGTCTCAATCCGTCGCTGCATCTTGTCGATGGCGCGGTCGAGATCTTCCTTTACGCTGTCGAGTGTGCGCTGCACCTCCTTCAGCTTCTCTATATACTCTTCTGGTGTCATACTCTCTACGCCTGTTTCTATCCCGTCGGCTGCGGTTTTGGTGAATATTGTTTGTGACGCTGTTGTTTTGAGTTATCGGCTGAGAGGAGTTTTAGATCTTTCTTCCTTAAATCTTTTCTTACCTGAGTCAGCCGTGTGTTTCAAAATTTTCAGTCGTCATCGACTTCGTATCGCTTTGAGTCTTTTTCCTTGCTGGTATCAAAGTAGCAGACACCAAGGGAACTAAGCCAAGAAATTCTGCGAGAAATTTCGCGGAATACCCAGATTGTGCGCAATCTGCGGAAGGCTGCCGTGATAATTTCTCCCAGAACGTAGCTTGTTTATTGGTATGGCCCCGGTCTGCACTACCTTTGCAAGGGAAAACGGCTCATCAGAAAGCGATATGAACCTATGAGGTGAAAATAACACACGGACAGGACGAAGGTAAGCCAGAAAAGATTTGCATCACCGCGTAGCGGCTTGCACAGTTTACTGTGGTTCATGTGTGATACTTCCTGATTCTCTTTGGCGGCAACGCCCCAATCTAAGCCCACAAAAAACTGGAACCTGACATTTGCCAGGCTCCAGCTGTAGGTTATAGGAAGGAGGCCTTACGCCTCCTGAGTCTCTTTCTTCTCAATCTTCTCGATGGCTGTAGCCTTCCAGACGATGGTCTGATGTTCCTTCTCGTCCTTGCCGACGTACTGGTTGACCTCGAAGAATCCTTCGATCTTGACGAGAGTGCCTTTCTTCAGCAGGTCCAGCTTCGGGCTGTCAGCCTTGGTGCCTACCTCGATGTTCTGCAGGGCAGAGATCTTCTTCTCGTTGCCGTCCTTGTCCTTCTTGGTGGTACGGATGGAGAGTGGGAACCGTGCGAAAGCACTGCCGTTGTTGTTCTTTACTACGTTAGCGTCCATTGCTACGAAACCAGTCACTGTGAAATTGTTGTTAGTTGCCATAATCTTTAATTTTAAAGGGTTTAACTTATAATTTTTACGTGCAATACAGAGCCAACAAGAAACAGTCATGCAAAGACAAGGAATTACAAGCAAATTTTGCGGAATACCCCATTTTCTTTAGGCGTGCCGTTAAGAAGAAAATGCGGAAGGCTGCTGGAAAATTTGAGCAGGAATAAGGAGCCGTGCGACTGGTACTTGACGAATGACGCTTGGGCTACCTTTGCAAAGGAAAAATATGAGTGCAGACCCGCCCAGAAAAGGAAAGAGGCAACCCATAACAACAATCAGTGACGCATCACAGCATAATGGATGCAGTAGGCCCATGAAGAACACCAGGCATCCGTAGTGAGGTTTCCCCGTCAGTACGACCAACGAACCAAGGACAGGAAGAATCAGCAACAAAGAAGAGCACAGTCCGCTATCAGGAACGTCCACCATGCCTGACGGCGCTGGAACAGAGAAAGAAGAAAAGCTGTCAAGTTCCAAAGGATGAGTCAAACAACAAGGCGAGAGTGACAATTAGAGAGGAACACCTTTGTCTGCAAGGCAGCAACATGATTGAGAGCCGAAGGAAGAGAGTACCAGAGGTTAGGGATTCATCCCGTCGTGGAAGCCGGATAGAAATGTCTGGTTGAGTTTTTCCATGGTGAAGTAATAAAAGCGTCCTGTTCACTATTATATCTTCAGGACGTTCATGTCATTCTCTGGCGAACCAGCAGGGAGCCTGTCAGCGTTCGGCGGCAACCAAGCAGGCACACGTACAGCTGATGGTGGTTCTCCAAGCTCCATGAGCTGCCGAGAATGAACAGCAGCCGTGCATGATGCCTGTGCCAAGCGCGGACGGATGCCGACAAGTGACCAGTGCCGAGAGTGAGAACATGACATATAGTTATTATTTGTCAGATATGAGCAAATAATTATTGTATTAAATACAGAAAGGTAATATCGTTTTTGTCGTGCGAGCTTTACGAGGTAAACAAGATTTCATGTAAACCTTATCCACATATGCTAATGTTTACATTGAAAACACATAAACATTTATTCATTGTACGCATATTTAATATGTACGCACGTGTACATATTATATTTAGTTTACATGGTTACATGTCAATAAGTTGTTGTTGTTTACATATGGGGAACTTCTATTGCTTGTCAAACAATAACATTGCATCCTCTTTAGCCTTGTCAGCTATTTCAATGTATGGTTTCATGGCCGAATAATCGCTGTGTCCTGTCCATTTCATCACTATCTGAGGGGCGATGCCAAGCATCAGAGCGTTACAGATGAAGGTTCTACGTCCTGCATGAGTGGACATCAGCTGATACTTAGCATAGACTTCGTCTACACGTTGGCTGCCACGATAATAAGTGACAGGAATAGCCTCGTTAAAGCCAACAATCTCAGCCATCTCCTTCAGATAGTCATTCATTCGCTGGTTGCTGATAACAGGAAGGACCTTATCATACGGAAAATTATCCTTTCGGTATTTGTTCAAGATAGCTTTGGCATACTTGTTCAATTCGATCTTCAAGGAGTCACCGGTTTTTACGGTCGTTATTTGAATATAGCCAGGGAAAAGATTGCTTCGCTTTAGGTTTTCGACGTCAGAATAACGTAAAGAAGTGAAACAGCAGAAGCAGAACACATCCCTAACACGTTCAAGAGTGGACTTTTCAAGCCCCACACGCTTCTCGTATTCATATCCGTGGACATCGACAAGGGTCAGCTTCGTTCCGACGTCAGGAAAGCTAAATTCATAGAGCTTCATCAGTTCGTCCCAATCCAGGAAGACGATAGGTTTCTTAGTCTTCTGAAGTTTTGGCCTAAAATTGGCCTTTATGGACGTGTAACCTTTATTTTCTGCCCACCGGATGAAGTATCGCAGACGGCTTGTGTATTTTTCAATCGTAGAATTACGTAGAAACTTTACCTCACGAAGAAAATCTACAAAGTACGTAGTTCCATCTTCGTTAAAATAATCGATGGAGGTTACATGTTTATAGTCAAAGAAATCAGTCATGTGCTTCTGGAACGACTTCATACTTTTGCTCGTTGCCAAACGCCAGCTATTTTTGTCTTTCTGTTCTTCCAAGAAATCTGACAACCGTTTTCTGATGTCATCTGGTAGTTCTTCTTTCTCTTCAGTTGTTTCTACCTTCTGCTTTTTGAAGTTCTCGTTATAGATGCTTTTCAGGTCACCCACAGTCTGACCATTTCTCCGTAGTTCGTCCTCATATTCACTAAAAAAGCTATCTATACGTTTCAACTTACTGTTTAACTCGCGGGCAGTAAGAGAACCTATCATCACTGGTTTACCAGCGTATGAAAGTAGAATTCTCTGAGTGTCCTGATTCCAGTACTCAGGTTTTATAGAGAAACCTGCAGTCGTGGTGAGGCGCTTGCCTTGAATACAGATAGCACATCTCACTGTAACGTCGCCATCTCCACGCTTCTTCTCTCTGGTTTTATCTAAGAAAAATCTGACTGACATTGTTTTTGGGGCTTATAATTTGCATATTTCACCGATAATTCATACCTTTGCAGCAGTCATTGAGGTGACTAAGCTGGCATCGGTGTTTGAATTTACACGCAAAATTACACGCATTTTTCGAAATATGCAAGTTTTTAGCCAGTTTTAATCAGTTATTTTAAATTTATTTAATTAACTGAATATTAGTAATTTAGGAAAAGAGGCTTTAATGTGGTTCGAAATTAGACCCTCCTTGGAGAGTCCCCTATCGACTACAACTCAAGAGCTTCCGTTTTCACGGGAGTTTTTTTTATTCCCTAAAACTAAGTTTTGTATGATGTTTCCCGAAGTACATAACAGCGCACAGCTCACCGAGCTAATTAGCAGCATAGGTTTCACACCTTATTTATATAGGTGAAATGGTGTAGAAATAACAAATTGTGGCAGAAATCGCAAAATTTCTGCCATTTTATTTGTTTATTTCACAAAAAAGCTATACTTTTGCAGTCGTAAACAATAAAACGAAAGAATTATGTCACAGTTGAATAGTTATTTTTACGGTTATTACTTTTACTTTGCAGGGCACTGTGAAGCGGGAAGTTGCGTATAATATTCAACTTATGACAATGGAAGATAAAACAACAAGGTCCCGCTTCACAAACAAGTGATAGCGGGACTTGTTTTTAACGAGATAATTAAGAATTGAGAATTAAGAGACGAGATAAAGGATGAAGAGAATTGCAATACAAGGATTAATCGGGTCGTTCCACGATATCGCGGCACACCTTTACTTCGAGGGAGAACAGATACAGTTGATTTGCTGCTCAACCTTCGAACAGGTGTTTGAGGAGATGAAGAAGGATCCTACCGCCATAGGTATGCTGGCTATCGAGAATACGATTGCGGGCAGCTTGCTGCACAACTACGAGTTGCTGCGCGATAGCGGTACAGCCATCGTGGGCGAGCATAAGCTGCACATCACGCACAGTATCTGCTGTTTGCCTGAGGATGATTGGGACACCATCACCGAGGTACACTCGCACCCCGTAGCCCTGATGCAGTGCCGCAACTTCCTGGCACAGCACCCACAGCTTAAGAATGTGGAGGCCGAGGATACCGCTGGTAGTGCCAAGATGATAGCCGAGGGCAAGAAGCGCGGATGGGCAGCCATCTGTCATGCCGAGGCTGCCAAGCTGTACGGACTGAAGGTGCTTGAGGACCATATTGAGGACAATAAGCATAACTTTACCCGATTCCTGGTAGTGAGCAATCCTAACAAGGCCGATATGATGCGTCCGCTTACCGAGACCAATAAGAGCAGCATGGTATTCTCGCTGCCTCACGAGCAGGGCTCGCTGGCACACGTACTGGCCATTCTGTCGTTCTATCACATCAATCTTACCAAAATACAGAGTCTGCCCATCATCGGCAAGGAGTGGGAGTACCTGTTTTACGTAGATGTGATGTACGAGGATTTTACACGATACCGTCAGGCTGTGGATGCCATTATCCCGCTGACAAAAGCTTTAAAAATTTTAGGAGAATATAAAGACGGCAAACAAACGAATTGAGCATTATGATACAACCAGCAGATAGATTAAGTTTGGTACAGGAGTACTACTTTAGTAGGAAACTGAAGGAGGTGGCGCAGATGAACGCCGAGGGTAAGGATATCATCTCATTGGCTATCGGTAGTCCCGACATGCCACCATCGGAGCGCACCATTAACACACTATGCGAGGTGGCTAAGCAGCCCGATGCACACGGCTACCAGATAACAGTGGGTACACCCGAACTGCGCGAGGCGATGGCCAACTTCTACAAGCGTTGGTACAACGTGGAGCTTGACTGGAAGACCGAGGTGCTGCCACTGATTGGTTCGAAGGAGGGTATATTGCACGTAACCCTGGCCTTTGTAAACCCTGGCGACGAGGTGCTGGTGCCCAATCCCGGCTATCCCACCTACACATCGCTCAGCAAGATTTTAGGTGCTAAAATCGTGAACTACAACCTGCGTGAAGACAACGGTTGGCAGCCCGATTTCGATGAGTTGGAGAAGATGGACCTGAGCCGAGTAAAGCTGATGTGGACCAACTATCCCAATATGCCTACAGGTGGACGTGCCCGTATGGAAACCTACGAGCGACTGGTGAAATTTGCCCAGGATCACAATATTGTGGTGGTGAACGATAACCCTTACTCGTTTATCCTGAGCGAAGAGCACTTGAGCATTATGCAGGTGCCAGGCGCCAAGGACTGCTGTATTGAGTTTAACTCGATGTCGAAGAGTCATAACATGCCAGGTTGGCGTGTGGGTATGTGTCTCTCGAACCCACAGTTTATCCAGTGGATACTGAAGGTGCAGAGCAACATTGAGAGTGGCACTTTCCGTGGCATACAGTTGGCTGCTGCCGAGGCGCTGAACAACAACGAAGAGGCTTGGCATCGCGAGTTCAACATTGATAACTACAAGCGTCGCCGCCAGTGGGCCGAGAAGATTATGGATGTATTAGGTTGTACCTACGATAAGAACCAGGTGGGTATGTTCCTGTGGGGAAAGATTCCTGCTGACATCCAGAACGTTGAGGACCTGACAGAGCGTGTGCTGCACGAGGCTCGCGTGTTTATCACCCCAGGTTTTATCTTTGGTAGCAACGGCGAGCGTTACATCCGCATCTCGCTCTGTGCCAAGGAGGAGAAAATCAAAGCCGCCCTGGAGCGCATCGAGAAAATAATTAGATAAAAAGAACAGAAGAAACATAAAAAAATTTACGATATGGAATTAGAATTATCACCATTGAATTTACCAAGTGACAACGAACGTCCCTTTGTGATTGCAGGACCTTGTAGTGCTGAGACCGAGGAACAAGTGATGACAACCGCTAAGCAGCTGGCTATGAAGGGCTGCCACAACTTCCGCGCTGGTGTGTGGAAACCCCGTACCAAGCCCGGTGGCTTTGAAGGTCATGGCGAGCCCGCTCTGGTATGGCTGGAGCAGGTAAAGAAGGAAACCAAGATGCTGGTATCTACCGAGGTGGCTACACCTGAGCACGTAGAGTTGTGCCTGAAGCACGGTGTAGATATCCTGTGGATTGGTGCCCGTACATCGGCCAACCCCTTTGCCATGCAGGCTATTGCCGACTCGCTGAAGGGTGTGGATATCCCCGTGTTTGTAAAGAACCCCGTGAACCCCGATCTGGAGCTTTGGATTGGTGCCTTGGAGCGTATCAACCAGGCTGGCGTAAAGCGTCTGGGAGCTATCCATCGTGGTTTCTCAAGCTACGAACAAAAGATTTACCGTAACGCACCTATGTGGCAGATTCCTATCGAGTTACGTCGCCGTATTCCTGAGCTGCCTATCATCAGCGACCCAAGTCACATTGGTGGTCGCCGCGAGCTGATTGCACCTCTGTGCCAGCAGGCTATGGACCTTGGTTTCGACGGTCTGATTGTGGAGAGCCACTGCGATCCTGACAAGGCTTGGAGCGATGCCAAGCAGCAGGTAACACCAGATGTACTTGACTACATTCTGAGCTTGTTGGTTATCCGCGACGAGAAGACCACTACCGAGGGTATCACCCAGTTGCGTAAGCAGATTGACGAGCTTGACAACCAGTTGATGGAGCTGTTGGCAAAGCGCATGCGCGTGTGCCGTGAGATTGGTCAGTACAAGAAGGAGCACAACATGACGGTACTACAGGCCAACCGCTACAACGAAATTCTGAACAAGCGTGGTGCCCAGGGCTCGCTGTGCGGTATGGACCCAGAGTTTGTAGCACACGTATTCGAGAATATCCACGAAGAGAGCGTTCGCCAGCAGATTGAAATAATAAATAAGTAATTCGTGCCAAAATAAAAAAGCAATGAAAATATTAGTAATGGGTGCAGGAAAGATGGGATCGTTCTTCATCGACCTGCTGAGTTTTGACAACGAAGTGGCTGTGTTTGAGCGCGATCCCAAACGCATGCGATTTACATACAACTGTCAGCGTTTTACCACCTACGATGAGATAAAGGAATTTAAGCCCGAACTGCTCATCAATGCGGTAACGCTGAAGTACACCATACCCGTGTTTAAAGAGGTGATACCTTACCTGCCTAAGGAGTGCATTATCAGCGATATTGCCAGCGTAAAGACCGACCTGAAGGAGTTTTACGAGCAGACAGGCATGCGCTACGTTTCTACACACCCCATGTTTGGTCCTACCTTTGCCAACCTGCAACAGTTGAGCGAGGAGAATGCCATCATTATCCAGGAGGGCGACACACTGGGACGCTGCTTCTTTAAGGATTTGTACAGCAAGTTAGGCTTGAACATCTACGAGTACACCTTCGAGGAGCACGATAAAACAGTGGCTTACTCGCTGAGTATTCCATTCGTATCAACGTTTGTGTTTGCCGCTGTGATGAAGCATCAGGATGCACCAGGTACCACTTTTAAGCGCCACATGCGTATAGCCAAAGGTGTGCTGAACGAGGACGACTACCTGCTGCAGGAAATCTTGTTCAACCCCTACACGCACGACCAGGTGGCACAGATTCGTACCGAGCTGAAGGAGCTGCTGGAGATTATCGACAATAAGGATGCCGATGGTATGGGTCGGTATCTTACCAAAATTCGAAATAACGTAAGGCGCGACATCGAGATTAAACGCTGATACTTTTTTATCAGTTTCGAATATCTGTTGGTAAGATTGACAGAAAAATAAAACGAAAGTTTGCAGGCTGTGATTCTTTTTTGTATTTTTGCGCAAAAATCAGAATCACAGCTTTTTATGAAGTATCTTGCAACCTTTTTATCGTGTATCAACTTGTGTGCTGTAGCTGCACCACAAGGCAATGATTACACGCGTGGCATCGGACGTTATCCGGGTGCCCCCAGTGAGTATTATGCACCTGCACTGAGTTGGGTGGATAATGGTAATAAACTTACAAATGTGGCTCGCCATCGTGCGGCTTGGGCATCGTCGACTATCGATTACAACCTGACAGCGCACTTAGTAACTGATGGTATCTGCGACACGGCCGAACCCATCATGCTGAAGGTATCGACCCAGGATGGGGTGCTGCCCCGAAAGGAGGCAGAGTGGGCCATTGATGGTGGTATCTACTCGAAGAACATCCTGATGGGCGAGAAGACCTGGCTGCAGTACGACTACAGTGGCGCTATGAAGATAAAAGCCGCCGGGGTGCGTGTGGCAGGTATGATGGCCTATAACGACCAGTTGGCTACCGAGGGCTACAGCATTCGTTGCGAGGCTTCGGAAAATGGCAAGGACTGGCGTGTGGTTGGCGAGCTGAAGGGCGACAAACTGCCAGGCAAACCACTGTATTATAAGTTGCATTCCGACCCTAATAAGCAGACCGAGGAGAGTCTGTTGCCAGCCCGCCAGTTAGACGAGATTATCAAATTCAAGACGCCTGTAAACACCCAGCACCTGCGTGTGGTAATGGATATGACGGGTGCAGCCCACTGGGACGTGTACGAGTTGCAGTTCCAGAATGCCATTGGCGAGTACGTAGAGCTGTTGCCATCGCAGCAGTTCAGCAGCGTGTGGATGAGCGATGGTGGTGGCGAGCAATGGATATACACCGATTTGGGTAAGAGTCTGCCCATCCAGCAAATCCAGTTGGATTGGCTATATGCCCCCAAAAAAGGCATCATCCAGATATCCGACGATGCCCAAACCTGGAAGAACATCGCAGATATAAATATTCAATCTTCAATTTTCCGCTCCAGCTTTGCTGGCTTGCAAGGCAAGAATCTTCAATGTAAAGCCCGCTACGTGCGCTTACTGCTGCAGGAGCCTGGCGAGGCTGGTTGCTATGCCCTGCGCGAGATGGAGGTGCTATCAAACCAGAAGCAGGTTTACACCCCGCATGCGTTGGCTGGCATGAAGAACGGACGCTACGAGTTGAGTGGCGGCCTGTGGCAGTTGCAGCGTGCATCGGAGGTGGATGCCCGTGGCGAAAAGATTGCATCGGCCGACTATGATAGCCGTAGTTGGGTGCCCGCTACTGTGCCTGGTACCGTATTAGCTTCGTATATGAACATTGGCGCTGTGCCCGATCCGAACTATGCCGACGATGTGAATCAGATTTCGGAATCGTACTTCCGCTCTAACTTCTGGTATCGCAACGAGTTCGAGGTAAATAGTATCGACGGCGAGCAGCAGTGGCTGAACTTTGATGGCATTAACTGGAAGGCAAACGTATATCTTAACGGTCAGCGCTTAGGGCGTATCGAGGGCGCCTTTTTGCGTGGCAAGTTCAACGTTACCGGACTTCTGCGTAAGGGTAAGAACTACCTGGCAGTAGAAGTGGAGTGCAACAAGTACTTTGGTGCCGTAAAGGAGAAGGACCGCAATACCACCCAGCTGAATGGTGGACTGCTTGGTGCCGATAATCCTACTTTCCACGCTACGATTGGTTGGGACTGGATTACCACCGTGCGTGGTCGCGAGGTGGGTATCTGGAACGAGGTTTATCTCACCTCTACTGGTAATGTTACTGTGAGCGATCCATACGTGAACACCAAGTTGGCTGCCGACGGAAAGACAGCCAGTGTTAAGCCCGCTGTGTTTGTACGTAACAACGATAACAAGCCTGTTACCGGTACCCTGAAGGGCTGGATTGGCGACGTGAAGTTCGAGAAGCAGCTCACACTGCCAGCTAATACTGAGCAGGAGGTAAGCTTCTGTCCGCATTGCAACAAGCAGTTGACGAGCAGCGACTTTAAGTTGTGGTGGCCTAATGGCTATGGCGAGCCTTATCTGTACCAGGCTGGCTTTACCTTTACACCCGATAACGGCCAGGCTACCACCATTAACTATCAGGCTGGTATCCGCGAGATGAAGTACGAGGGACTGAAGGATTCGCTCATCATGTATATCAATGGTCGCCGCTTTATTCCATTAGGTGGTAACTGGGGATTTGACGAGCATAACCTCTTATATCGCTCGCGTGAGTACGATATTGCTGTGGGCTACCACAAGCAGATGAACTGCACCATGATACGTAACTGGGTGGGCCAGATTGGCGACGAGGCTTTCTACGAGGCTTGCGATAAGCATGGTATCATGGTATGGCAGGACTTCTGGTTGGCTAACCCTGCCGACGGACCTGATCCTCACGACGATGTGCTGTTCCTGAGCAATGCGCAGGATTATCTGCGCCGTATCCGCAGTCATGCCAGCATTGGTATCTGGGTAGGACGTAACGAGGGATTCCCTCCCGAGGCTATCGATCGTAAGTTGCGCGAGTATGTACACACCCTGTCGCCTGGATTGGAGTTTATCTCAAGCTCGGCCGATGATGGTGTAACGGGTCACGGTCCGTACTGGGCACTGCCTATGAAGGAGTACTTTGCGCGTCAGAGTGGAAAGATTCACACCGAGCGTGGTATGCCTAACGTGATGAATATCGAGAGTTTGAAGCGTACGTTGAGTCCCGATTCGCTCTGGCCACAGAGTGTACAGTGGGGTATGCACGATTACACCCTGTTAGGTGCCCAGCGTGCCCGCGAGTTTAACGGACTGGTTGAAGAGGGACTTGGCAAGGCTACCAGTGCCGAGGAGTTTACCCGTTGGGCTCAGCTTATTAACTACAACGGCTATCGTGGCATGTACGAGAGTACCAGCAAAAGTAGGGCAGGACTGCTCATCTGGATGAGTCATGCTTGCTGGCCATCGATGGTTTGGCAGACTTACGATTACTATTTCGAACCCACAGCGGCTTACTTTGGTGTGAAGAAGGCTTGCGAGCCCTTGCACATACAGTATAATGCCCTGACCGACAGCGTTGAGGTGGTGAACCACTCGGCAGGCAACGTATTAGGCATCACCGCTACCGTAGCTGTTTACAATTTGGATGGTAAGAAGGTGCGCCAGCAGAAACTTCGACTGAATAGCAACGAGGATACTACCAAGGCTATCCTGAAGTTAGCTAAATTGCAGCCACAGGCACCATCGGATGTATGGTTCTTGCGTTTGACACTGGCCGATAAACGTGGTGTGATTTCGGAGAACGAGTATATCATGGGCAAAGAGGAGAACAATTTCCGTGCCCTGAATACGCTGCCAAAACCTGCGTTGCAGCAGAACGTAAAGATAACGGGTACCAAGGCTGTTGTAACGCTGAAGAACGTGGGTAAGAGCGTAGCACCATTCCTGCGCATCAATCTGAAGGGTGCCGATGCCGAGCAGATTCTGCCGGTTATCTACAGCGATAACTACTTTACCTTGATGCCTGGCGAACAGAAGGTGGTTACCATCGAATGGAAAGCCGAAGATAGTAGAGGGCAGGCGCCTGTGATTGAGGTTAAGCCGATTAATTAAAGTCGATAAATAAAAAAGAAATCTCCTCCAGTTTGCTTGGAGGAGATTTTTTTTGTGTTAGAACTGCCAGCGACTGGGTAGCTGTCGCTCGGGCCATAGGTGCTTGGCGTATTTGTAGTTGTACTTCTCGAAGAGTGAAGTGAATCGTGTAAGGCGCTCCTTAAAGGCCTCGTAATTCTTTTGCTCGGGCTGTGTCCAAAGCACTTCGGCTAAGGCCGACATGCGGGGCAGTGCCTGATATTCAACCATTCCCTCGGTAAAGATATACTCGGTCCAGATATTTGCCTGTCCGCCCAGGATATGCTTGCGAGCTTCGGCAGGAATGCTATCGGGAGCGGGATCGAGCGAGTAAACCTTTTCTACAGGAATATAGCCGCTGCAGCGACTGGGCTCGTGCTCGGGCTCCTGACTTTGCTGGTAGTCGAAGTAAACATGCGTTGTAGGCGACATTACCACGTCGTGACCTGTCTTGGCTGCCTGTGCTCCAGGGGCGGTGCCGCGCCACGACATAATCATGGCATCGGCCGGACTGCCTTCCAGAATCTCGTCCCAACCCAATACACGGCGGTGATGAGCGGTGATGAAATCGAACACACGTTTGGTAAAGTAACCTTGGTAGGTAGTGCCGCTCAGGTTGAGTGCATTGCATTTTGCGCAGTGCTCCCACTTCTCGGTAGGTGCCTCGTCGCCACCGATATGAATCACCTCGGATGGGAAGATGTCCATAATCTCAGCCAGTACACCCTCTACAAACTCGTAAACCTTAGGATTACCTACGCACAGCACATCCTTATAAACACCCCAATAATGGCCCACCTGGTAAGGACCGCCTGTGCAGCCCAGTTCGGGATAACAAGTCAGTGCTGCCAGCATGTGTCCGGGCATGTCGATCTCAGGAACTACGGTGATGTGACGCTGCTGAGCGTATTTTACAATGTCGCGAGCCTCCTGCTGGGTGTAGAATCCACCATGGGGGATGCCATCATCCAAATCGGAGTTTGTGCCTAAAGTGGTACCCGAACGCTGCGAACCGATGGTGGTGAGTTCGGGATACTTTTTGATTTCGATACGCCAACCCTGATCGTCGGTAAGATGCCAGTGGAAGGTGTTCATGTTGTGCATGGCTAGCAGGTCGATGAACTTCTTCACAAAATCCACGCTCCAGAAGTGGCGCGAGCAGTCGAGATGCATGCCTCGCCACGAGAATCGGGGTGTGTCCGTGATGGTGGCTGCAGGCAGACTGGCTCCTGTGTGCTTGCCGCACTTGCAGGCGATAGGCAACGACTTGCGCAGGGTCTGGATGCCATAGAACACACCAGCAGCGGTGCCGCCCTGGATGGTAACACCCTTCTGGTTGATGGTCATCACGTAACCCTCGGTAGCAGTAACCTTAGGCGATACGGCCAACTCGATATAGCGCACTTTTTTTGCACGCTTATCGGCTATCGACAGTTGTACACCAGCCACCTCGCGCAGGTATTGCTGCAGGAACTCTGCCTCGTTCTGCAACTCTGCAGGAGCTAGAATCTGTACCTCGGCATCTACCTCGAAGGCAGCGCCTTTAGTCGTCTGGATAGACTGTGGCAGTGGTACCACGTTGTAATTGGCGGGCTTACCAGCCACAGCTGATAATGAGCCCAACGAGAGGATGGCTGTTAACACCATCCCCTTCATGCGCATGTTTACGGTTTTCATTAATGTTTAATGTTTAATATTTAATGTTTAATGTCAGAATTTGTACTCAACGAACGCCTCCATAGCCTCGTAGCAAGCCAATCCAAGGTTGTCGTAGCGCTTGGCGGTTTCGCGGTTGCGATCCTCGGCACGCTGCCAGAAAAGGCGCTCGTCGTTGCCTAAGAATGGGGCGCTCTCCATCTGACTCTGGTGGCGCAGAATGGCATTTCGCTTCTCGCGCAACTCCTCAGGGCTCATAGGCACGCACATCTCAATGTCGGCCACATCCCACTCAGCCCAGGCACCACGGTACATCCATACACGACAGTCCTTGAGCCACTCGGCACCGGCCTTCTTAGTCTCGTCGATGGCAGCCAGCACGGCATCGGTACACTTACGGTGTGTGCCGTGTGGGTCGGCCAAATCGGCAGCCACATATATCTGATGAGGCTTGATATCGTTAATCAGTTCGATGATAGGTGTTACGTCGGCCTCGGTCATTGGCAACTTCTCAATCTTACCACTCTCGTAGAAAGGCAGGTCGAGGAAGTGGATATGCTTACTGTCGATACCGCTATACTCGCAAGCCAGTCGGGCCTCGCCGCGGCGAATCAGTCCCTTCAGGCGCAGAATCTGCTCGTTGTCCAAATCGCCCGGTTTCTTACCCTTGATAAAGGCCTTTACTGCCTGGTATGAGTGCTTAATCACCTCGTCGCTACCGTTGGCAAAAATGGTGTTAAAGCCATTGATGAAGTGCATAAAACGGCGTACCTCTTCGTCGCCTACAGCAATGTTACCCGATGTTTCGTAAGCCACGTGTACATCGTGATGCTGCTGCATCAGTCGACGTATGGTTCCACCCATCGAAATTACATCGTCGTCGGGGTGGGGCGAGAATACAATCACACGCTTGGGGTAGGGCTTAGCGCGCTCGGGGCGGGTACTATCATCAACATTGGGTTTGCCACCTGGCCATCCGGTGATGGTGTGCTGCAGCTCGTTAAACACCTCGATGTTAACCAATCCGGCCTGTCCGTCAAACTGCTCAACCAAATGTCCCAGTCCATTTTCAACATAATCCTTGGTAGAAAGCTTAAGCAGTGGCTTCTCTACCTTCTCGCACAACTCAATAACCTGACGCCTAAGTTCGTGATTAGGCATCTTAATGTTGTTAGTTAGATTTAAATTCATCATTCTTGTTATATTTATGCAGTAAAGTATAATTTTTGTGCGAAGATACGTTTTTTGCGCGAAATAAATGCGGAATTTATGAAGATTAACAATAATATTGTGTAATTTTGCACCCGATGAAACAACCAGCTATACAGAAACCCGAAGATATCAGCGAGGTATTGCTGCATGCTTGCTGCGCACCTTGCTCGTCGGCTATCGTCGAATGGATGATGGCTAACGGTATTCGACCTGTGATTTATTATTTTAATCCAAATATCTGGCCCCGTGAGGAATACGAGATTCGTAAGCAGGAAAGTAAACGCCATGCCGAGAGCTTAGGACTGCAATGGATTGATGGTGATTACAACCACGAGGAGTGGTTGGGTGGTGTGTGCGGACTGGAGGGCGAGCCCGAGCGTGGACGCCGTTGTGAGCGCTGCTTTACCATACGCTTGATAGCCGCTGCCAAGCAGGCCAAGGCATTAGGCATTAAGTATTTTACCACCACGTTAGCCTCGAGCCGCTGGAAAAGCTTAGAGCAGATTGAACGTGCCGGTCACGCTGCCGAAGAAATGGTCAATGAAGTTAAATTTTGGGCACAGAACTGGCGCAAGGGTGGGTTGTACGAACGTCGCAACCAACTGCTAAAGGAATTTCAGTTCTATAATCAGCAGTATTGCGGTTGCGAGTTCAGTATGCGACCTAAATCAACAGAAAATGAAGAAAAAGTAAAAAACGACAAGTAAAAATTTGGGGTTTACGTTTTTTTATTGTAACTTTGCGCCCTAAAAATAGATTAGTAATATGTTTGAGAATTTAAGTGATAGACTAGAACGCTCGTTTAAGATACTGAAGGGTGAGGGAAAAATCACCGAGATTAACGTTGCCGAGACACTGAAGGATGTACGTCGTGCCTTGTTGGATGCCGACGTAAACTATAAGGTAGCAAAATCATTTACCGACACAGTTAAGCAGAAGGCTCTGGGTATGAATGTGCTCACAGCCGTTAAGCCAAGTCAGCTGATGGTGAAGATTGTTCACGATGAGCTGGCTGAACTGATGGGTGGTAAGGCTGCCGAGCTGAAGGTCGAGGGTCGTGCCGGTGCTCCTGCCATCATCCTGATGTCGGGTCTGCAGGGTTCGGGTAAAACCACCTTCAGTGGTAAGCTGGCCAAGATGCTGAAGGAGCGTAACCACAAGAAGCCTTTGCTGGTAGCTTGCGACGTGTACCGTCCTGCTGCTATCGAGCAGCTTAAGGTAGTGGGCGAGACAGTTGGTGTGCCCGTTTATTCTGAGCCTGATAATAAAAATGTGGTAGAGATTGCCAACAACGCTATCCAGGAGGCTAAGGCCAAGGCTAACGATGTGGTGATTATCGATACTGCCGGTCGATTGGCTATCGACGAGGAGATGATGCAGGAGATCGAGACCCTGAAGAAGGCCGTTAATCCTAACGAGACCTTGTTCGTGGTTGACTCGATGACCGGTCAGGATGCTGTTAACACCGCTAAGGAGTTCAACGATCGTCTGGACTTTGATGGTGTTATCCTTACCAAGCTGGATGGTGATACCCGTGGTGGTGCAGCCCTCTCAATCCGCACCGTAGTTACCAAGCCTATTAAGTTTGTAGGTACGGGCGAGAAGATGGATGCCATCGATATCTTCTACCCTGAGCGTATGGCCGACCGTATCCTGGGTATGGGTGATATCGTTTCGCTGGTTGAACGTGCCCAGCAGCAGTTCGACGAGGAGGCTGCTAAGAAACTTGAAAAGAAAATCCGCAAGAATAAGTTCGACTTCGACGACTTCATGGGCCAGATACAGCAGATTAAGAAGATGGGTAACATCAAGGATCTGGCTGCTATGATTCCTGGCGTAGGAAAGCAGATTAAGGATCTGGATATCGACGATAATGCCTTTAAGGGTATCGAGGCCATCATTAACTCGATGACACCAAAGGAGCGCGCTAATCCCGATATCATCAATCCAAGCCGTCGCCGTCGTATCGCAGCCGGTTCGGGTACCAAATTGGACGATGTGAACCGCCTGATGAAGCAGTTCGAGCAAACTCGCAAGATGATGAAGATGGTTACCGGCCTCAATTCGTCGAAAATGGCTCAGATGGCTGCAGCCATGAAGATGCGAGGTGGTATGCCCAAGTTCTAAAAACAACACATATGCAACTGATTGATGGAAAAGCAACAGCGGCGGCTATCAAGGCCGAAATCGCTGAGGAGGTAAAAAAGATTGTTGCCCAAGGAGGTAAACAACCCCATTTGGCCGCCGTATTGGTGGGCCACGATGGGGGATCGGAAACTTATGTAAAAAATAAGGTGCTGGCCTGCGAGGCTTGTGGCTTTAAGAGTACGCTCATCCGTTTCGAGGATAATATCTCGGAGGATGAGCTTTTATGTTGCGTTGATAAGCTCAACAAGGACGACGATGTAGATGGTTTCATCGTGCAGTTGCCCTTGCCAAAGCATATCGATGAGCAGAAGATTATCGAGGCAATCGACTACCGTAAGGATGTCGACGGTTTCCATCCCATTAACGTGGGGCGTATGGCTATCGGTCTGCCTTGCTTTATCTCAGCCACACCTCTTGGAATCATCACACTGCTTAAGCGCTATGGTATCGAAACCAGCGGTAAGAAGTGCGTTATCCTGGGTCGTTCTAACATCGTAGGTAAGCCAATGGCTCAGCTCATGATGCAGAAGCAGTATGGCGACGCTACCGTTACTGTATGCCACTCGCGTTCTAAAACCCTGAAGGAGGAGTGCCGTGCCGCCGATATCATTATCGCTGCCATTGGTCAGCCCGACTTTGTTACTGCCGATATGGTAAAGGAGGGTGCAGTGATTGTGGATGTTGGTACCACCCGTGTGCCCGATGCCACCCGTAAGAGCGGATTCCGCCTGAATGGCGACGTGAAGTTCGACGAGGTTGCGCCTAAGTGCTCGTATATTACACCTGTTCCTGGTGGCGTAGGTCCCATGACCATCTGCTCGCTCATGAAGAATACCCTGGCTGCTGGTAAGAAAGAGTACTATAAATAATTGACAGTTGATAGTTGATAATTGACAATTATGACAGCGCAAGAGTATTACGAACAGGGCAATGCCTATCGCAAACAGTCGAAGTGGCACGAGGCTATCAATTGCTATATACAGGCTATTGAGTTAGACCCCGAGAGCCCTGCTGTTGAGGCCAAGCGTATGCTCGACGACATCATGGCTTTTTATTGCAAAGATATGTATAATCCATAAACAAATACTGAATATGGCAAAAATGAAAGGCGCTATTGAGGTGAATACCGAGAGGTGTAAGGGATGCAGCCTCTGCATCATCGCTTGCCCTCAGAAGGTCATCGCCCTTGCCAACAAAGTTAATCTGCACGGCTACCCCTACGTGGAAGCTGTCAACGAGGAGGACTGCGTAGGCTGTGCTTCGTGTGGCATTGTTTGCCCCGATGGTTGTATCACCGTGTATCGTAAAAAAGTGGAGGAGTAAAAGATGGAAAAGGAAAAAGTAACCGTGTCAACGCTTGCTACCGAAGGGACGCAAGAAGTTGTATTGATGAAAGGCAACGAGGCTATTGCCCACGCTGCTATTCGATGCGGATGCGACGGCTATTTCGGCTATCCTATTACTCCGCAGAGTGAAGTGATCGAGACATTGGCTGAGCTGAAGCCTTGGGAGACTACCGGTATGCAGGTGGTTCAGGCCGAGAGCGAGCTGGCCAGTATCTACATGGTTTATGGTGCTGCCGGTGCCGGTAAGCGTGCCATGACCTCTTCTTCGTCTCCTGGTATCGCACTGATGCAGGAGGGTATCACTTACATGGCTGGTGCCGAGGTTCCAGGTGTGTTTGTCAATGTTCAGCGTGGTGGTCCTGGTCTGGGTACTATCCAGCCATCACAGGGCGACTATTTCCAGGCTACCCGTGGTGGTGGTAACGGCGACTACAAGGTTATCGTTCTGGCTCCATCGTCAGTTCAGGAGATGGCCGATTTCGTTGATCTGGCTTTCGAGTTGGCATTTAAGTATCGCAATCCTGCCATGATTCTGAGCGATGGTGTTATCGGTCAGATGATGGAGAAGGTGGTCCTGCCTCCATTCAAGCCCCGTCGTACCGATGAGGAGGTGATTAAGGAGTGTCCTTGGGCTTCTACTGGTAAGCCAAAGAACCGCGAGCGCAATGTGATTACATCGCTCGAGCTGAAGCCTGAGATTATGGAGCAGCGCAACTTGGCTCTGCAGGAGAAGTATCGTAAGATTCAGGAGAACGAGGTACGCTTTGAGCAGCAGCAGATGGACGATGCCGAGTATGCTATCGTAGCATTCGGTAGTGCCGCCCGTATCGCTGAGAAGAGCGTAGAGATTGCTCGCGAACAGGGTATCAAGGTAGGTCTGTTCCGTCCTATCACACTGTTCCCATTCCCTGAGAAGCAGATTGCCGAGCTTTCAAAGAAAGTAAAGGGTATCCTGGTAGCCGAGATCAATGCTGGTCAGATGGTACAGGATGTTCGTCTGGCTGTCAACGGTGCAGTGCCCGTAGAGCAGTTCGGTCGCCTGGGAGGTATCGTTCCCGATCCCGAGGAAATCGTAGAGGCTTTGAAGAAATTGATAAAATAAACACAGAGTTACAGAGGTACAGAGATAAAAAATCTTTCTCTGTGTCTTTGTGTTGAAAATAGAATATCATTATGGATAGAAATCAAATAGTTCAACCAGAGAACATCGTCTGCAAGAAGCCGACGCTGATGAACGACAACAATATGCACTACTGCCCAGGCTGTAGCCACGGTGTAGTACATAAGCTCATTGCCGAAGTCATCGAAGAGATGGGTATGGAAGACAAGGCCGTAGGTGTATCGCCTGTAGGTTGTGCCGTCTTCGCCTATAATTATATTGATATCGACTGGCAGGAGGCTGCCCACGGTCGTGCACCCGCACTGGCCACAGGTATCAAGCGCACCTGGCCCGATCGCCTGGTATTTACTTATCAGGGCGATGGCGACCTGGCTTGTATCGGTACCTGCGAAACCATCCACGCACTGAACCGTGGCGAGAACATCGTGATTATCTTCGTTAACAATGCCATTTATGGTATGACGGGTGGTCAGATGGCTCCAACCACACTGATTGGTCAGAAAACCTCTACCTGTCCTTACGGTCGTGATCCTGAGATTCACGGTTATCCTTTGAAGATGGCCGATATCGCTGCTCAGCTCGAGGGTACCTGCTATGTTACCCGTCAGAGTGTAGAGAGCGTGGCCTCTATCAACAAGGCAAAGAAGGCTCTGCGTAAGGCATTCGAGGCTTCGATGGCTGGTAAGGGTTCATCGCTGGTAGAGTTTGTTTCAACTTGTAACAGTGGTTGGAAACTTTCGCCCGCTAAGGCTAACGAATGGATGAAGGAGAATATGTTCCCCTTCTATCCAAAGGGAGACCTCAAGGACAAGACAGGTCTTTAATTGATAATTGATAATTGACAATTGAAAGTTATGAAGAAAGAGATTATCATATCTGGTTTCGGAGGTCAGGGCGTGCTCTCAATGGGTAAGATTCTGGCCTATAGTGGACTGATGGAGGATAAGGAGGTAACATGGATGCCTGCTTACGGTCCTGAGCAGCGTGGTGGTACAGCCAACGAGCGCATCTCTTCGCCAATCCTCAGTAAGTACGACATCGCTGTGGTACTCAATCAGCCCTCACTCGAGAAGTTTGAGCCCAAAATCAAGCCCGGTGGCATTCTGATTTACGATGGCTTCGGTATCATCAACAAGCCAACCCGTAAGGATATCACCGTTTACGAGATCAATGCGATGGACAAGGCTGCCGAGATGAAGAACAGTAAGGTGTTCAACATGATCGTACTGGGCGGACTCTTAAAGGTAGCCCCTGTGGTAAGCGACAAGGGTGTAGAGAAGGCTCTCTACAAGACTCTGCCTGAGCGCCACCACGGACTGATTCCTCTGAATATGGAAGCCCTGAAAGAGGGTGCTAAGATTATCCAGGAAATCAAATAAATGGAGTTAAGACAATTAACAAGCGCCGTCTGCCAGATTGCAAGGCAGGCGGGCGCTTACATTAGGAACGAACGAAGCAAGTTCTCGTTAGAGAGCGTGGAGCGCAAGCATGCCCACGATTACGTGTCGTATGTAGATAAAGGCTCCGAGCAACTGATTGTAACCGCTCTGCGCCAGCTGCTTCCCGAGGCAGGTTTTATCACCGAGGAAGGATTGGCCGGTCACGATCAGGAGCAACTCTTATGGGTGGTAGATCCGCTTGATGGTACCACCAATTTCATTCATCAGTATGCACCTTATGCCGTTAGCATTGCGCTGTTGCAAGGCCACGAGGTATTGTTAGGTGTAGTTTACGAGGTTTGTCACGATGAGTGCTATTATGCCTGGCAGGGTGGGGGCGCCTATATGGACGGGCACCTGCTGCACGTAAGTACTCAGAAAATAAACGATGCTTTGCTCTGCTTGCAACTGCCTTATAACAGCGATGCTTATAAGCCCGTCATCAAGCGATTGATCGATCAGCTCTACGGTCATGTTGGTAGCATCCGCATGTGTGGTTCGGCTGCTATGGCATTATGCTATGTAGCTGCAGGCCGATACGATGGTTATGCCGAGCAGTACATCGGACAGTGGGATTTCATGGCTGGTGCATTGATTGTAAAAGAGGCTGGCGGCACCGTAACCAATTACGATGGCGAGGCCGACTTTACCCAAGGCAACAGTGTGGTGGCTACCAATGGTATCATCCAGCACGATTTGCTGAGTCACCTTATTAACGAAAAACCTCACGACAGAAAGAAACAAACCATCGATTCAAGTCTGGTTGATCGTGCCATCTGTTTTGCCACTAAGGCACACTCAGGTGTGGTGCGTAAGGGTACTAAAATTCCTTACATCGCCCATCCGCTTGAGGCGATGGCTATCGTGGGTAGTATTACCGACGATCAGGAATTGTTGGCAGCAGCTGTGCTGCATGATGTAGTTGAGGATGCCGGTGTAAACGTGGCCGATATCCGTGCCGAGTTTGGCGACCGTGTTGCCACATTGGTTGATTCCGAAACTGATAGCGAGATACCTGGTATGAGTCATGTAGATAGCTGGCAGTTGCGCAAGCAAGCCGCTGTTGACCATCTGGCTGCAGCCAGTCGCGATGTTAAGATTGTGGCGCTGGGCGATAAACTGTCGAACATGCGTGCCATGCTGTTGCATTATCACGAGCAGGGCGAGCAGGTATGGCAGCGCTTTAATCAAAAGGATCCCGCCTGTCACGCTTGGTATTACCGTCAGCTGGCCCAGAGCCTCTCGTCGCTCAGCGATACCGATGCTTATAAGGAGTTCATCGCTTTGATAGATCAGGTATTTTTTCGTTACGAATAATATGTATAAAACTTTAATAACTATGAGAAAGCTAAAACTATGGGTGGTGGCCGCTACCATCGTGTGCGGCACCTGTGTATTAACTTCGTGCTCAAATAAGCATGAGACATCTGTTAGTGCTACCGACGACTCGAGCCAGTTTGTGACCCTGACCGATGCGGTGCCCGATGCCATCCTTGAGATACGCTATTTTGGAACCTATAACTTTGTGGGCACGCGTATTGATGGTTATCTGGAGCCTACGGCCCTATTAACCAAACAAGCCGCAGAGGCCTTGAAAGCTGTTAGCGACGATGTAAAATCACAAGGCTACCGACTGAAGATATACGATGCCTATCGCCCACAAAAAGGTGTTGACCATTTTGTGCGCTGGGCCGAGAATATTCCCGATACTTTGATGAAGAAATACTTCTATCCCGACTTGGATAAAAGCGTGCTTTTCGAACAGGAGTATATCTACGAAAAGAGCGGACATACACGTGGTTCTACAGTCGACCTGACGCTCTTTGATATGACTACCGAGAAGGAAGTGGATATGGGTGGTACCTTTGATTGGTTCGGTCCCGAGAGTCATCCCGATTTTTGCGGTAATCCCGAAACGGGTGAATATACAGGGGAGAACAGTAAGAGTCCTCAAGGTCGGAGTATTACCGAGCAGCAGTTTAAGAATCGTATGATTCTGCGCAAGGCCATGCTCGCTCACGGTTTCAAACCTCTGGATAGCGAGTGGTGGCACTTCACCCTCAAAAACGAGCCCTTCCCCGACACGTATTTCACGTTCCCTGTCAAGCAGTTGAACAATAACTAAATAAAAAACGGACTTGCCATCACGGCGAGTCCGCTTTTGATACTCTTCTGATAATTCTTATACTGCTTGTCAGTTAGAATTTTCTTTAATTTCTTTTCGTATTCCTGACGCTTAGCATTATACTATCAATGCTTGTCGATTGTTTTTTCGACGTTGCAAAGATAGTTATAACCCTATTAGTCACAAAAAAAATTCAGCCAACTGGCATATTTCTTCAGTAAGCCCTTGTATGTTTCAGAATAAAGTAGTACTTTTGCCCTCAAAATATAAGTGTATGATATCAGCAAAAGGATTCTTTACATCTTTAATAGCGCTATTGTTGGTGACTCCTGTTGCAGGCTTGGCACAGAGCCTGACAACTGAGATGCATCATGTCGATTCTGTGATGGTAGAGTTGCAGATGAAGTACGATCCATATCATTTGTTTCATGCTGATTCTGTTCATCAACAGTCGTTGCTTGTTAATCGCTATGGCCATCTTAAAGCCAATCCCAATGCCCTCAAAATTCCAGGAGTGGTATGGGTGCCTGAGCAGAAAGGACTATTTGAAGATCAAGAAGAGCGCCAGAAACTGTATGGAGATTACTCCTTTGGCGATGCCCTTCTCGACACCACACTTGACATTATCTCCGACATCTTCAGCCCCAAAAAGAAAATCAAGAAGAAATAATCTTATGTATTATCTGTATATCGTGGTATGCGTCTGGTATATTTCTAAGATGACGACCGCGAGTTCGACGTCAGCCAAGAATTACAAATAGAGTACTTTGACTAATAATATTTTGTATGAAAAGAGTATTTCTCAGTATAGTAGCTTTGATGTGCATGACTATGGCACAGGCACAACCGCAAGCCTTTAAGGTTCGCAGTAATATACCAACCGACTTCATCCGTTTGAGCGATCCCGCCATCCTGGCCGACCAGAAAACAAAGATGTACTACATGACGGGTACTGGCGGTATGATGTGGCGTAGTGCCGACTTAAAGTTGTGGGAAGGTCCTTTTCGCGTTACCGAGTTCGATGCCAACTCATGGATGGGTGCTCATCCTATGATATGGGCTGCCGAACTGCACCAGACTGGCGATGGCTATTATTACTATTTTGCTACATTTACCAATCAGGATGTAAAGATTGATACCGTTCGTGGCAATGTTATCGAGCGCCGTGCCAGTCAGGTGTTACGTGCCGATAACCCCATGGGCCCATACCGAGCCTTTGGCGATGCCACCTATCTGCCTGCCAATCGTCCTACACTTGATGGTACGTTCTGGCGCGATACCGATGGTAAGCCCTATATGGTTTTCTGTGGCGAGTGGCTGCAGAACTGGAACGGCACTATCGAGAAGATTGAGTTGAAGCCCGACCTGAGTGGTACTATTGGCCAGCCTAAGGTGTTGTTCCGTGCCAGCGATTCGCCCTGGAGTCGCGAAAAAGATGATAAGGGCAACATTACATGGAATAAAGTGACCGATGGTCCATGGCTATTCCGCACAGGTACAGGCCGATTGGGTATGTTATGGACGTCGTGGGTATATGATGTTTACACCCAGGGCGTGGCTTATTCTACCAGTGGCACCCTTGATGGCCCATGGATTCAGGAACCCGAGCCCATCACACCTCCCACTTACGGTCACAGTATGCTGTTCCAGCGTTTCGATGGTCAGTGGATGATGTCGGTTCACAGTCATGCTAAAGATGCCCAAGGTCGCACCGTCCGCATTCCCCATTTCTTCGAAGTAGATCTCTCCGGCGACAAGCTCATCATCAAGAAATAACGTCGTTTTGTGACAATAGCGCCCACCACTCGGATGAGTGATGGGCGCTATGTTTATGAAACCAAGCGGCCGAGCCGAGCACCGCACATCGTGGATTTTTCTCCTATTTTTTTGCCTAGATGCTTGCGGGTTTCAAAATAAAGTCGTAATTTTGCAGCAGATATGAGTCGAACTGAAATCATTCAGTCCATTATAGAAAACAACAAACGCGATGAAGACAAAAAACGAAATTTTACATCTGCTGAGTGTCTATAAGCCGACGGCAGAGAGCAAGTACGGACTGACGCGCATCGGTATCTTTGGTTCCGTAGCTCGTGGCGAACAGACCGATGATAGCGATGTTGATGTGTGCTATGAAGGCAAGGCTCCATCGCTGCTTACGCTCGACCTCATTCAGACTGAACTGGAGCAGATGCTGGGCAGTCGCGTCGATTTGGTGCGCGTCCGCGATGGTATGAACAGTTTGCTCCGTGAGCGCATCAGAAAGGAGGCCGTCTATGTTTGATCACGAGATCGTGATGGATAGCCTGCGAAAAATCAGTAAGGCCATTGAAACAATTCTGGAGCGTTCAGCCGTGGTCAGCGACCCCAATGAACTTCTTAAATCGCCGGGAGGCATGATGCGCCTTGATGCCATCTGCATGAATTTGATTGCACTGGGCGAGGCAGTGAAGGGGCTTGACAAGCAGACGCACGGTGATTTGCTGCCCCGCTATCCCGAAATCTATTGGAGTGGTGTGATGCGGATGCGCGACAAGATAGCCCATCATTATTTTGAAGTTGATACCGATGTCGTATTCCGCACCGTGCAGGAAGACGTACCGAAGATGAAAAGTGTTATCGACAGGATGATTGCTGATGTAGAGGAAATAGACAATTTTTCCGGCAACAAATAGCCCTGAATAATAAATAGAAAACGCCCATCCCTCGATTGAGTGATGGGCGTTATGTTTATGAAACCAAGCGGCCGCTCCAGCTATGCTGGCTTGCTACCAGCGGGACGCAAGAAGGTCGAATTGCTCATCATCACACAGATGCCACCATTCTTCGACGAGCGAAGCGGCCGAGCCGAGCACCGCACATCGTGGATTTTTTTTCTTGTTTTTTGTCTATATGCTTGTAAGTTTTAAAATAAAATCGTATCTTTGTCGTTGATTTGCTTAAGAAAGTATATGGAATCAGATAAGCCAACGATAGAAGAACAGATCACAGCTGTTTTGATTGATATAGAGCAGAAAGGTTTTTCTGCTATACAGCCGTTTAGTATTGGTGATGTTGAACTGCGCATGAAACACTTTGCTCAGAACAACGGAATAGCATTGGCCTGCGAGCAATTATATATGAGCGCCAAACAGTTACAGCATTGCATGCGTGCCTCAAAAGGTGTCAAGGGGCTGGTTGTTTCAGCTGATGAACTTGTGCGTTTTCCCAAAAGCCGATTTAAGATGGATCTATACTACGATGGCGAATGCTTCATCTATACCGACGAAGTTTCCAAATTCATCATTCATCCGAACTATAAAATGAAAGTAAATCGCGAACAGGTAAAGCTTGTAAACTTCATTACGGCAACCCGTCGTATAGATAAGAAGGAATTTAATGGAAAGCGATATGTGAAAATAGAAAACGCCCATCCCTCGATTGAGTGATGGGCGCTATGTTTATGAAACCAAGCGGCAAGGTCGAATTGCTCATCATCACACAGATGCCACCGTTCCGCACATCGTGGCTCTACTTGGTTCCACCTTTCACGCTGCAAAGATAGGAAGATATTTTTAAAGTTCCAAATATTTTTAAAGAAAAATGCTTTTATTCATTATTCCCTAAGAACGAGATGCGTTTTAGGGGGAGCATGTTTTTATCTTCGTCGCTCATTTTGTCGTAGTACATTTTTGTTGGTATTAGCTATTTCAGAATGCGAAGTTGCTTGAAATTAGATATTTAACAATTATTTATATGGGAAAAACTTGGATTAGAATAATATATTAGCTATCTTTGCATTTGATAGGACTAAGATCTCATAAGGTCGAAGTCAAGTAATAAACTTATTAAATATAGGAGGGGCATCTATACAATGGCAAAATCAGATTATGTAATGACCGACCTAATGGGATATCCCTATAATGGCAAATATCCCCCTAAGGGTGATAAACGTGGTATTTACCATGGTTACTCTTCCGATGTTGAAGAAACGCTCTTTTACGACTTTGCTGTTCAAGGCTACGACCTCACCTTTGTTTACAAAGGCAAGCGTTATTGCTTCCTTTCTGGAAAAGATTACGTAGCCCTATGCGATGAGCATTATACAGAGGAGTATCAGGTTTTTCCTGATGGCAACACGGCTTTAGAACAGTTTAAGATCGAAGGCAAATCTCTTATCGAGTTGATTGATCAGCTCCAAGAAGTTGAGCCTGTTTAAACAGATTTGTTTTGATACACTAACTAAACGATGCAGGACCAAGATGATCCTGCATCGTTTTTATATTATATAGCTTTTACCTCCTTCGAGAATACCTTATAAAAAATAAGGGTTTGGCGTATCATCCAATCGATTGCTTCATCCATCTTCTGTGGGTCTGATAGATCCGTGTGGTGGAATAGGGCGATTGTTTTGTCGCTTGCAAAAGGATTTGCATTCCAGTCAGGTTCACATCCAAGAGCCTTATTTATCTCTTTCTTTCTGGATTCTAATGCAGGATAGTACTTGTCTACTACGGGCTTTCTGATATATAGTTTCACACCAACAAAATCCTTTAGCGTATTGCATACGTTCGACAACAGTATGTTTTGTCTTCCTATCCTTATATCATACCAATAGTGCGGCTTGGGTGTTTGCAAAGAGGGTATAGAACCTGTTTCGCTTAGCCTATCTCTGAATTTGGTCCAGAACTCCAGTTGAATCTTACGCGATTCAACAATCCTTTTAGCTCGAATTATTTTTGTAACTGGCGCTTTAACTTTTACTACTTCGTTACTTCTATATGCATTCAGTTCTTTTCCTTCTTCATCTTTCCATTGTACCCATCCATTAGACGAGCCTCCAACACAGAATTGTGCTGCACCACTGGGCGAATCAAAGCAAACGTCTTCCTTTACTATTCTTTCGTCGTTTTTTAGTTCGGTGTACTTAGCAAAGAGTATTTCGCGTTTCTTTCTTCCTGTCGGACTCATATTGTCAAGGTGAACAGGATTAATCTTACTGCCTGCTAAAACTGTCAACGACTGATCTTTAGGATTAAACAGACCTTGGGCAGAAGCATTTCTGGTTAGGATACACTTGATAAGTTGGCCTGAGGATTTAGGCTCAACCTTGGCTACTACAACTTCTGGTTCAATTCTACTTCCGTTGTCCGAAGCCGAAAAATGCAAGGTCGCCAGCATGCCCTTGATTTCTTCCTCAGAGAAGCAGGTACCATATTTTTCCAGCAGATAAGGCTTTAAGCTTTCTGCTATTTGTGTCTGAGCATCTGCTATCAGGCTTTCCTTGATTTTGTTTAGGCTGTTCTGGCGTTGTATCTCCTGAATGCGTTCTTTGCAGAATTCTACAATCTCATCTTTCTTGAAATATTCTTTCGAGAATAACTCCACAAAGCGTACTCCCCGTTTTTCATCCAAATCGATGGCCAATTTGAATACCGAAACCACATGGTTGGTGTTGGGCCTATCGTAAAACACCTCAATGTGTTCACCTATATATATACCTACATCAAGGCGCAGCTGGCGCATATACGATTCCAACTGAGTTATCTCTTCTTTGGCCTGCGTATTTCCAGGACGCTTTACCTCTATTACAAACTGATACTCATTATCACGTGCTATAAGGATATCTGGTTCCATTCGGTTACGGTTACCGATTCTAAGCGATTGCTTATGAATTATTTCACCTTTCCAAGGTTCCCATCCCAACAGCATCAGCTGATTTTCTATATGGAGATGATAGGTTTCTTCCTCCACGTCATGTTTCTTGTCCTCAATCAGAGGATAAACAAATCGTTTCCAAGTTTCTTGCATATCGTTATTGGTATTTATTTTGCGCCTTTTTTGCGGTTGCAGTCTTTACATAACATCTGACAGTTGTCGGCAGTGGTGGTGCCACCTTCGGCCCATGGGGTGATGTGGTCGCCCTCCATCTCTTCCAGTTCAAAGTGGTTGCCACACCATGGACAGATGCCGCCTTGGCGTTCGTAGGCTTCGCGTTTCTGTTTCTTGTCGAATGTACGGAATGAAAGGTCGCGAAGATCGCCACTCAATACATAACTATAGATGCCCGATTTCTTCATGATCTCATCATCTTCCATCAGATCGTGTATGCGATGCTCCAACTCTATAGTATCATATATATTATTATGATAGGTGTCGTAGAGCAATCCCCAGTCCAGTCCTTTCATTTCTTTGCGGTATGTTGTGAATGTGGTACGTACCCAAGTGATGATGGTCGAGAAATAGGCCCATAGCTGATTGGCATTGGCATCATCTTTATGTTTCGACATATATTCGCTTACTTCCTTGATGTCTTCCTTACGTGCAGCCCATCTAAGTATAGTGGCCAGATATGTCTGCTCAATGGCATTGCCATTCAGATAGTCGCTACCTATTTTATAAGCGGGGCATCCGTTCTTTGAAAAGTAGCGGCGGGCATCAGTTACAAATGGTCCCACATATACGGCATTAAGCAACTCCTGGTCGAGCAGACGTTCGCCTGCGATATTGATAACACGGAACCAGTCGAGTTTCTCTTTGTCAGTACCAGTACAGAAATATACCGTCAGCTCGTAGTTGAGAAAAGCCTCTTGTTCATCGGGTGTTAACGACGAGAAGAATAGTACGCCACGTTCTGGATCGTTGATGTTGAACTCGTGATAGCGGAACTCGCAAATGGATAGAGTACGTTGCTGTCCGTCTATCATTTCAAACTCATTATTACCAACCACACTCCAGTACATGATGTTGAGAGGGAAACCTTTCAGGATGGTGTTTACTACGGCCTGTTTTTGTTTCAGGTCGTAGCGGAATTCTCGTTGGTAGGGTGGGCGAATGTCGAGTTTGCCACCATAGCCACGAACACCATTATCTGGATCGTTTACGTAACCATCTATCAGGTCACGAACTTTGATTGCTTGTAGTTTTATATCCATAGTTGTTTATTGTTTTTTGCGAATGAGAATTCTTGGATAGGTTTGAATATATGTTTTACCATCAACCTTATAATAAGTTTTATCCTTTGGTGGTGTCTTTACTTCAAGTACAGCACCATCATTTAGTTTGGTCACGCGGCTTTCCTTCCCATTCTTATTTACTTGGATTTGTTCGTCATACTTTTTGTTGGCCATACCAAACCAAGTTTTGGTAATACCAAGAATGTCAAATTGGTCAGGATTATATTTATCAAGGAATGTCACTGGTACACCCATTACTCCGTTATAATCGCATGGAATATCTTCTGTTTTTCCGACCTCTATTGCATCAAAATTATCATATTTCGGATAAGTCTCAGGAGAATACGTGCGATATAAGATTAAGTTTTCATGACGTTCTTTATAGTCGAGATTTGTAAACCAACGGACTCCTTTTACTCTAATGTATTTCCTTCCAGTTTCATCTATGCCACAGCCTGCAGCGTTTAGCTCATAATCATCAGGTACCCAAAACTTTCTATCCCCACTATGGATACTTGCTCCCATCCATATTTTGTTTTCCTTGATAAGCGGGAATAATTCCTTTGTAGTATTTGAATTCACGTTCCCTATAATCAAGAACTTCTTATCATACTCCATCAGCTGCGCTACGTATTCACGGAATAGCGAGAAGGGTGGGTTAGTAACTACTATATCGGCTTGCTTTAGCAGCTCTATACATTCACGACTACGGAAATCACCATCGCCTTTTAGTGGATGGATGCCGATTTCCTCTGGATCAGGGATATTGTTGCCATTCTTATCGCCATCGTATATCAGATAGATGGCTTGCTCGCTTTTATTTTGGCTAAACAAGTCCATATCCTGATTTTTGTAACAGGTGGTGATAAGTCGCTTTAGTCCTAAGAACTCGAAGTTGTAGGCAAAGTAAGTGAAGAAGTTTGACACTCGAGGATCGTCACAATTACACAACACCGTCTTACCTCGGAAATGTTCCCGATAGTGTCGCAGCTCATTATTGATATCTTCAAGTTGCGTATAAAATTCGTCTTTCTTTGCCTCTTTAGCGGCGTTTAAGTTTTTATTTGCCATATTGCGATTGATAGTCTTTTAATGGCACCCAACTATCAATCACGCTAAGACGCAAAAAAAGCGTGATGCACCTTTTGCGTCCAGCTTTGAGGCAGCCTCGGAACGGAAACCTCAGTCCATCTAACAAGTATGCACCACGCCATAGCGTGTATGCATTGCTACATCAGATGGACAAGGCGAACCAAACCGAACACCTTATCACTTATTATCTCAGTGCGTTGTTATTTCCAAGAAGTTTCCGAGGCTTTTGGCTGAACGCGAAATAATAGCGAATGCTTTATAATTTTACCCACAAAAGTCACACCGGCACTGCCAGCCGAAACTGGCGCCTGTGATCGAGTGCAAAGGTAGAGAATAATTGGGAAATATGCAAGAATTTAGGAGAAAAATAAAGGGTGGTACATGTTTTTTCGTGATATCGAGCTTAATAAATAAAATAATCGATGATTATTTTGCAAGTGCAAATGATTACTTGTACCTTTGTGGAAAATAAACATAAAGCTTAAATTATAATGAGTATCTATCAACTAAAACTAATAGGCTGGGCAGCATTTCTTAGAATTGCCGCCCTGAGACCCAAACCACCCACAAACGGTGCAACTACTTAACAAAAACTATAGGTGTAAACCTGTTACGAAGAGAGTGTAATAAGATTGTATAACTTTTTTACAATTTTATCAATGGTAAAAGAAAGCAAAAGCTTCCTTTTGGGAAAAATATGGCCCCATTATCAAGAGGAAATGAAAATAGTTATGGAGTCGTGGCGCGACATGATGTGCGAGGAATTGCAGTGCCTGCCTGTGGAAGAGTGGGAGCATCTGACGTTCGACTTCAAGAATTATAAAAAGCACGATGTATATCGCGAACTGATGCGTGCTTTTAATAAGAAATGGACACGGTTCAGGTCGGTTAAAGAGATGGCGAGATTTTTGGCGAATTACTCTAATATCGCCGAAAACGAGGATTTCGACATCAGGACTGAGACCATTCGACACAATCTGAACCGACAGATGAAATATATTACATAATAAAATACAACAACAATGGAACTATCATTATTACAACACAGCAAGGATTCACAACCGCAAAGCGTATCGCTTGAGCAGGTAGTGGAGTTAATCCGAACAGGTGGGCTAGTAATGCCAGTTTGCTCGGTATCGGCTATCTTAGAGGGTGGCTACCGACCAAAGGACATCACAAGTTTTACGGGCCTGTCGGTGGTAAGTTATCATGGTACTGGTGGCAATAGTGTGGCGGAGCTCCGTGAGGAGGCACGGGCCGACCCGCACACACTATTGCTATTTGGTACTAACCAAGTGGTACACGTGGTGTTTAGCTACGAGCTTGACAGAACGTACGATTTGCGACAACAAAAGCTGTTTTATGCCAAGGCGTACAACCTTGGTTGCGATTATTACGACCAGCTGATGGGGCAGGGCGCCAACCGTATGGATAAGGGGCGTATGGTGCAGCTGGTTCACGATGCCGAGGTGTATTATCAAACCTATGCCGAGCCTTTTTATGTATGGGAAATCAAAGAGGCTGTTGAGGCTAAACGCGAGGGGCGCAAACCGCGCGGACAACCCAAGGAACGTAAACCTAACTGGAAAGAAATGTATGCCACTGTACAGGAAATTCGCTTGTTCCTGGATAACCACGTGATGTTGCGACGTAACGTGATCATTTCGCGTGTGGAGTATCGTAAACCTGATAGCTATGTGGATTGGCGTCCTATCGACGACCGTGTGGTAAACTCGCTATGGGCTCAAATGTCGGACGAGAAACCTGTGCGTGTGCAGGATATGTTTCGTGTAATTGAATCGGACTATGTGCCTGATTTTAACCCATTTACCAGCTATCTCGAAAATCTGCCACCATGGGATGGCGGTAACAATATTCTGGCGCTATCGATGAGTGTGACAGTAAAGGGCGAATTAGATCAGCAGATGCTGTTTTATGAATACCTGCGAAAGTGGTTGGTGGGTATGGTGGCTGGCTGGGTTGACAAAAACGAGGTGAACCACGAAATACTGGTGCTTGTAGGCGATCAGGGAATTTATAAAACCACCTGGTTCCAGTATCTACTACCACCCGAATTGCGTAATTATTTTTACACAAAAACGAATGCTAACCGTATGTCGCGCGACGACCTTTTGGCATTGGCTCAGTATGGCTTGGTGTGTTACGAAGAGCTTGATACCATGCGCGATGCTGAGCTGAACCAGTTGAAGGCTGCCGTAACCATGCAGAGTATCGACGAGCGTGCTGCCTATGCCCGTTATCACGAGCACCGCAAGCATATTGCCTCGTTTTGTGCTACGGGCAATAAAGTGCAGTTCCTGACTGACAATACTGGAAATCGTCGTTGGATGCCTTTTGAGGTAGAGAGCATTCATAATCCACGCACTCATCCTATCGACTACGAGGGTGTGTTTGCCGAGGCTTATGCACTGTATAAGAAGGGATTCTGCCACTGGGTAAAATCAAACGAGATGGACCAACTTTCGGAGCATAACGAAGCCTTTGAGAATGCGATGCCAGAACTTGAAAAGATTGAGGAAAATTTCCGACTTCCAAAGCCTGGCGATGCGGTTGAGTTTGTTACTCGTACCATCATCTTCGAAACCATCAGTTGGAACCCTACACTTAAGCTTAATATCAACAACATCTGTCCGGCTATGGCCAAATTAGGCTTCGAGCGCACGCAGCACAACAAGAAGCGTGGCTACTGGGTGTATCGCTATTCCGACATGGAAAAGCAATACAATAAAAGCAAACGTATGGGTACTGCAGTTGAGGGCGGAGCACCGGAGCAGTGATATTTTAAACTTTCCTCGCGTACGTGCAGGAACTTCAAAATCGAAATTAAACTTCCTGCACGTACGCAGGAGAAAAATTAAAAATCGAATTGATTATGTTAGAAGTAAAAGACTATTCTAAGCAAGAACTGGCGGATGCGCTTTATGCTGGTAACATTAAACCTGAGAGCCGAATGAAAAAGTTGTGGCGCGACGTTAACGGGTGCCCCGACTTGTTGCGCGATCTGTATCGGCTGCACTACCATTCGGGCGATTCGGGGTTTACAGCCCAGATGGTGGAGCGCATCAAATATTGGCTGTGTATCGACTGAAAATGGGCTTTTTGTTGAAAGAATGTTAATTAATGGCCGACTCTGCCGATTGTACGGATGGTGCTGATTGTGCGGACAAAACGCCCTCGCGAATGTTGTATCTTTGTAACCGGTAAGCAAGATGAGCCGTGGGGATGGCACTTATGCCTCGCTCAGACGTCACGAACCACTCGTTCAGATTATCTCCATACCCCTATAGGGATTATCCGAACACTTGGTAAAGACTATCCGGATAGCACACGCAGACTATCTGAGCAACCCATAACTCACCTCGGCTGCCAAGAACATTGAATATTGAAAATTGAACATTGAAAGATTATGAGTCAGAAGTTTATTAAGCTTAAGAACAACAACCGCGCCAATGTTAAGGCCTACGGTAAGTATTTTGCCACTGCGGTTTACGACAACCATTTTGTGGGCACCGACGAGATTGCCGATTTTATTCAGCGCCAGGCATCGGTTAAAAAGAGTGATATCAAGGCTGTACTGCAGGAGCTGGGCGAGGCCATGAAGCATTTCTTTGAGATGGGCCAGAAGATTAAGCTGGAGGGTATCGGTATCCTGAAGGTTGGTTTTTCATCTATCGGCGTGGCTAAGGCCGAAGAGTGCTCGGCCAGCACCATTACTACACGCCGCATACTGTTTCAGCCTGAAACAGAGCGTGTTGTGGTGGGTCAGCAGAAGCGTACAGATGGCACCGTTAAGCAGAAGTATGTTACTGCTATCAGTCTGCTGAAGGATGTTACCTTTGAGGAGACTCACGATAACTCGATGAACGTGGAGAGTGAGTCTAATCAGCCATCAACTGGTGGTAATACCAGTGGTGGTGGTAATACCTCCGGTGGTAATGAATCAAACGGTGATTAAACCTTAAAATAAAAGCTTATGATTAGAGTAAATTGGAATAGGGTAGCTAAGGTGTTGCGATTTGCGGCTACGGTGATTACAACAGTTCTGGGAACTATTGCAGTGCAGTCATGCGGACGATAACCCTGATTGTGATTCATTGTTCGGCAGTGAGGCCCCTCCAGACGTCATCGGCAGCCCAGATTGATACATGGCATCGCCAGCGAGGATTTAAACTCGGAATTGGCTACCATTACGTGGTGCGTCGTAACGGGCAGATAGAGCAGGGTAGGCCGGAATGGCTGGTGGGTGCTCACTGCATGAACCATAACAAGTACTCCATCGGTGTGTGCTACGAGGGAGGACTGAATGCCCGCGGACAACCCGCTGATACTCGTACACCTGAGCAGAAGGCTGCCATGCGCACACTACTGGAAGATTTGCACCGCCGCTATCCCCGAGCGGTTATCGTGGGTCATCACGACCTGAACCCGATGAAGGCCTGCCCGTGCATTAACAACGTAACCCAGGAGTACGCCGACCTTCAGCCCAAGTAAAAATTCTAAATCCCAAGGCAAAATAAACCTGCCTTGGGATTACAAAACAAAGTAAAATCAGTAGGATTATATCGACATTGCGGTAGATAATATATGCATTAGTCCTTTTTTTATTGGAAAATCTAAAAAAAAATTTGGATTAATGCATATTTTTTATTTACTTTGCAGCAAAAACTTAATCATATATCATTAGTCTATAATATGAAACGTTTCTATTTATGCAGCATGATGCTGGCGGCCTCTGTATGCGCCTCGGCTCAAACCAAACAATTATTTGACAACGGCTGGAACTTTACCCGCAAGGGTAAGACCATCAGTGTAGATCTGCCTCACGATTGGGATATCTTCGAAGGTCCCAATTCTGGAAAGGGAGCAACTGGTACTGGCGGCGGATGGTTCGAGGCTGGCAAGGGCGAATACCGCAAGACATTCAAGACCCCGAAGGGCGAACTGGTAAAACTGCATTTCGAGGGTGTGTATCAGAAAGCCGAAGTATTCATTAATGGACAGAAAGCCGGACAGCATCACTACGGCTATACACCTTTCACCGTGGATGTAACTCCATATCTTCACAAGGATAAGAAACAGGATAACGAGGTTGTGGTGAAGGTTGACAACTCTGAACAACCCAACTGTCGCTGGTACAGCGGCTCGGGTATCTATCGTCACGTATGGCTTGAAACTATGCCCGCACTACACATTGCCGAAAATGGTGTGTTTGTTACCACACCTGATGTTTCGGTGAACCAAGCTACGGTGAAGGTAGAGGTAACGGTACAGAACGAGAGCAACACTACCCAGCAAGGCACCATTGAAGTGGAAGGTAAACGGCACGAGGTTTCGCTGAAAGCCGGTAAGAATACGACAGTTTGTTTTACCTATACTATTGATAATCCCAAGCTTTGGTCGCCCGAGTCGCCATATCTGTATGAGGCAAGTGTGCAACTTTGTGGCAAGAAGCATTCTACTAAATATGGTATCCGCTCGTTCTCGTTCGATGCTGAGAATGGTTTCGTGCTCAACGGCAAGAAGGTGCTCATAAGTGGTGCCTGCGTGCATCACGACGATGGTGTGTTGGGTGCTATGGCCTTTGATGCTGCCGAAATACGCAAGGTTAAGCAGATGAAGGAGGCTGGTTTCAACCTGATACGTACCAGTCATAATCCCGCTACACGCGCCTTCTTAGATGCCTGCGACTCGATAGGTATGCTGGTTATCGACGAGGCGTTTGATGGCTGGCGCACGCAGAAGAATCCTTTCGATTATTCGACCGTTATCGACTCCTGCTTCCGACAGGACATCCATGCCATGGTGTTGCGCGACCGCAATCATCCAAGCGTCATCTCGTGGAGCATTGGCAACGAGGTGATTGAGCGCAAGGATATCCGCGTGGTATATACAGCCCGACAGATGAAGAAGGCCATACACGAATATGATACAACACGCCCCGTTACCGAGGCTCTGTGTGCCTGGGACCGCGACTGGGAGATATACGATCCGCATGCCGAAGTGCTCGACGTGGCAGGCTACAACTACATGATTTTTAAGCATGCCAGCGACCATGAGCGCGACCCTAAACGCGTTATTTGGCAGACGGAGAGCTATCCGCGTGATGCATTCCGTAACTGGAGCATTTCAAACGACTTCCCCTATGTGGTGGGTGACATTGTTTGGACGGGGCTCGATTATCTGGGTGAGAGTGGCATAGGTAGAAACTACTATAAGGGTGAGCGCGAGGGTGAGTCGTGGATTGAAGGCGGACAGCCCGAATGGCATGGCGCTCCTTGTGGTGACGTGGATATCACTGGCTGGCGCAAACCCATTAGCCACTATCGCGAAATGCTTTGGCATAAGGATGTGCCACTCTATATGGCTGTGAAAGAACCTAACGGCTATCATGGCGAGATTCACACCACGATGTGGAGCGTATGGCCCACATGGGAGTCGTGGACGTGGACCGGATGGGAGGGTAAACCCATCGAGGTGGAGGTATATACCCATCAGCCCGAAGTAAAGCTGTATCTTAACGACCAACTTATCGGCACGAAGCAGGTAAGTCGCGACACTGAGTTTAAGGCTGTATTCTCAGTACCTTATAAGGCTGGCACACTGCGTGCAGAAGCCGGTGGCGAGAGTGTGACACTGAAGACTGCTGGCGAACCAGCCCGTTTGCGTCTTACGCCCGATCGTACCGTGATGGCTGCCGATGGACAGTCGCTCACCTTCGTAACCATTGAGGTGGTTGATAAGAACGGCACACTTGTACCCGAAGCTGCTATCCCCTGTGAGGCTATCGTGAAGGGAGCTGGTACGTTGTTAGCCTTTGCCTCTGCCGACCTGAAGGATACAGAGCCATACACCTCGCCGCGTGTAAATACATGGAAGGGGCGCGCCCTGCTGGTTGTTCGTAGCACACAGAAGAAAGGGCCCATTAGCGTGAGCATCAAGAGTTCTTTGCAAGCAAAGCGAACAAGTTCGAGCGCATTACCTACCGCCAGTTTGTTGCTGAAGAGCAGATAACAACAATGGAAATTATAATATGAAAGAGATTAAATACACCCTCGACTAGAGCTATCTCCAGCCGCACGACTAAGCGGTTGGAGATTTTTTCATCCTGTCATAGTATTCGGCTGTGGCGGTGAAGAATACGTCGCCACTTGAGTTGAGGGCTGTTTCAACACTATCCTGTATCACACCGATGATAAAGCCTACGGCTACAGCCTGCATGGCGATGTCGTTGCCAATATTGAAGAACGAGCAGGCCATGGGGATAAGCAGTATTGAACCGCCAGCCACGCCCGATGTGCCACAGGCGCCCAGTGTGGCGATGATGCACAGGAAGAAGGCCGATGCAAACGACACCTCGACACCCACGGTATTGGCAACAGCCAGCGTCATGACCGTAATTGTAACAGCAGCACCATCCATATTGATAGTGGCACCGAGCGGGATGCTAACAGAGTAGAAGTCCTCGTCGAGTCCCAGCTTCTTGCACAGATTCATGTTAATGGGGATGTTGGCGGCCGACGAGCGGGTGAAGAATGCCTGCAGTCCGCTTTCCTTCAAGCATGTGAATAGCAACGGATAGGGATTGCGTCGCAGCATGAGGAAAGAGATGAGCGGATTGAAAATCAGCGTATTGGCCAACATACAACCTACGAGCAGCAGTACCAGATGACCATAGGTCGTGAACACGTCGAGACCACCCTCGGATACGGATGTGAACACCAGTCCGAGGATACCGAACGGAGCAAACTGAATGACCCACTTAACGGTGAGCGTGATGACCTGCGAGAAGTCCTGTACCACGTTGATGGTAGGTTGGCTGGCTTTTAACTTCAGGGCTACACCAATCAGGATGGCCCAAAACAAGATACCGATATAGTTGGCCTGCGAAACCGACAGAATGGGATTGGTTACCATATTGGTCAGGAGGTTCGAGAATACATCGGTAAGCGCCCCTGGAGCCGAACCTTCGACGACATCGCGCAGCTGCATTTTTACTGGAAACGCGAAACTGCCCACCACGGCACAGATGGCCGCAATAAACGTGCTGAGCATATAGCGCGAGATGACGACACGGAAACGTGGACCAAGACCGTTGCTGGCCTTTGCGATGCTGGCTGTAACCAAGACAGCCACCAAAACGGGCGCTATGGCCTTGAGCGCACTTACAAACACTACGCCCAGGATACCGATGCCAGTAAACTGCGGTACGAAGAGTCCAAGACAGGTACCAATGATGATGCCAATGAGTATACGGAGTACAAGGCTCGTCTCACTCCACTTGCTTAAGATTTGTTTCATGTTTCAGGTGTTTTTGATGCAAAGATAAAAACAATTCTTCAATCCGCCAAATTTTCACGCAGAAAAAACTCAGCCCGAGTAAAATCAAAAAATCCTAAATCCCAAGGCAAATTTGTTTTGCTTTGGGATTTCTTTTGTATATTTGCCACAGATTTTTAGAAGAGATAATGGATCGTAGTCAAGAAATCATCCGTACCAGTTGGATTGGTATTGTAGCCAATGTGCTGTTGGCTGGCTTTAAGGCCGCTGTAGGAATACTGGCCAGTAGTGTAGCTATTGTGATGGATGCCATCAACAACCTGAGTGATGCACTGTCGAGTGTCATCACCATTGTTGGCACTAAACTCTCGCAGCGTCCTGCCGACAGGAAGCATCCCTTTGGCTTCGGGCGTATCGAGTATTTCAGCGCCATCATATGGCATGGCATGAGTAACAGCAACAGGGCTGCCATTAGTTTTACTGTAGTTTGCATATTTGGAAGTTATTTAATGGGTAAAGTCATTACAAAACGCGAGCCGCCGATGTAGGCTGTGTCAACTTTGATGTCGCCACCTATACGTCGAGCCAACGAACGGGCAACCGTAAGACCTATACCTGTGCCGTCGTAGAATTCGTCTAATTGTACGAATTCGTCAAAGATACGCTCTGCATCTTTGTGAGCGATGCCAATACCCGTATCCTCGACCGAGAAGAATAGGCGACCGGATAAAACAGTCAACCTAAGTACCACTTTCTGCAACTGATCAGGCGAAGTGTTCTGAAGATGGCCCTTTACAGGAACAGTAAACTTACGGGCATTGTCGAGAATCAACGAAAGTGCGCGTGCAGCTGCAGCAAGATTGGTTTGAATACGAACACCCTTGGCATCGGGTGCAATCATCAGATTAAAATCAAGATGGGTGGCCTGCTCAATCCCCGAAGCATTAATCGCCTCGGTAGCTATCTGAACAGCCGTCGCCTTATCTTTGCACTCAATTACGGTTTGATTCCTGGCTTCCGACAACTCCAGCATCTTATTTACCAAACTGGTGATACGATCTGTATTCTCGGTTATCTTGCTATTTATTTCATGAAGCGTAGCCTCGTCGTACTTGGCATCGTGCATGGTAAGCACCTGTGTGAAACCAGACAGGATGTTGAGCGGTGTACGGATTTCATGCGAAATCTGCTGTATGAAATCACTTTTCATTCGCGACAATTCCTGTGCTTGCTTATTGGCAATCTCCAGTTCGCGTAAAGCCTTTTTCAAGCGAACCGACGAACGATGATGGAAATAGATGAATAGACCAAAGATAAAGATGATAATTACCAATGCCATGATATTATAAAATCTGATTTCCTGCTCCTGGCACGAAACCAACAGCAGTGAGCTCAGCCCCATGATTAGCATTGCTAAAAAACGTGTTTGTTTCATCATCATCAATATTTTGTGTGCAAAGATAGATAAAAAATAGCAAAAATGGAACATTAATTGAAAAAAAATTGTATCTTTGCACTCACTTAATCACAACATTGCCATCGATTATGATACAAACAGATTCTACATATTGGTATGGAGTAACGGCAGCAGCCTATTTGCTTTCCTGCTGGTTCTTTTCTGTAGTAAGAGGTGTACACAACTGCGGTACCCCCAAGGAGCGTAGAGCCTATATCTGGCCTGACCGCAAAATGCAGGTTATCATTTATCTTTGTGGCACCGTATTGTTGCCATACGTATTGAATCCGCAGAATGAGGCTGCGTGGATTCTGATGAAATCATACTTTCCCGGTACCTATTATTTCTACTGCGGAGCGTTGATTTTCTGTTTCTTCGGCACAGTAAAGCAATGGGAGGTATGGAAGAAAGCCAATGCGATTGCTGCCACTATCACATTCATTGCCATGGCGCCGCTTGTGGTTAATGCCTGGTGGCCATCAGGACTGCTTAGTGAGCAGTTTCTGAAGGTTTGGAACATCGTTGTGATAGCGGTAAGTATCTGTATGATAGGTTATTCGAGTGTTGCTATGTGGCAAGTTTTGCAATGGCTCAGAACTGCCCGCGAGTTGAACTATTCAAACCCAGAGGACTTCCCAGCCGAATATGCACACCGCATGTGGTTGACGCCAATTATTCTTACCCCATTTCTTTGGCCAGCCTTTATTACCGACTCGCAAACAGTCATGGCATATTTGTGTATCCCATTGGCCATTTTCAATATTGTATTACTGCTAAATGTGATGCCTGTATGGCGCCGTGCTGCGATTCTTACGGATATTGACGAAGATGAAGAGGCTGAAAGCTACGAGGACGACGAGTTGGCCGAGGAACGCAACAATAGAATAGCCACGGAAATCGAGCAGTTTGTTAATACGGAGGCTGCCTATCTTGATTCGCATCTTAAACTGGAACAAGTGGTAGAACGCTGCAACTTTAGTCGCAAATATGTATCAAAGGTACTTACTGAACGTTTCGGCGGTTTCTCCGACTATGTAAACGGCTTGCGTCTTAACTATTTCGAGCGATATAAACTACAGCATCCGAACTCTACCGACGAAAGTGCTGCAGAGGCCAGTGGTTTTGCCTCGTATAAATCGTATCTTAAAGTAAAAGAACGATTACCACAAAAGTAAACGTTACAATCTGAATTGCTGGGGCGTTACGCCAGCGTGGGTTTTAAAATAGCGGGTCAGTGCACTCTGGTCGGCAAAGTGTAATTCGTCGGCGATTTGTTTCAGACTGGCTTTCGAGGTGCGCATGGTGAGTTTGAGGTGCAGCATGAGGCCTGGTACTGACATAACTATTTGTTGAAAAATCAGTGCAGTTGGTTGATAATATTTGTGACGAAGCTATTATGTTTATACATTTGCATCACAAATTGTAAAACTACTGCAAATGAAGAAAAAAATATTATCGTTATCAATGATTGCAAGCTCGTTATCAATGATGGCTAAAAATTATCCTTATCTGACGATTGAGATGACAGATGGTAAAAAAACATCTTTAAGTACGACATCAATGACGTTTTATGTTCAGGATGGTAAACTGATGGCTGGTTCATTGGAACTCACAGTTGCAGTTTTGAGCAATCTACATTTCTCTACCCAAGATGAAACGACAGTAACCTCATAACAGAATGTGCCACGTACCTGACATAGCAAAGCCCGTGGGTACGCCGACCTTCAGCCCGAATAAAATCAATAAATCATAAATCCCAAGGTATCAGTTGATTATACCTTGGGATTTCTTTGTTTCACCAACTCAATCGCCTCCTTGCCTGTCAGGTGCTCGATGTCAAAACGAATCATCAGCATACGGGAGAAGCCGCTCTCAATCTCCTTTTGCAAGTTCTCATCATCGTTCGGATTATAGCGGTTGCCAAGCATACGGGCTGTTTCCAATTTCTCCTGTTCATCCTCGATGATGTGGATTCTACCAAAGGCTATCACGCTACGGAAGAAGGTTGTATACTTCTTTGGCTGCACATCATCCTGCTCGATGACACAGAAAGATGCCTTGTCACACTTGCGGATGGCATCCACTTTGTGCCCAGCCAGAGCGCTGTGGAAATACAGTTCCCCTTCATAATAGACATAACTGATGGGAACGGCATAGGGGTAGTCTTCATCACCAAGCAATGCCAGTGTACCAGCCGTCGCTTTCTGCAATATACCAATACTCTCTTCCTCTGAAAGCTGTTGGCGCTTGCGCCTCATTTCACGAAACTCACTCATGCAGTTAATCCTTATTTTAATCCCATGTCCAATATTTCCTTAACTCTCCAATTATCTCGTCCCAATCCTGCAGGGTAAATGTTCCAGGGCCCATCATCATCATGGTCATCTCCAAGTCATCCCAACAACGATAGACATTAGTGTCACGGAATCCGTTACGAAGATAGTCTTTCCAAGATTCGGGTAGTGCCTCCTTGACGAAATCATCGTAACTTTGCCGATGAATTCAAAACATAATAAAGATGAAGCAGATTATGATGTTACTGGCAGTAATGCTGCTGACTGCCTGTTCAAAGGACGACGAGGTGAAGGCGCAGACTATGACACAGAAAATGTATATCACTATCGACGGACAGACACAGGCTGTGACGCTCGTCGACAATCAAGCAACAAAGACGCTTGTCGAGAAATTGCAGCAGGCTCCCGTCACCGTGACGCTGAACAGCAGCGGAGGCTTTGAG
>CADAOD010000022.1 GCA_902789415.1 uncultured Prevotellaceae bacterium
GGTGCAAAGGTACGACATTTTTTGGAACTACCAAAACTTTTCGAGAGAAATTTTCATTTTTCATGCATTTTTCTGGTCGCTCTTGATAGATATCAATCTCAAAAACCGTTTCACCTTATTATATATTATATAGAGCCGGAGACACTTAACGAAATATCCGTGAGTTAACTCAAAACATCTCATGAATTAATTCATTACCCTTTTTGAATTAACTCACACGTTAATTTCTGATAAAACGATGGAGATTGCGAAAAATTTGCGTACCTTTGCACTTTATTAGTATAGGTTAATTTAAAAGTATGTCGACGATATTACATATTGAAACCAGTACGGATGTTTGTTCCGTTGCTGTTTCGGAGGATTCGCACGTTATATTCCAGCAGGAAGATCATAGCGGACCTAACCACGCAGAAAGTTTAGGTACCATGGTTGACGAGGCACTCTCGTTTACCGATAATCACGCCATTCCCTTTGATGCGGTAGCCGTGAGTTGCGGTCCTGGTTCGTACACCGGACTGCGTATTGGTGTATCGATGGCCAAGGGAATCTGCTACGGCCGCAACCTGAAGTTGATAGCTGTTCCAACACTGGAGCTGCTGTGTGTACCTGTATTATTAAGAGAGATTCCTGAAGAAGACGCCCTACTCTGTCCAATGCTCGATGCTCGCCGCATGGAGGTGTATGCCGGTATCTACGATCGCGCCCTGAAGCCCGTTCGTGAGATTGGTGCCGACGTGGTAACAGCCGAGACCTACAAAGAATATCTGGACGAGCACCCCGTTTACTTCTTTGGTAATGGTGCCAAGAAATGTATGGAGACCATCAATCATCCGAATGCCCATCTGATTGAGGGCATCGAGCCACTCGCCAAGTGGATGCAGCCCCTGGCCGAGAAGCGATTGCTGAACAACCAGACTGAGGATGTAGCCTACTTTGTGCCTTACTACTTGAAGGACTTTGTAGCCAAATTACCCAAGAAACTTCTTTAGTGAATAGTGATAAGTGAATAGTGAAGAGTTTATGGATATAAAAGGATTAGATTACAACACACAGCGCGAGAAGCTGGTGATGTCGGAATACGGACGTGAGATCCAGAAGATGATTGAGTTAGCCTGTGAGCTGCCCAACAAAGAGGAGCGCCTGCAGTGTGCTCAGACCATCGTGAAGCTGATGGAGACCAAGAACCCACAGTTGAAGGAGAACGACGACTACGAGCAGACGCTCTGGAACCATCTGTACCTGATGAGTCACAGAGAACTGGAGATTGACTGGCCTTACGATATCAGCGAAGCCGACAAGATTCTGTCGAAGCCCCAACCCATGAAGTTACCTAAGGAAGGTGTACGTCTCCGCCACTATGGCAGACTGGTTGAGGAGCTGTTTAAGAAGCTGAAGACGATGCCCGAAGGAGAGGAACGCGACACGTTGGTAAGATATACAGCCAACCAGATGAAGCGTGACTTGGCTCAGTTCGGTCACGGCTCGATGGACGATGAGCGTGTAGCCAGCGACCTGGCCCGCTTTACCGACGGCGCCATCCAGATTGACCTGAACGCTTTCAGATTTGAGAAAGTGACTCAGACAGAAGAGAAAAAGAAGAAAAAGAAGTAACCCATATGGCATCATTTATCATTGAAGGCGGCCATCTGCTGCAAGGAACTATCACACCACAGGGTGCTAAAAACGAGGCCCTGCAGGTTATCTGTGCCACATTGTTAACAGAGGACGAGGTGATTATACGTAACATACCGAATATTCGTGATGTGAACAACCTCATCCAGCTGCTGTGTGATATTGGTGTGAAAGTTGAAAAGAAAGAGGAGAACACTTACGCCTTTAAGGCCGACGAGTTGAACCTTGATTACTTACAGAGCGACGAGTTTGTAAAGAAGTGTGCGGCACTGCGAGGCAGCGTGATGATGATTGGTCCGCTTCTGGCCCGCATGGGCAAAGCCGTAGTCACCAAACCTGGTGGCGATAAGATCGGTCGCCGCCGATTAGACACTCACTTCTTAGGATTTGAGAAACTCGGCGCCACCTTTAACCGTGTGGAAGGTCGCGATGTGTATGAGATTTCGGCCAAACAGCTGAAAGGAACCTACATGCTGCTCGACGAAGCCTCGGTAACAGGTACCGCCAATATTATTATGGCCGCCGTATTTGCCAAGGGTACTACCACCATTTACAATGCTGCTTGCGAACCCTACCTGCAGCAACTCTGTAAGATGCTGAACAGCATGGGTGCCTGCATCAGCGGTATTGCCTCTAACCTGCTCACCATCGAGGGTGTTGACAGTTTGCACGGTACCAACCATCTGATTCTGCCTGATATGATCGAGGTAGGCTCGTTTATCGGCATGGCAGCCATGTGCGGTAATGGTGTTCGTATCAAAGATGTAAGTGTTGAGAACTTAGGAATCATTCCCGATGCCTTCCGTAGGTTAGGTGTAAAAATCGAGGTTGAAGGCGACGATTTGTGGATACCCCGTCAGGACCATTACGAGATACAATCGTTTATGGATGGGACCATCATGACAGTGGCCGATGCCCCTTGGCCCGGCTTGACTCCCGACTTGCTGAGTGTACTGATTGTGGTAGCCACCCAAGCCCGCGGTAGCGTGCTGTTCCACCAGAAGATGTTCGAGAGCAGACTGTTCTTCGTAGACAAACTGATTGATATGGGCGCCCAGATTATTCTTTGCGACCCACACCGTGCCGTAGTGGTTGGTCACGACAGAATGATTACCCTGCGCGGCGGTCGTATGTCAAGTCCCGATATTCGTGCCGGTATCGCCCTACTGATTGCAGCCATGAGCGCCAAAGGAACCAGTAGAATCGACAACATCGAGCAGATTGACCGAGGTTACGAGAACATCGAAGCCCGTTTGAACGCCCTCGGCGCTAAAATTACAAGAGCATGATACGTCAAGAAGAAGTATATAAGATAGGTAAATTAGGTAAGGCGCACGGCGTGAAGGGAGAGATCAGTTTTCTCTTCGACGATGATGTGTTCGACCGTACCGATGCCGACTATCTGGTACTCGACATGGATGGCATCCTGGTACCCTTCTTTATAGAGGAGTATCGCTTTAAGACCGACGATAACGCCCTGATGAAGTTTGAGGGCATTGACACTCAGGAGCGTGCCAGAGAACTGACCGGTTGCGAGGTTTACTTCCCCCGCGAGATGGCAGAAGGCGATGATGAACAGCTATCATGGGCAGCCATCGTGGGCTTTGAACTCATTGATGCCAATACTGGCAAGGTAGCAGGAAAAATTGCCTCGGTAGATGACACCACCATCAATATCCTCTTCGAACTGGAAGACGGCAAACTGATTCCCGCCTCAGAAGAACTGATTACTGATGTAGATACAAAGAAACAACAAATAATAGTAAAACTGCCTGAAGGCATTTTAGAGTTATGAAGAAACAAATAGCCATTCTCGGCTCTACGGGGTCGATAGGAACACAAGCACTCGAGGTTATCGAGGAACATAGCGACCTGTACGAGGTCTATTGTTTGACTGCTAATAATAAGGTAGAGTTGCTGGCCGAGCAAGCTCATAAGTTTAAGCCCGCCGCCATCGTAATAGCCAACGAGGCACGTTACGACGAGCTGAAGAGCCTGATGAGCGACATGCCCGACGTAAAAGTATATGCCGGTGCCCAAGCACTGAACGAGATTGTAGAGGCAGGTCCCATCAACATGGTACTCACTGCAATGGTTGGTTTCGCCGGACTGAATCCCACCATCCACGCCATCAAGGCTGGTAAGACCATCTGCTTGGCTAACAAGGAGACACTGGTAGTTGCCGGTGAGCTGATTCTGCAGTTGGCCCAGCAGTACCACACTCCTATCCTGCCAGTTGACAGCGAGCACTCTGCCATCTTCCAGAGTCTGGTAGGCGAGGATCAGAACCCCATCGAAAAAATTCTGCTCACAGCATCTGGTGGTCCATTCCGTCTGAAGTCGATGGAGGAGATTGCTCATGTTACCAAGGCCGACGCCCTGCGCCATCCTACATGGGATATGGGTGCTAAGATTACCATCGATTCAGCATCGATGATGAACAAGGGCTTTGAGGTCATCGAAGCAAAGTGGCTGTTTGGCGTTGATGCCAAACAGATTCAGGTATTGGTGCACCCACAGAGTATTGTTCACAGTGCCGTTCAGTTCCAGGATGGTAGCGTAAAGGCCCAGTTGGGTGTGCCCGATATGCGACTGCCTATCCAGTATGCCTTCTCATTCCCACAGCGTTTGCACCTGAGTGGCGAGCGTCTCGACCTGTTTAAGGCCCAGCATTTGGAGTTCTTCGAGCCCGACTTGGAGAAGTTCCGTTGCTTAGCTTTGGCGTTCGAAGCTATCGACAAGGGCGGTAACATGCCATGTATCGTGAATGCTGCTAACGAGATTGTGAACCGTGGATTCCTGGAGGATAAGTGCAGTTTCCTGCAGATGGGCGACATCATTGCCGAGACCATGCAGCGCGCTACCTTTGATAAGAACCCCAGCTACGACACCTACATTGCTACTGATGCCGAGGCCCGTCGTATCGCTACAGAACTCATGAATAAATAATCAACAATGGATATTTTTTTAATTAGACTTTTGCAATTCATGCTGGCCATTGGCCTGCTGGTGCTGCTCCATGAGGGCGGCCACTTCTTCTTTGCCAAACTCTTTGGCATCCGCGTAGAGAAGTTTTATCTCTTCTTCGATCCCAGCATCTGGAAATGGGACGGCAGTCTGTTTAAGTTCAAGCCTAAGAACAGCGACACCCAGTATGGTGTAGGTTGGTTGCCACTGGGCGGCTACTGTAAGATTGCCGGTATGATCGACGAGAGTTTTGATACCGAACAGATGAAACAGCCCGAGCAACCTTGGGAGTTCCGCAGCAAACCAGCTTGGCAGCGCCTATTGGTAATGATTGGCGGTGTATTGGTAAACTTCCTGTTAGCACTGTTTATCTACTCGATGATTCTGTTCTACTGGGGCGATACATATATCCCTGTTAAGAACATGACCATGGGTATGAAGTTCAACACCGAAGCTAAGCAGTATGGCTTTAAGGATGGCGATATTCTGGTAGGTACCGAGAAAGGCGAATTCAAAGACTTCAGTGCAGACATGTACCGTGCACTGAGCGAGGCAACCCGTGCAGATATTATCCGTGATGGCAAGGCCATGAGCATTAAGCTGCCTGGCGACATCAACCTGTTGGGCATGCTCAAGGCAGAACCCTCATTCGTTCGTCCACTGATTCCTGCTGTGGTTGACAGCGTGATGGAAGGAACACCTGCCGCCAAGATGGGATTGCAAAAAGGCGATAAGATTGTAGGCATCAACGGCAAGCCCGTTGACAGCTATAACGAGTTTACCGACCAGCTCGGCGTACTCGAGGATATGATGACAGCCGCCAAGACTCAGGCCGACAGTTTGAAAGTGCGCACTGCAACCATCGTTTATGCACGTAACGAGGTACAGGATACAGCCACCATCACCTTGACTCCTGATTTGAAACTCGGTTTCATGGTGCAGACCATCGCTGGCATCTACCAGCCCATCACCAAGGAGTACGGATTCTTTGAGAGTTTCCCCGCAGGTATTGCCTACGGCATCAACGTGCTGAAGGGTTACGTGGGCGACATGAAGTATGTGTTTACAGCCGACGGAGCTAAGTCGATTGGTGGTTTCGGCGCTATAGGTAGCCTGTTCCCACCTGTATGGGATTGGTATCTGTTCTGGAAGATGACCGCCTTCCTCTCAATCATCCTCGCCTTCATGAACATTCTGCCCATCCCAGCATTGGACGGTGGACACGTATTGTTCCTGTTCTACGAGATGATAACACGTCGCAAGCCATCAGAAACCTTCATGATTCGTGCCGAGTACGTAGGTTTCGGTCTGCTGATACTCCTGATGGTGTTCGCAAACCTCAACGATATATTGCGGTGGTTAGGATATATGTAACTAAAAGCCCCACTCATTGGGGCTTTTTTAATGCCTTTACTCTATGTTTGTAGTGATGATGACTTTGTTTGTTATAGTGCTCGTGGGATACGGCGCTGGCAAACTGGGATATTTGGGAGGCGACTTTGACAGACAGTTGTCGAGGTTAGTGATTAATATGACCTGTCCGGCACTGATTTTGTCGTCGGCAATGACAGGCGAGCTGCCAGACCGTGAGTATATCCTACCATTATTGCTTATCAGCGTGATTACTTACGCCGTGTTGACTGGTATCGCCTTTTTGTTGCCACGTTATCTCACCAAGAAAAAAGACGACGAAGGTGCTATCGGCTTTGCACTCATGTTTGGTAACGTAGGCTTTATGGGCTATCCGGTTGTAGCCTCGATATTCGGACACGAAGCCGTGTTCTACGCAGCGGTGCTGAATGTGGTAAACACATTTGCAGTATTTACAGTAGGAACAATCCTAATTACAGGTAAAAGCAAGGTGGAAGAGAAAAGATTTGAAAAGAAAGTGCTCTACTCTACCCCGATGTTAGCTTGTTACCTGACCATGCTGATTGTGGCACTGCGTATCGACAACATCCCTGAAGCTATCAGCGCACCACTCACCATGATTGGTAACATCACCGTACCAGCGGCACTACTGATTATCGGTTCATCGATGTCGAACCTGCCCATCAAATCGTTGTTGGGTAACGCCAGCGTTTATGCCACTACACTTTTCCGACTGGCCATACTGCCCATCGGCATCTACTATCTATGCACGCTCTTGGGCTTCTCGCAGTTTGTGGTAAACATCAACACGGTGGTAATCGCTATGCCTGTAGCTACTTACGGTACTATTCTGTGCTTAAAATACGGCAAGGACACTACGATGATAACCGAAGTAACGTTTATCACCACCCTCATTTCGATGGTGTCCATCCCATTATTGGTTTTATTCTTCCTATAAGCAGGTAGCAACAAACAATCAACACATAGATAAGCACAACCTGAAGGATGGTTGGATGCAAGTTACCAATACTTGCGCCAGGAAAGGCGGCGATGGTATTCAACGAAGCATTCAATCCATTCACTATATATAATAATAGGTACGCGAGGGACGGAAACAACAGAACGACAATCGACAGGCACAGGATGATAAATGCTGCAGGCACCACCAGGAAATTGGTAAGCAGAAAACAGGTAGAGAACTGTCCGAAGTAATAGGCGATTAATGGTGCAACACCTAACTGTGCCGAAAAAGAGACAGCCACCATGCCCCAGATTTTTGCTATCCAACGGTGCTCCATATAATACTTATCGGAAAACACGCCAGTAAACAAGGGCACAAATAGCAGGATTGCCCAGACCGCCATAAACGACATCTGAAATCCTACATCAAACAGCCATGCAGGATTCCACATCAACATCAGAAAAGCCGTAAAGGCTAAAACATTGACCGACATTTTGTTGCGACGACCAATCGACAGTACGCCATAGACGGTAAGCATCACCGCCGAACGTACGGCACTTACTGGCATGCCTACCAACAACACAAATGCCCACACCACCAAGATTGTAAGCAACTGCGACAAAGTCGGCCATCGCCTTCGAGGCAGGAATAACGATAGTAACATATAGATGATACCCAAGTGCAGACCACTGAGCGCCAACACATGCGAGGCGCCGCTGACAGAATAAGCACTCTTTACATCGCGACTCAACGCCGACTTATCACCTAACGACATCGCCGCCACCACCGCATATGCATCACCTTCGAGCCCACTATCATTATAACGCTGCAATAACTGCTCGCGTTGCTGAAGGAAAAAGTTTCTGGAACGATCAAATCGGGATTCCGTTTTCGGTTCATACGTCGATTGCTGATGATGCTGCATCACGCATATACCTAACAACAGGCAACACGCCATAATGGCTACTGATTGTGCATTGGCAAACTTATAAAGCAGCAAAGCTATAACCACCATACCAGCCAACACAGGCAGCATGGAAATGGGTAACTGTACATAGTTAGCGATGATAATGCCAAGAATCATACTAACCGTTACAGGCGCCACTGGACATTTATCGAACATTCGGATTTGCATACCGAAGTACAAAAGTACAACATTTTTTGGGAATATAAGAAATATTTCGTAACTTTGTCGCCGTAATTAAAGAAAAAAGAAAGAATGGAAATGGTAAATATACCTCTTTGGGCGTGGATATTGTTCTACATACTAGTATTCATCATGTTGTTAATCGACCTGAAGTCGTTTGGTAAAAAAGGGCAGCATGAAGTAAGCGTATCCGAAGCCTTGAAGATGACAGCTGTATGGATAGGTGTTTCGTTGATATTCTGCGGAGGCATCTATCTGTTTTATCCAGGCGACTCCCATGAGAAAGCTATGGAGTTCTTAGCAGGTTATCTGATTGAGAAATCCTTATCGATGGACAATCTGTTTGTGTTCCTGATGTTATTCTCGTTCTTCGGCATACAGCGAAAATACCAGCACGAAGTATTGTTCTGGGGTATTTTCGGTGCCTTGGTACTGCGCAGTATCTTTATTTTTGCAGGAACAGCGATGATTTCCCAGTTTGAATGGATATTGGGATTGTTTGGTTTGTTCCTGATTTATACGGGTATTAAGATGTTCGGTCATAACGACGAGCAGGTTGACCCCTCGAACAATATCTTCGTCAAGTTATTCAAGAAGTTCTTCCCCGTAACCGACCGGATGCACGAGGGAAAGTTCTTTATCATCGAAAACGGCAAACGCTTGGCTACCCCACTTTTCATCGCCCTCTTAGTGATTGAGACAACAGATGTAGCCTTTGCCGTTGACTCTATCCCTGCCGTATTCTCGGTAAGCCGCGATCCGTTTATCGTACTTACATCCAACATTTTTGCCATTCTGGGGCTGCGTGCCCTATACTTTGCGTTGGCAGCTGTAGCAAAATACTTCACCTATCTAAAATATGGTCTTGGCATCATTCTTAGTTTCGTAGGCGTAAAAATGTTGTTGGCCATGAACGAGTACGTGAACGCATTCGGCGAGATGGTTGGACTAAGTATTAACATGCCGCACATCGAGGTTCCTACCACCCTTTCGTTGGCCATCATCTTTGGCGTGCTGGTATTATCTATGCTACTATCCGTATGTGTATCAAAAGCAAAAACCAAATAAAATATGGAAAACAAAAACTATCTTTACGACGCCGTAGCCTTGCTGAAGGAGCTGATTGCTATCCCTTCGGTTAGTAGAGACGAGACGAGAGCTGCCGATAAACTGGCCGATTTCCTGAATATGTGGCATCTGCCATTCGGTCGCGAGGGCAACAACCTCTGGGTGGGCTGTCCTGATTGGGCCAACAATCGACCTACCGTGATGCTTAACGCCCATATCGACACCGTAAAACCCGTTAGCTCGTGGACACGCGATCCATTTTCACCAGATCAGGAATACGACGTGATATACGGTTTAGGCTCAAACGATTGCGGCGGCGGATTGGTTTCGCTGTTACAGGCCTATCGCATCATGCTGTATCGTCCACGCAACTATAATTTGTTGTGGGTAGCCTCGGCCGAGGAAGAGATATCGGGACAAAACGGCTTGAGTCGTGTATTGCCTTTGCTGCCAAAAGTAGATGTAGCCATAGTGGGCGAGCCTACAGGTATGCAGCCCGCTATTGCCGAGAAAGGACTGATGGTGATTGATGGTTATGCTCACGGCAAATCGGGCCATGCAGCCCGAAACGAAGGTGTGAACGCCATCTACGAAGCACTCGACGATTTGGTTTGGCTTCGCGATTACAAATTCCGCAAGGTGAGTCCGCTGTTAGGTCCCACGAAGATGACGGTAACAGTTGTTGAGAGCGGCACCCAGCATAATGTAGTACCCGATACGCTGCATTTTATCATTGATGTACGCACCAACGAGTTCTATCAGAACGAATATCTGTTTAACTTCCTTTGCAAGAAGATGACTAAGTGCGAATTGCGCGCCCGCTCGTTCCGCTTGCACTCATCGGCCATCTCGCCCGAGCATCCGCTCATTAAGAGATGTATCGACCGAGGTATGCAGCCCTTCGGTTCGCCCACACTGAGCGATCAGGCGCTGATGCCTTTCCCATCGTTCAAGTTAGGCCCAGGCGAATCAAGTCGCTCGCACTCAGCCAATGAGTTCATAAAGATTTCGGAGATGGAACATGCCATCGATACCTATGTAGGATTGTTGGACGGATTGACACTGTAAGTGCCTATCGCGCCAACCATCCTTCTGGATTTAGTTTCGCACTGCCTTTGCGCAACTGGAACTGCATCACCCCCTCAGCACCCACACGACCAAGTGTCTGTCGGGTGCTTACTTTTTGTCCTCGACTCACGTTAACCGATGCCAAGTCGCAATATACCGACAGGTAGCTACCATGACGTACGATGACCACTGTGGTGCCAGCATAGCTAAACACTGCACTTACCTCGCCATCGAACACACATCGAACCGCAGCACCAGGCTGACCTTTGATGTCGATACCTTTCTTATCAAGTGTAACATGTCCCTTCACATCTGTCACGTGGTTGGTACCAAAGTGGTTCACAATGCGATAACCACCTGCAATAGGCATAGGTAAGCGTCCACGATTACTCTCGAAGTTTCCACTCAACTGACGATCTTCGGACGACACTGTATATATTGCTTCTGACGATTTCTTAGCCTCAGCCACTTCTTTCTCGTGGGCTTTCGCATCGGCTGCAGCCTTACGCTCTGCAGCCAGTCGGGCACGCTCAGCCTCAGCAGCAGCACGCTCGGCGACCGCTTTTTCTTCGGCGTTCTTTCTGGCAGCAGCTGCACGGGCTTCGGCCTTAGCCTTCTCCTCACGAGCCTTCGCCTCAGCAATACGTCGTTCGTTCTCCTTACGAGCCGCTTCGGCAGCAGCCTGTTTACGGGCTAACTCCTCAGCCTTACGCTTAGCCTCAGCCTCAGCAGCCTTACGCTTTGCTTCGGCCTCAGCACGCGCCTTGGCACGCGCTATCTCCTGGGCAATCAAACGGTCGATCTGTGCATTCAGCTCAGCATCACGTTTCTTTTGCTGTTCGATAATACCCTGAATGGTTTTCTGCTGTTTCTGCAACGAGGTTACCATCTTCTGCTGCTCTTCCTGCTTTCCTTCAAGCGAACGGCGTTCCTGCTCGTCTCTTACCAACAGATTACTCTTCTGTTTCTTAGTATCAGTCAGTTCGCCATGAGCCTCGGCCACCTGCTCCTTCATCGACTTAACCGCCTCGGCCTGATTCTGCTGATAGGCAGCATACTCACGCACAAAACGCAGTCGTCGGTACATCTGCGACAGGTTCTTAGCACTGAACACAAACATCAGGCGACTCTGCAGATTACGGTTGCGATGCATATACTTCATCGACTTGATGAAGCGCATCTTACGCAATTCGAGTTCTTTCTCGAGAGTTTCCAACTGCACCTCCAAAGTGTGGATATTACCATCCAGACGATTGATGTCATGACGGATGGTATCAATCGACTTGCGCTTATCAGCAATCTCATTGTTGATAATCAGCAGGTTCTGCAAACGCTTCTTCACATCGCGCTCGTTAGCTTTCAACTTACGCTGTTGTTCTTCAATCTGCTTGCGCACTCTCTGCTGCTCGGTTTTCAAACTGTTAACCGTTACAGGCTGTTTGGCAGCAGTAGTCTTCTTGGTTGTTTTTTTCTTACCTGACGATTTCTTGGCGCCAGTTGATTTCTTAGCAGTGGTAGCCGTACGTTTTTGCACAGACTTTTTCTTCGTCTGCTGTGCGATAGCAGGCGAAGAAAACGAGATGAGTGCCATCAGCACCATCACGATATATCGCATACGGAATACTCTATTCATCATAGAGCCATGAAGCGGCGGAGTATCTCGTCAACTGTTACCTCGCGATACTTATTTGAAACTTCGGTACGTGCATCCCAATCGGTATCATTACCCAGATAATTCAAGGTCATACCCAACTTCACTTCCTTATCTGGTGTGGTCAGTGTTATCTGATGTTTCTTGGGGAACATCTTACGACCAAACACATCATAGTCGGAATAGTCCCAGTTAAGCTGGGTGTTACCATTAAAGCGGTCCTTATACAAGATATTGGCCATACGTATCAATGCCGTATTCTTACTGGTCAACCAGCTGTAGTCCATCTTACCGTCTTCGAGATTGATGATCATATCGTCGCCACTCTCAACGGTGGTAAAGTGGCCTTGACCTTCCTTGTTATTCTTAGCAAGCGCTACAGCCTCGCTACCCTCATTGGGTTTGAAGAGCTCGTTCCAGAACAGTGCCTGGAGCGCATAGAAGTTCAGGCCGCTGTTTCGCAAGAAATCAATCTGGCGATAAGGCGCTTTCAGGTACTGCTTATTGATACGGTCCATAATGAGCACGTAATCCTTGGTGAACTCAAGACGTCCGGCCTCAACAAATCCAAAGGCCATCAGCTGCAGACGAATCACATCGTTACGACGCATCTTCAGATTACCCGTCAGCGTAATCTTCTGCGGACCGACCTCAACCGAGAACTTCACCTTTGAGGTGATGAACTTGTTGGTTTGCTGGTTATCACGCACCTGATTCACAAAGTCGGTTGTCTGCTTCTGTTCAATCATCGGCTTTTCCTTTTTCGACTTCTTGAATATACCATTAACTACGCTACATGAGCTAAACATCAATGGCAATGCCAATAGGGCAATTTTAACAATACCTTGTAGTTTCATCATTGATCTATTTTTTGTTTTATTTTGTCAGCATGTTCTTTAATCACAGAGTTGTCCATCGACTCATCCAAGTTCTGTAGTGCCTGGTCGATATATATATTGGCCTCAGAGTAGCGACCCAACATATACAGAATCCAAGCATAGGTATCTAAGTAAGTTGCATTCTTGGGCTCAGCCTTCACAGTCCTATAACTCATCTGTTCGGCCTTTGCCAACTGCTCACCACTTTCGCTTAAGAAGTAGGCATAGTTATTCAAACAGCCCATATTATCATCTTTCCATTGCAAGCAGCTATCATAAGCCTCGTAGGCCTCCTTCACCAGTCCCTTCTGGTGCAGGATATCGCCCATCACCGCATAGAAATCCGAAACGATAGCAGGATTGCTGTCTTCCTTAATCACACCGATACCATTCTTAAAGGTTGAAAGGGCGGCATCCAGACTATCACGCCGATAATATGCGATACCTTGATAATAATAGAAGGCCATCTCGTCGGGATTGTACTGTCGGGCGTCCTGACAGAGTGCAATCACACGTTCCATATCGTCAGCATCCCAGGCATAACCAATCAGCTGCAAGCGTGCCGATGAGTTATCGGGCGCTAACTGCAGTGCCTTAGTCAGCACCGTAGCGATAGTATCCTTTGGCATCTTCTTTACGTTCATATACGAGGCACAGAGGATAGCCATATGCTCATCGGTCTGCGGCTGTTGCAGAATTTTTCCAAATAGCTGCAGCACACGGGTACTGTCGCCGCCCGCATTCTCGCTGGCCGAAATCTCCTGTCGCAACAGCTGTATCTTCTCATCGATGGTGGCATTGCGATTCAGCAGCACACGCTCGGTAAGCGAATCGGCAATCTCTTGGTGACCTAACGCCTGATGATAGGTACGCAGCGACATCAGCACACGGTTATTATCAGGTTCGTCCTTCAGAATCTTGTCGTACACCTTCAGCGCCTTTTTCAACTGTCCGTTCATCATCAGCGTTTCGCCATACAAGGCCTGATAGTTACCATCGTTCGGAAATTTCTCGGCCAAAGCCTTTATCTCAGCTATTGCAGCTTTCTTGTTTCCCTGACGAGTATATATCTCGCTCTTGGCTACCGACAAGCGTTCGCTTTTGCCATCGATGGCTTCGATACGGTTCAACACCTCTACAGCCGAATCATAATCGTCAACCTGCTGATACAGCTGGAACAGCATCTCCAGCAAGTCCTCACGTTCTTTATCACGCTCGTATATTTTCTCAACAACGGGGATGGCAGCTTCGTAATCCTGCTGACGGATGTATGCCTGTGCCAATGTTTCCATATAGGTAGCGTTATCCGGATCGAGTGCGGCTGCCTTCTGGATATAAGCCAGACTCTTCGCGCCATCCTTCAGGGCGTTATAATACTGCGCTAAGAAGTAATACGCCTCGGGAGCCTCGGGATTAATCTCCAGGCAGTGGCGCAACAAATCAAAAGCAGCATCGTTATTACCCTTCTGGCGCTGCATCATGGCTTCGAGAAAAAACTGGTCGTACTCACGCTGTCCGTAACCAGTGGTTACAGAAAGCAGCAACAATAACGACAGTCCGATTTTCTTCATTCGCATCATGATTTTACTTCACGCCAGTATGACCATAACCACCTTCGCCACGTTCGGTCTCATCAAGAACTTCGACCGGAACGAACTCACCCTGCTCGTGGCGTGCAATCACCATCTGGGCAATACGCTCACCATCCTCAACCACGAAATCCTCGTTCGACAGGTTGATGAGCACCACACCAATCTCGCCACGATAGTCGGCATCGATGGTGCCTGGGGTGTTCAGTACGGTAATACCCTTCTTTAATGCCAGACCGCTACGAGGGCGGACCTGCGCCTCGTAACCTACAGGCAGAGCGATATGCAAACCTGTGGGGATGAGTCGGCGCTCCAGCGGTTTCAGGGTGATAGGTTCATCTATATTAGCTCGCAGATCCATACCAGCGCTCTGCGCAGTGGCATACTGCGGCAAGGGCTGGTGACCTTTGTTTACAACTTTAATTTTCAGCATCTTTTAAAATAATATTTTAATCCACGTGCAAAGGTAGTGCTTTTAGCTTAGAAATCACCCTTTAACCGACTAATTTTTTGATTTTTTCGTTAATTTCTGCGAAATATGCCGCTACTGCGCGTATTTTTCGTACCTTTGCACCCTGATTATGATGAATTGGCAACAACTGATATCGAACAAGCGTCTTGGTCAGGAGCATCGTCATCCTGAGCGCCACGACGACCGAACAGAGTTCAAGCGCGATTATGACCGCTTGATTTTCTCTGCTCCGTTCCGTCGTTTACAGAACAAAACCCAGGTATTTCCACTCCCGGGTAGTATCTTTGTGCACAACCGTCTGACCCACTCGCTCGAGGTGGCCAGCGTTGGCATGTCGCTTGGTAACGATGTGGCTGCCCAACTCACCAAGAAACATCCTGAACTGAAAGATACGCTGTTTCAGGAAATCGGACAGATTGTAGCCACCGCTTGTTTGGCACACGATTTGGGCAACCCGCCTTTTGGACATAGCGGCGAGAAAGCCATCCAATCGTTCTTTACCGAAGGAGCCGGTTACGACCTGCAGCGACAGGTAAGCGCCAACTTCTGGAACGACCTCATCCATTTTGAGGGTAACGCCAACGCGTTCCGTTTGCTCACGCACCAGTTCAAAGGTCGCCGACCAGGTGGATTTGTCATGACTTATTCAACGCTTGCCAGCATCGTAAAATATCCATTCTCATCGAGTGCAGCCGGCAAGAAAGGTAAGTTCGGTTTCTTTGATTCCGAAAAGACAGATTATCGTCGTATTGCCGACGAGTTAGGTATCCCTTGTAAATCGGAGGTAGGCGAGCCCCTGCGTTACGCCCGTCATCCGCTGGTATATCTTGTTGAAGCTGCCGATGACATCTGTTACGAGATTATGGACATTGAGGATGCCCATAAACTTAAAATTATTTCGCACAACGATACCATGCAGTTATTGTTGGGATTCTTTGATGAGGAGACCCAGACGCGTATCCAGAACCGCATTATCGAAGAAGGTGTGAACGACAACAACGAAAAGATAGTATATCTGCGTGCCTGCGTGATTGGCAAACTCGAGAACGAGTGTGTACGCGTGTTTGTTGAGCACGAGGACGAGATATTGAGCGGCGAGTTCCAAGGCAGTCTGATTGATCATATCAGCCCTCTGCCGCAAGCAGCCTACAAGCATTGCTGCGAGCTCTCGGTTCAGCACATCTACAAGAGTCGTCCTGTACTCGATGTAGAACTGTCGGGTTATCAGATTATCCAGACGTTGATGGAAAAATTTATCAATGCCGCCGTCCACCCTGAGCGTTTTTACTCTAAGCACCTCATCAGTCGTGTATCAAGTCAGTATGATATTGATGCACCCGACATAGAAACACGCATCATGGCCATTATTGATTATATCAGCGGTATGACCGATGTGTATGCACTCGACGTATTCCAGAAGATTAACGGCATATCATTGCCACTTATTTAACCTATTATACTTTGCATGATGAAGAAATTATATATTGAAACGTATGGCTGCCAGATGAATGTGGCAGATTCTGAAGTAGTTGCATCGGTAATGCAGATGGCTGGTTACGAAACCACTGATACATTAGACGAGGCCGATGCTGTATTCCTGAACACCTGCTCTGTTAGAGATAACGCCGAGCAGAAGATTTATCACCGTTTGGAGGCTCTGGATGCTGAGCGCCGTCGCCGACTGAAGACTGCGCCGCAGAACCCCAGACTGATACTTGGTGTACTTGGTTGTATGGCTGAGAGAGCTCAGCGCGATTTGTTGGATAATCACTTTGCTGACCTGGTAGCCGGTCCCGACGCTTATATGTCGCTGCCCGACCTGATTGCACAAGCCGAGTTGGGACATAAAGCTATGAATACCGAGCTCTCTACCAGCGAGACTTATAAGGATGTAGTACCACAGCGTATCGGCCTTGGTCATAAGATTGGTGGTTTTGTAAGTATCATGCGTGGTTGCAACAATTTCTGCCACTACTGCATTGTACCTTACACCCGCGGTCGTGAGCGCAGCCGCGATGTAGAAAGTATTCTGCGCGAGGTTCGCGACCTGCGCGATAAGGGCTATAAGGAGGTAACCCTGCTGGGCCAGAATGTCAACTCGTACAAGTTCGAGGATACCGACTTCCCCACCCTTTTAAGAAAGGTGGCCGAAGAGGTGCCCACCATGCGTGTGCGCTTTACCACTTCGCACCCCAAGGATATGAGCGACGAGACTCTGAAGGTGATTGCCGAAGTACCCAACGTTTGTAAGCACATCCACCTGCCCGTACAGAGTGGTAGCGACCGTATTCTGAAGTTGATGAACCGCAAATACACCCGCGAGTGGTACATGGATCGTGTACACGCCATCCGTCGTATCATCCCCGATTGCGGTCTTTCTACCGATATCTTCGTAGGTTATCACTCAGAGACTGAGGAAGACCACCAGCTGTCGCTCGACCTGATGCGCGAGGTGGGTTACGATTCTGCCTTTATGTTCAAATACTCCGAGCGCCCAGGCACTTACGCTTCGAAGCACCTGCCCGACGATGTGCCCGAGAAGGAGAAAATCCGCCGACTGAATGAGCTTATTGCCCTGCAGACAGAGATGAGCGCCATTCAGAACAAGAAGGACGAGGGCAAGGAGTTCGACGTACTGGTTGAGGGATTCTCAAAGCGCAGTCGTGAGCAGCTTTGCGGTCGTACCGAGCAGAACAAGATGGTGGTATTCGATAAGGGCACTCACCATATTGGCGAAACCGTTCGTGTTCGCATCACCGGTAGCACCAGCGCCACGCTTCTGGGCGAAGCCGTAGAGTAATTAAGATATTAGAATTTAGAGAATGAAAGAGTTCCTGAACGTATTGAGGCGGTTTGTACCTCCTTATAAAAAATACCTGGTAGCATCGGTAGTGTTCAATATCCTATCGGTTATCCTGAATGTCTTCTCGTTTGCGGCCCTGATACCTATCTTGCAGATTATCTTCAAGACGGGCGATGGCGATGCTGCAACCACACTGATGGCATGGGATTGGGCCAACGCACAAGAGGTGCTGATGAACAACATGAACTACTATGTGAATAGTCTCATTGCCCAGCTTGGTCCTACCACTACCCTGCTCATTATCGGCCTCTTTCTGGCCTTTATGACTTTCCTGAAGACGGGTGCTTACTTCCTGTCGTCGGCCACCATCGTGCCCATCCGTACAGGTGTGGTTCGCGATATCCGCAACCAGCTGTACCAAAAGATAAACGCCCTGCCATTAGGTTTCTTTAGCGAGGAGCGTAAGGGCGACATCATTGCCCGCATGAGCGGCGATGTACAGGAGATTGAGAACTCCATCATGTCGAGTCTCGAGATGCTGTTCAAGAATCCTATCCTGATTGTGGGCTACTTCACCATGCTGCTGTTTATCTCATGGCAGCTCACCGTATTCACCCTGGTTATCGTACCCGTTATGGGTTGGTTTATGGGTTGGGTAGGTAGAAAGCTCAAAGCCCAATCGGTTAAGGCCCAGGGCCTTTGGAGCGATACCATGAGTCAGGTCGAAGAGACCTTAGGTGGTTTGCGTATCATCAAGGCTTTCTGTGCCGAAGATAAGATGAACAAGCGTTTCGACACCATCAACTCGGCCTATCGCAACGACATCATGCGCGTAAACATCCGCCAGTCGTCGGCCCACCCTATGAGCGAGTTCTTAGGCACCGTCATGATTGTGATTGTACTGTGGTTCGGCGGTGTACTGGTTCTCAACAACCACACACTCTCTGGTCCTATCTTTATTTATTATATGGTGATGCTCTACTCGATCATCAACCCCTTGAAGGACTTCTCGAAAGCCGGTTATAACATCCCTAAGGGTTTGGCTTCGATGGAGCGTGTTGATAAGATTCTGATGGCCGAGAACACCATCAAGGAGCCAGCATCCCCCAAGCATATCGCTAACTTCGAGCATCAGATTGAGTTCCGCCACGTATCGTTTAAGTACGGCGAGCAGTGGGTACTCAAAGATATCAACTTGGTAATCCCTAAGGGTAAGACCATCGCTTTAGTAGGTCAGAGCGGTAGCGGAAAATCTACGATGGTAGATCTCATTCCCCGTTACTACGATGTACAGGAGGGCGAGGTACTTATCGATGGTGTTAATGTGAAGGAGTTGGGTATTCACGACCTTCGCCAGCTGATTGGAAACGTGAACCAGGAGGCTATCCTGTTTAACGATACCTTCCGCAATAACATCTCGTTTGGTGTAGATAACGCCACCCAGCAGCAGATTGAGGAGGCAGCTAAGATTGCCAACGCCTTCGATTTTATCATGGCATCCGAGCAGGGCTTCGATACCAATATCGGCGATCGTGGTGGACGTTTGTCGGGCGGTCAGCGCCAGCGTGTCAGCATCGCTCGCGCCATACTGAAGAATCCACCTATCCTGATTCTCGACGAGGCTACATCAGCCCTCGATACCGAGAGCGAGCGTTTGGTGCAGGATGCTTTGGAGCGCCTCATGAAGACGCGCACCACCGTAGCCATCGCGCACCGTTTGAGCACCATTAAGAATGCCGACGAGATTTGCGTGCTTCACGACGGAAAGATTGTAGAACGAGGTACCCACGAAGAACTGTTGAACTTCGACGGCTATTACAAGAAGCTCCATGAAATGCAGAGTTAGTTATCTGATAAAGACCTACCTCTGGACGGTCATTGTGTTCGTCTTGGCCAAGTTGGCATTTATGCTTTTCTGCCGAGAGGGACACACCTACACGTTTAGCGATATGTGGCAGGTGGTACAGCATGGACTGTCGCTCGACTTATCCACAGCCCTATATTTCTTCATTGTGCCATTTTTGGCCACCATCGTTAGTATGTGGTACACAGGCCAATGGCTGTTCCGCATCCTAAAGGGTTACTACTGTTTGATAGCCATCGCTTTTGCTTTGGCCTTTGTGGCCGACACCAGCCTGTATCCCTTCTGGGCATTTAAGCTCGATGCCTCGTGCCTGCAGTATCTTGCTACACCCAACGAGGCTACAGCCAGCGTTTCGGCCACCTATCTTATATGGCGATTCACCGCCTGGGTGGTTGTTGCTGTTGTCATCTATAAGGGTTACGCTACCGCTTTATGCAGTCTGAAGCATGCCAACGCGCTGCCCAAATCACTCAAAACGGCAGTCGTTAGCGTTATTACCTTCTTGGTAATGGCACCGTTGATTGTTATCGGCATTCGTGGTGGCTTAGACGAATCGACCACCAATATCGGTCAGGTTTACTATTCGCAGAATCAGTTCCTCAATCACTCGGCTGTTAATCCCGTATTCAGTTTTCTGGCTTCGTTAGAGAAGACCGCCAGCAACAACGAGAGCTACAACTATATGAGCGACGAGGAATGCCAGCAGATTATCAACAAGCTTTACAACACCGAGAGTGTGGATAGCGATACGCTGCTCAACACCCCAACGCCCAACATCATTGTGATACTGATGGAGAGCCTCGGCGGCGAGTTTACCGAACTGAGCGGTCGAAAGGATATCACCCCCAACCTCAATAAGTTGGCTGCCCAAGGTGTTTACTTTACCAACTGCTACGCCAACTCGTGGCGCACCGATCGCGGCACCCTGTGCACCTATAGCGGCTATCCCTCGTTCCCCAACACATCGGTCATGAAGATGCCCGCCAAATCGCGCACCCTACCTTGTATCGCCCGTTCGCTACGCGACGAAAAGCAATATAGCACCCATTATCTGTATGGTGGCGACATCAATTTTACTAATATGCGCAGCTACCTGATTAGCGGTGGGTTCGACCAGCTTACCTGGAAGGCCGACTATTCTGCTGCCGACCAGAAAACAGCCGAATGGGGCGTTCGCGATGATATCACCTTCGGCACACTGTACGATATGGCCACCACCCTCCCATCACCCTATCTCATTGGCTATTCGTCGCTGAGCAGTCATGAGCCTTGGGATGTGCCCATCAAGCATTTTGATGATGAGGTGCTGAATGCCTTCTACTATCTCGACCAATGTATTGGCGATTTCGTGGCCAAACTGCGCCGCACGGAGGCTTGGAAGAATACGCTGATTGTGCTGCTGCCCGATCACGGCATCAACTATAAGGAGTTCGACGAGCTACACCCCCTGCGCAACCGTATCCCGATGATATGGATTGGTGGCGCCGTAAAAGCTCCCCGCCGCATCGACACCATCTGCAATCAGACCGACCTAGCTGCTACACTGTTAGGTCAGTTAGGTATCAGTCATCACGATTACACGTTTAGTCGCGATGTGCTCAGTAGCACCTATACCCACCCTGTGGCCATGCATACCTTTACCGAAGGTTTCTCGATGGTAGATAGTACTGGTCTCACGGTATTCGACTTGAACAGTCAGCGGGTTACCAAAGGGCAGGGCGACATCACCATCGCCAAAGCCATTCTGCAAGCCGCTACAAAAGATTTAAATCAACGATGAAACAACTACTCAGCAAGTCCTACGCCCCCATCGTGGCCGTTATCTGGAACATCCTATTAGTTTATGTGGTTTACCAGATAGCCCGATTAGCGTATTTCTTTGAAAACACCCAACTGCTGCATTATAACAGCGATGTATTTCGTGGCGGACTCTTGTTCGACACCTCAGCTATCGTTTACACCAACGCCCTTTACGTGGTGCTCATGATTGCTGTAGGCGCTTTTTCACTAAAGGGTCAGAAAGCCTTCAAGTGGCTGTATCTCACCATCAACGGTCTTGCTTTAGCCATCAACTTAGCCGATGCGGTTTATTTTCAATACACCATGCGCCGCACCACTACTACGGTGTTCGGCGAGTTCTCTAACGAGGGTAACTTAGGTAGCATTTTCGGCACCGAGTTCATCAACCACTGGTATCTGGTACTACTGTTTGCGGTTGTAATGTGGGGGCTGTATAAGTTGTACGCAATGCCTCGACGCAAGCACGCAGCCAACTTGGCCAGTCTGCTGCTCATCGTACCCCTGAGCATTGCCGGCATGCGCGGCGGTTTTACCACAGCCGTTCGCCCCATCACCGTATCAAACGCCAACCAGTACGCCCAGCATCCAGCCGATGCCGCCTTGGTGCTCAACACGCCCTTCTCGCTCATCCGTACCATCGGCAAGAGCGTTTTTGTGGTGCCCAACTATTATCAGAGCGACACCGAGTTAGCATCTATCTACACCCCAGAGCATCAGACCAAGGCTGATACGCTGGTAAAAAAGAATGTAGTGGTTCTGATTATCGAGAGCTTTGGTCGCGAGTATATCGGTGCATTCAACAAGGATTTAGAGGGCGGCCGATACAAAGGTTACACCCCTTGCATCGATTCGCTCATTGCCCAGAGCACCACCTTCCGATATAGTTTCTGTAACGGCCGAAAGAGCATCGATGGCATGCCGAGTATCCTCTCCAGCATCCCTATGTTTGTAGAGCCCTTCTTCCTTACCCCAGCCTCGATGAACGATTATACCGGACTGGCCGGCATCTTGGGTAACGAGGGTTATCAAACGGCATTCTTCCATGGGGCACAGAATGGCTCGATGGGCTTCGAGGCCTTCGCCAAGAAGACTGGATTCCAGCGCTATTACGGTCGCACCGAATACGAGGCCGCTCATGGCACTAATGATTTCGATGGCACCTGGGCCATTTGGGACGAGCCTTTCTTCCAGTATTATGCTGAGGAGATGAGTAAGATGCAGCAGCCGTTTATGACGGCTATCTTCTCGGCTTCCAGTCACCATCCGTTCGCCATCCCCCAGCAGTATAAGTCGCAGTTCCCCGAGGAGCATCTGCCCATCCAGAAGTGCATCCGCTATACCGATATGGCCCTTGGCAAGTTCTTTGCCACCGCCCGTAAGCAACCTTGGTTCAGCAACACCATCTTTGTGCTTACCAGCGACCATACCAATCAGAGCGATCACGCCGAGTATCAGAGCGATTTAGGCGGATTCTGTTCGCCCATCATCATCTACGATCCATCGCAGCCTGTAGGCCGCATGGAAGAGAAGGTGGCGCAGCAGATAGATATCCTGCCCACCATCTTAGGCATGTTAGGCTACCAAAAGCCCTATATGGCCTTTGGTATCGACGTGCTGAACACACCCGCCGAAGACACTTGGGCGGTTAACTACCTCAACGGCATTTATCAATACGTAAAATACGGTTATGTGCTTCAGTTCGACGGCAAACAAACCAAGGGCATCTACCAGTTAACCGACCGTCTGATGCAGCATAACCTAAAGGGCAAAGTGCCTCAGCAGACGCAGATGGAGCGCGAGCTGAAAGCCATCATACAACAATATATGATGCGCATGACCAAAAACAAGTTGCTTATTTCACCAAGCCACACAGCCGGTTAAATTCCGTATCCTTAGGTAGCACTTTTCCGTTCACCACCTCAAAGCGTTCATTAAACTCCTCGCGTGTACGCTTCCAACGGTTATGACTCCATAACCAGAATTCAGGTGCCTTACGGATACTCTCTTCAAGCATACGGAAATAGGTAGTGGTTATTTCGTATTCAGCCATCTTCTCTGGCTCACGCGTAATCAGCTTAAACTCCGCCTCGTAATAACCTCTACGTGTACGATGCACATCCAGGAAGAATACGGCCTGATTCATTTTTCGGGCAATACGCTCAGTACCGGTAAGCACAGGGGTATCATGGTTCAGGAAGTCAACCCAATGATGGATATTAGTCCAAAAGGGAACCTGGTCCGAAATAAAACCAATTACCACGGGTTTGTTCTGTTTACGATAATCTATAATCTTTCGCAGCGTCTCGGCCATAGGTATGCAAACAGCTCCCATGCGCTGGCGCGAGCGCAGAAACAAACGGTCAAAGTCCTTATTCTCCAATGGATGGTAAATCTGTCCGCACTGAGCCTTTGGTGTTACCCAGAGTGGCAACGATGTTACCCACTCCCAGTTGCCAAGATGACCCAGATAAACAGCGCACGACTGTCCGCTCTCCACTACCTCGTCCACCAACTCAGCCCCTTTAAAAGTCAGTCGTCGGCGCAGGTTCTCCTTACTGATAGTCATCAGTTTCACCGTCTCCACGATATAGTCGCAGAAGAAATGATAGAATCCACGCTCTATCTTGCGCAGTTCCTCTTCGCTCTTCTCGGGGAACGACGACTTGATATTACTATACACCACCTTACGGCGATAGCCTAACAAGCCATACAGCAGCCAGAACATCAGGTCGCTGATAAAGTAGTGAACACGTAATGGCAGCAGCGAAAACAGATACCAAACGCTAAGAACCATGTAATATAATACCTTCATAGGCTCACTCCTGATAGTTTTTGTACGAGTGCTCTAAATCCAGATAATGGAAGTTGTGCTGTCGCTGATGATCACCATCAGGTATCGTCATATAATCACCATACTTATTAGATAGATAGATATTATATTGCTCAACGCCCATCACCTTTATACCCTCAAAGTCGCAAGGCGTAGGTGTGCCCAGCACGGTCTTAGGCATCACACCCTTCGAGCCGTCGTCATAGTCGGCCACATAGTCCACCTTGTCGTAATCGTATTTAGTCAGTATCTTGCGAATCTTGCCCTGCACCTCGTCAAGCTTATACAGCTTTCGGCACAGCAAGGGTATCCAACTGCTTGGTCCATGTCCGTGCTTGTACGGATCTCTAAACATCAGGTACAGCACGCGCTTATAATACTCATATCTGCCGAAGTGCCACTTACGTGCCAACCATCCTGCTGGTGCGCCATCGATTGGGAACACATCTATATATATACCACCCAAATACTTCAGGTGCATACGCTCAATCAGCGTTGTCTCACTATCCTGTATCTTGGCAAACGGCAGTGGGTACTCGCTGTCGGTCTCGGCGCATACCATCTCAAAACGCTCTGGAAGCCATTCCTTGGCGTGTGCTATCAGCTTCTCGTAATCGGGGCGCGGCATCGCTATATCCAAATCATCATCCCAAGGTATGAATCCCTTGTGACGTATAGCACCAATCATCGAGCCTGCCCATAGATAGTATCGCAGGTGATGTTCATTGCAAGTAGCGTCAACTGCCTGCAATATATTCATAATTTTTAGCTGTAGCGGACGTATATCGTATAATGCCATAACATTTTTTGTTTGCAAAGATAGCAAAAAATAAAATAAAACATGTAACTTTGCACCCAAAATTTGAATATACAATGAATAAAAGAAAGATTTACTATCTGTTACACAACGGAAAGAACAGTAATTTAAAGTATTTCATTAAGAGTTATATCCGCGAATATACCCCAAAAAAGTTCTCGCAGGTATGGCTCGAGCACGAACTTCGCAAACTCGACAAACGTCCCGATAAGGATTATATTCTGGAGCGCGTAAACTACTACTGCAAGCTCACGCCCGAATTGTTTACCAACCGCGATGAGTGGGATGCTAAGGCCATCTGCCTGAAGAATCAGCCCATCACCCGTCAGAAGGTGTACTACTTCGATGCGATGGAGTTTGCTCGCTATTTCGACCAGAATCTGCGTTGGATTCTCGATTCGGGCGACAAACCTTACGTAGCTCCCGAGCCCGCCATCGTTAAGAATCGTCCACTGGTAGATCACAACGAGTATTCGGTTATCCTCAAGCTCGAGAAGGTACGCCACTTCCTGTTTGTAGATGATAAGAAGCCTTGGCGCGAAAAGAAGAATATGACCATCTTCCGCGGCGACCTTGGTCCACGTAAGGAGAATCGCGATGTATTCATGAATCTCTTTGCCGACGGTCAGAGCCCCATGGTAGATGCCGCCTCAACCAATCGCAGCGAGGCGCACCCCGAGTGGCAGAAGGGCAAGATGACTATCGGCGAGCACCTCGACTACAAGTTTATCATGTCGCTCGAAGGCAACGATGTGGCTTCGAACCTTAAGTGGGTCATGTCGTCAAACTGTATTGCCGTTACCCCTAAGCACACGCAGGAAACATGGTTTATGGAGGGCAAGCTTATCCCCAACTACCACTATATCGAGGTAAAGGAAGATTTCTCCGATCTCGAAGAGCGCCTGCAGTATTACATCGATCATCCCGATGAGGCCGAGGCCATCATCCAGCATGCCCACGAGTATATCGACCAGTTCCGCGATAAGGAACGCGAGCGCTTAATCTCGCTGTTAGTACTCAAGCGATATTTCGAAATAACAAACGGCCGCTACAAAAAGTAGCAGCCGTTTTTTTATCTTAGCCAGTAAAGTAAGCGTTTGTAGTTTTTCTTAAACCACCATCTTATCACTATCAGCGTATCTTTCTTCTTGGATAGCGACGAGCGGAACTGTCCCGTAAACGATCCCTGCGTAGCTAATGCCGGCTGACACCAAAGATAATCGATAGCGCCCTCACGCAACAATCTGTAGTGATAGCAGTCGATGGGGATATCGGTACGCTCCTGTTTCAGCAGGTCAAGTATCTTCTTGGCCGCATGGTGATTAATCCAATAGGCACCAGCCATCCTGTCCTTCTTGCCAGGATACAGCATACGCCCCTTCTCGCGCTTACTGCGGGGCACAAACTGCAGCGAGCTGTCCTCGTACGATATCAGTACGTTTCTGTCGGCATAGTTCTGTCGGTACTCCTCTATGCTCTGCTCAAACTTCTCCTTAAAGTCATCATGCAGCACGATATCATCTTCCAGTATCAGTGCGCCTTCCAACCCGTCGGCCAGAATTTTCTCGTACGACAGGAAATGCTTGATGGTACACGATGCACGGGGCGATTTCTGGTGCAAATCCTCTGGTCCGTCCTTCAGATAGCGGTCCAACAGCTCTTCGGTCAGCTGGTCGGCATCACCCTCGCTAATAAACTCGTAGTCCATGCCAATCGCCTTCATCATGCGGTCGATATTCTCGCCACGCTCTTTCAGCTTAGCTGCGTGTATTACCAGTGCCTTTTCCTTCATTAGTACAATTCTTTTGGTAAGGCAGCTGTTGCTTTTTCTAAATCCTCGGGGGTGTCCAGCTCGTAACTAAACAAGTCGGTGGTATCCACCACCTCAAAGGTATGTCCCTGAGGTATCAGGCGCTCAAAGGCACGCTCGTAGAAGATATCGATGAGTCCCTCATCCAGTATCATCTTTCGCAGTTCCTGATAGATGGCCTCAGTATATTCGGCGGTCATCTTCTCAATACCCACACTCTCACCAATGGCATCGGCAGGACTGCAGGTCTTGCTTATCTCGGTAATACGTCCGGCTTCATCCACTACAATCTTCATCTCTTCCTCGCCCAACTCATGCTGCTGCATGGCCAAGGCAGGCACCGATTTACGTGCCACACGGCGCACAGCCTCAGGATCGCACAGTATGTCGCTATCCATCAGCAGCACCTCTTGTCCGTGCAACTGCTGCATGGCCAACCACAACGAAAATATGTTGTTGTTATGCTCGTAATCGGGATTGTCGATAAAGTTGATAGCGGACAGTTGATAGTTGACAGTTAGGAATTCCCTTATCATCTCTGCGCGATAGCCTGTTACTACCACGAACTCTTTTACGCCGGCGCTTATCATGGCGTCAACGGTGCGCTGCAACAGCGTTTTGCCACCCACTTCCAGCAGGCATTTTGGTTTCTCGTCAGTAAGCGGTCTAAGCCTCTTGGCCATTCCCGCAGCCAATATCACACCTATCATCCCAACACTTTTAAGATGGTATCCACTACAGCCTGTGTCTGCTCCTTACGTCCCAAGGTAATACGCACACACTCCTCCAGACCCTTATCGGTCATAAACTTAATCTTGTAGTTCTGGTCGGCCAGCGCCTTCTGCAGGGCTTCCTTAATGGCTACAGGATATTTTATCAGTATGAAGTTTGCCACACTCTTGTACACCTTAAAGCCAGGCTTGTCGCCCAGTGCCTTTTTGTACAGCTGTCGACCCCACTCCATATCATCGGCCACGTGGCGGTAGTGCTCGTCGCTATCCAGCGCAGCCAGAGCCACAGCCTCCGAGAAGCGGTTGTAACCCAAGTACTTGTTGATGTAGCTTACAAAGTGGTCGTGACCAGCACCGATAAAGCCGAAGCCACAACGCAGTCCGGGCAGTCCGTAGAACTTACTCAGCGTGCGCGAGATAATCAGGTTGCGGTATTTGTTTACCAATGGGGCGATATAATCGGTATCGCTGGTAATAAAGCTGGCGTAAGCCTCGTCTATCAGCACCATCGTATCCTCGGGGATATTCTCCATGATACGTCCAATCTCCTCAGGAGTCAAGCTGTTACCTGTGGGATTGTTAGGCGATGCCAACAGCAGCATCTTGGGGTGTATGCGGTTGGTATATTCTATCACCTCGTCTACATCGTAGGCAAAGGTATCGTCCTGCTCGTGCAGGGGATACATCTCAAAGGTACCATAGCACTCGGCAGCCACCTTGTTGTAGTACCACCATGAGTATTCAGGTATCAGTATCTTCTTGTTGTCGCCTTTCATCAGGTAGTAGTGGATAGCATTCTTCAGTATGTCCTCACCACCATAGGCCAGCAGCACCTGCTCCTCAGGCACGCCATATATCTCGCTCAGCTTTACTGATATAACACTTTTTTTACCCTGATCGTAAATGCGGGTATAAAAACACAATGTCTTTGGGTCAAAATTGCGAATAGCCTCAACTACCTTCTCACTGGGTTCGAAATTAAACTCATTTCTATCCAGAAAATTCATTTCTTTCTCCATATTTACTCTATTTGGGTGCAAAGTTACAATTTTTTTAGCTTTTTATGCTAAAACAAGCATAATTTTTATACCTTTGCACCCAAATTTGCACACAATTATGGAACTTAAAGAAATAACCTGTAAGTTAAAACACCATCTTAGCGACTTCCGCGTCGTGTTCTTCGCGTGGCTCGTTATGGCCATCGTACCCTGGCTCCGAATCTGGCTCAAGGGCAAGTTCGATCTCGATTATTCCATCTTCTACCACTCGTTCTGGCATGCCTGGCAACAGATGCCGCTTTACATCGTTTACCCCGAGGATGGCAACTATTTCCTATACGGACCGCTGTTCACTGTGCTCATGGCACCTATGGCTGTGCTGCCCTATCAGTTAGGCCGACTTATCTGGATGTTGCTCATCACGTTTGTGCCTTATTATAGCATCCGCAAGTCGTTTTTCACCCGCAGTCAGCAGCTGTTCATGCTGTGGTTTGTGGCGGTCGAGGCCTATACCTGTATCCTCGATTCCGAGAGCAACAGCCTCATCTTAGCCTGCATTCTGTTCACGTTTTACCTCACCCAGAAGGAACGCGACTGCTGGGCGGCCTTCCTCATAGCCTTGGGCACCGTTACCAAAATCTACGGCATTGTGGGGTTGGCTTTCTTCCCCTTCTCGCGCCACAAGTTGCAGTTCTTGGGATGGTTCGCAGCTTGGCTCATCATTCTGTCGGTATTGCCCATGTTCGTATTCGGGTTTGATTACGTATGCGGTCAGTATGTCGCTTGGTACGATGTGCTGGTACATAAAAACAATCTCAACCAGTTTGCAGCCGGTCAGAATATCTCGCTGCTTGGTATGGTTCGTAAGATATCAGGCGTGGCCAGTTACAGCGATTTGTGGCTCCTCGTCCCTGGTGTCATTACTTTCAGTCTGCCCTACCTGCGCCTCTCGCAGTATCGCCACCAGGCATTCCGCATGGCAGCCGTTGCCTCAACACTCATGATGGTAGTACTGTTCAGTACCGGTTCCGAGTCGTACAGCTATATCATCGCCATGCCGGGTGTGGCCATCTGGTACCTCACCTGCCCTTGGCAGCGCAACCGTTGGGATCTGGCACTCATCATCTTCGCGTTTATCATCACGTCGATGTCGCCATCCGACCTGTTTCCACGCGAGGTATGGCGCCAGCTCATCAAGCCCTATTCGCTCAAGGCACTGCCTGTAGCTATTATCTGGTTTAAGCTTATTTACGAGATGCTTACCAAGGATTACGCCTTGACTACCGCCCAGACTATGCGCACCCAAGCCAGCGTCATGCAGTAGATATCAAACCAGAAGTTATAGTGGAAGAAACGATATACTGCCGTAGGACAGAGCGCATCCACAGGGAAGATACAGAAGTTTACAAACAGTAACCAGAATATCACCCAATCTATCTTGGTGCGCTCGGGCTGCAACCAGAACACCATCAGGTAGCCCGCCAAGGCTATGATGTACGTATGCGTTTCGGGACTGTCGCTAAACAGGATGATATAGCCCATCATCACCGCTAAGGCCGATACCCTGAAACGGTAATCGCTCCACAAACGGTACTTCCAGAAAAAGATGGCTGCCAATACAGCCAGCACGCCCAACTGTACGGCTCGCATGTTTGGCAGCAGCACATCGCGCAGTCCGGGTGCAAACAGCAGTCCTGCCCAGGTGCCCGAATCGCCGTGCTGGGTTAATATCTCGCCCATCTGTCGGTACAAGTCCAACGGGTGTTCAAACGCAGGGTTCACGGCTGGCAACAGCAGCAAACCCACGCCCATCAGCACCGCAGCGCCTAAGTTACGCCACATTTTGGGGTAACACAGCAGCAGCGCCAACTCTATGCCACCGTAAATTTTGGTCGTAGCCGAAATCATAATCAGCAGCACAGCCCACAGCGGTTTATTGCGCTCCAGCAGCGTAAAAGCCAGCAAAAACAGCGCGCACACCACTAAGTTATACTGGAAGCAGAAGGTGCCCTGCACAATCAGCAACAGCAGGAATGCAAAAATCTTGGTACGGTGTTTGTTCACCTCGCCCGGTAGCGTACGGATGGCAAGCACCATCAGTGCGTACAGCCCGCCGTTCCACACAAACGGCCCTAACCACTTGGGCAGCAGCAGGATAGGCGCAAACAGCGTGGTAAACACGGGGGTATAAAGAAAATAGCGCCCGTGGTCGGTAATAAACTGTTGGGTGTAAGGTGTCAGCCCGTGCCAGAACATGTTGGTAGCATCGCTGTACACATAATAGTTACTCGCCCTGCCGCGCAGGGTTTCGATGGTGGTAGCAGCCACCATCACAATCAGTCCTAACCAGAATAATATCTGTTCTTTATTCTTGATGTTCTTAATTTTTTGCCACATGGTTTCGTTCACCATTATACGAGTTCAGGAAATAGCCTGGTCGACCCTTCACTTCATTAAAAATCTTAGCCACATACTCGCCTAATATTCCCAAGCTCAGCAGCTGTATGCCACCAATAAACAGTACGGTAACCATGATGGTAGGATAACCCTGAACCGGGTCGCCATACAGGTTGGTTACCACAATAATGTATATCAGATACAGGAAAGCCGCAAACGATACTATCAGTCCCATCACCGATGCCAGTCGCAGCGGCGCTGTGGTGTACGACATGATGCCGTTCAGCGCTAAGTGCAGCAACGCACGCGTGCTCCATTTGCTCTCGCCGGTCTGTCGCTCCAGCTGCTTGTAGCCTATACCCTTTTTGCGAAATCCTATCCACGAGTACATACCTTTGGTGTTACGTTCGGTTTCGCGCATCTGTTTCAAGGCCTCCACGCACGAGCGGTCCAGCAATCTAAAGTCGCCGGTATCCTTCTGTATGGGCACCTTGGTAACCGATTGCAGCAATTCGTAGTACCAGTGCGATGTTTTACGCTTCAGCCAGCTCTCCTTGCTGTCCATACGGGTGGCATACACATCGTCGTAGCCCTGCTCCCAGTATTGCAGCATCTCGGGTATCACGTCAATCGGGTGCTGCATGTCGGCATCCATCACTATCACCGCATCGCCTTTGGCATAGTCAAAGCCAGCCATCATGGCCACCTCCTTGCCGTAGTTACGGCTCAGGTCCAGATAGCTGTAGTGCGTATCCTCCTGGTGCAGCTTTACCATTTGCTGCAGCGTATGGTCGCTACTGCCGTCGTTCACCATCAAGAATTCCCAGTTGTAATCCGGGTTCTGTTTTACCACCTGGCCCATCCGTTCCTTCAGCAGTTGGAACGACGATTCCTCGTTATAAGCAGGCAGTATAATTGTTACCGTTTTCATACATTCGTTAGTTTATTTATGCAGTTGTGTGTCAGTAAATTCCGTGTAAGTTATAAATTCGTGCCCGTGGGCTTTCAGCATTTTTATCAGCTTGTCCAGTCGTCCCGCCATCTCGCGCCCGCTGTGGTTCTTAATGATAAAGGGCATCTTGAACTCGGGGTGCTCCTTCAGGTCGTAGAACTCCCAGGGGTGGAAGTAGGTTACAAAGTAGCCATCGTGCTTCAGTACGCGGCGCACCAGCCAGTGGTACACGCGCTGTGGCAGGTTGTGCAGCGCCAGCCAGAACAAGGGGAAACGTATCAGCGGTGTTACCGATGCCGGTATCTGCATCACGCCATCCTTCATAAACCACGTTCTGGGTTCGGTCAGATGCATGTATCTGCCGGGGATGAATGCGGGGTTCAAACTCGAGTTATAGCGATAGCCCGCGCGCTTTATCTCGCTCTCCACCACAGGGAACATGCGTGGCTGGCGATAGCCATATACCGTGCGCCCCGTTATGCGCTCCACTATTTCCTTCGATCGGGCAAAGTCAGTCTCTTTCGGCTCAAAGTGGTCCACGCCATGACAGGCCACCTCGTGTCCTTCGTCCATAATTCGTTGCATCAGTTCGGGTGCATTCTCTGCAAAGTTGCCTGTGCAAAAAAAGGTTGCTCGCACGTTATTCTGCTTCAGACAGTCTAATATGCGGCGCGTGCCTTCCTTCGAAACTTCCATACCTTGTTGTAATGAAAATTCCACACCGTGTTCGCGTGGTCCATCAAACTCTTCGGTGTCAAAACTCAATAGTATCATGATAATAATTGATATAATTTGTGTGCAAAGGTACACAATTATACCGAATTATTTGTATCTTTGCACCAAAATTTCATGTTCATGGATAAAAAGGAAACATTTGGTCAGCTTGTTCGCTTCGGTATTGTGGGCACCACCGCCGCCGCTATCCACTACGGTGTGTACTGGTTGCTGCAGCACTTTATCGAGGTTAACATCGCTTATACCGTGGGCTATGTGGTAAGTTTCTTGGTCAACTATTACCTGTCGGCCCACTTCACCTTCCGCGAAAAGACCTCAGCCCGCAACGGCATTGGTTTTGGCGGCGCCCATGCAGTTAACTACGTGCTACATATCGTACTGTTTAATTTCTTCCTGTGGATAGGTCTCAGCCGTGCTGTAGCCCCATTGGCTGTTTTAGCCATCGCTGTACCAACCAATTTCATCATGGTACGTTTTGTCTTCAAACACTTTAAAAAGCACTCATCATGAGCAACACACCCCTTCACATCGGTTTCGATGCCAAACGCATTGTTCGTAACGGCACAGGTCTTGGCGCCTACGGTCGCACCTTGGTTAACGATCTGGCGCAGTACCCCCTGCAACTCAGCCTTTACGCCCCCGACAAGGGTCGCGACGATCTGCGCACGCAGATTATCCAGCGCCCCAACGTAGCCTTTAAGTATGCTAATAAGCCCTGGCCGTTTGGCAAGGCCTACTGGCGCTCACGTGGCATTGTTAACGATTTGCAGCGCGATGGCGTGCAGCTGTATCACGGTTTGTCGGGCGAGCTGCCCAGCGGCATCCGTAACAGCGGTATCCCCAGCGTGGTAACCATCCACGATCTTATTTTCCTGCGCCATCCCGAGTTTTACAATCCTATCGACGTGAAGCTCTATACTTGGAAATTCCGCCGCACCCTGCGCGAGGCCACCCATATCATCGCCATCAGCGAGTGTACCAAGCGCGACATTATCCATTATGGTCAGGTACCCGAAGATAAAATCTCGCTTATCTACCAGAGTTGTGCCCAGCGTTTCGGTGCCGAGCCCGATCCCGTTGTGCAGCAGCAGGTGGCCCAGCAGTATCAGCTGCCCGAGCGTTACATCCTGAATGTAGGCTCTATCGAGTCGCGTAAAAACGTGCTGCAGGCCGTTCAGTCGCTCCTCTACATCCCTGCCGATATCTCGTTGGTCATCATCGGTCGCCCCACACCTTACACCTACAAGGTCATGGCCTATGCCCAGCGCCACAACCTGCAGCACCGTATAAAAGTGCTGCATGGCGTGCCCGACGAGCACCTGCCCGCCATCTACTCTATGGCCGAAGTGTTTGTTTATCCCAGTGTTTACGAGGGTTTTGGCATACCTATCATCGAGGCCATCCGCTGCGGTCTGCCCGTGGTAGGCTGTTCAGGTTCATGCTTGGAAGAGGCTGGCGGCCCCGATAACATCTATGTAGCCCCCGGCGATGTGTTAGGCATGGCCAATGCCATCCGCCGCTCATTAGCCGATGCCGACCATCGCGACGAGCGCATCCAGCGCAGTCAGGCTTACATCCAGCGTTTTGCCGGTATCGATGTCGCCGGTCAGGTTAACCAGTTGTATCATCAGATTTTAAGTCGCAGCTGAACCATCACATCTGTTTTGGCTGGCTTATCAAAATAGTTGCTAACCCCCATTTTGGCGGTTAGCAACATTTTTCTGCCCGCTTGTACGCGCGCCATCAGCCAGTAGCGCAGGCCCTCGCCATACAGCTGCTGCATGGCATAGGTATATAGCGGTCCGTTCTCATACACGTACAATCGACTGCTATAATCATCCGTATGGTAGTAGCCCGCGCCAGCATTCAGTCGCAGCCACTTGTGGGCGTAAGCCACGCTCTCGCTCAACATGCCGCCTAATGTGGTACCATCAGCCGCACCGTAGTAGCCATCCAGTTGCGTACGCAGGCTCAGTCCTATGGGTGTGTTGCACTCCGCCGATAGCCTGGTACGGTGTGCATGCTCTTTCGCTTTCAGGCGGTAGCGCGCGCTCAGTTTCCAGTGGTTGCCGGTATATAAGCCCTGTAGCAGATAGTCCATCGTCCACGTGCCAGCTGGGTGCCGATAGCGCACCCACGGAAAGTACGCCCAGTCGGCATACGCCGCCACTTGCCATTTAGGCGATAGCTGCCAGTTGGCGCCAATATATGCTCCACTCTCGTTCTGCACGCAGCCACCGTCGCTGTAGCTCTGCGCGTCCAGCCCCGTGTAGCGGTACTGGTAAAAGCGCTGTAGCGCCATCAGCGTCAGTCCGCCGTCCATCGCCAAGCTCACACTGTTTATCGTAGCCATATGCCCATGCCCGTCAACAGCCGTTTCGCCGTTCAGCGCCCAGCGGCGGTTGGCATAGCCGTAGTCCATGCTCATGTTCACAAAGTTGGTGCCTTGCGGTTTGTACAGGTTGTACAGCTGTTTGGTGTCTGGTCGTAGCTCTCGGTCCAGGTGCGTGTACAGACCGTTCAGCCCCCAGTGCCAGCCGTGCGCCTGGTATCGCAGCGTGCCACCAACTTTCGTAGCGTGCAGGTTGTGCTTCTTGCTCAGCTCGGCAGTCGTACGGTGGTAGCCCGTGGTTAGTATCGTGCGGACGCTGCCATCCTTGTTCAGCGTGGCATCCATCGGCACATAGCCTGCAAATGCCGTTACGTGCCAGCCGCGCCCTAAGTTCAGCGTGGCGCCTGCCCCCTGCAGCGCGTTCTCCATACGCGACGAATGCGCCCGCAGTGTGTTTGTGCTGCGACCCAGGTTCTGCAGCATCGCTATCTTGCCTAACGCAAAGCTGTTGTTCATCACTAAGCCCATGCCCATACTCACGCGGTAGCTGCCTAATACCAGTGTTTCCAGCCGATGGTAGCGGTTCAGTTGCAAGTACGGTGCATAGTAGTCGTAGCCCCAGCGGTTAGGCGCTTTCAAAAACGGCTCGTCGGCATCCTGGTCGGCCACCAGTCCCGCTTTCAGTCGGTCGCCATATTGCAGCTGGTAGCGCAGCCAGTGACCCTCGCTCAGCGGCAGTTTGGCGGTAGCCGTCAGGTCGTGGTGCACATAGCGTTTCGTCTCGCCCTCGCCCGCATAAATACAGTAGCTCAGCAGCGTGCGCTGGGCAGGCGTCAGCAGTTTCAGCATCCGCAGTTCAGCCGTCGATCGCATCGGTGCGTAGCGGTACAGGTACGCCATCAGCTCCTCCACCTGCTGTGCCGATAGGAACGGCAGTGCCTCCAGCTCTTCGCGTGTAGCTTTGTTAATATTTATCGGGTGTTGTGTCAGGTCGCATAGCAGGTCGTACGTCTGCTGCCAGTTTTCTGTTGCCGCATCCTCGGCCGTCATCACCTGGTTCAAATAGGGCTCCCAGCCATGCAATTCCTGCGCACCAAGGCGCAGGAAAGCAGGCATTATGAATAGTAATAATAATTGTCGCTTCATTTAATCTAAGTAATTTTTTCGACTGCAAATTTACTATTTTTTTCTTAAATAACCGCATCATGTATTCAAAAAGTTTACTTTATGCCGATTATCTTTGGGGCGCACCGCAAAATGTAGCCACACAGCCCCATAGCGGTTACGCTCAATCAGCAGCTCATCAAACTCCTGAAGCGACTCTTTGGCGTAGGTAATCAGGATAGCCCCATACACTATCGCCTGTTCCATGCCGTTGGTACGGATATCTGCCGCACACCCCGTCAGGTGGTTACTGGTAGGCTCTCCCCCAACCTTGCGATTTAACTGCGGGCTACGATACCCCGAGTTAATGATAATCGGGCAACCCGCGCGCTCTCGCAACACTTCCAACCACTCGCAAAGCCTTGTAAGGTTGGCTATCGCCGTATGGCTTGGTACGTTATACACTTCAGGATGTTTGCTCTCTGTAAACTCCCCGAGCTGGAAGTGCTCGGAGAGGTTTGCATTACTATTTAACTGTACTATTGGTTCCATTCTCTAAAATCTAAAATCTAAATTCTCAATTTTTTCTAAATTTCTCGCTCTTAACAAAACTGTGCTCTGTGCTCTGTGCGCAGTAGCCTCGCATTCGCCATGTTCTCACCATGTGCGCTGTTTGCTTATAGCCCGCATTCAGACCTTGTTGCTGACGAACGCGCTTAGCATCATCTATGGTAAACTCATCGGGCAGAAGTTCCATCAGATTGCGAGGGCCGCGGGTGCCAACTCGCTCACCTTCTTGGTTGGCTTTCTCAATATCCTCGCCAAAGAACTGCATCTTGCACCAGAGATCGTACTGCAGACTCCAACGGACAAAATCTTCAATCGTCTTTTCCCATTGGCAGCCATTGGCAACGTACAGCACACAGGCTTTTAACCAGGCTATCACAATGGCACGATGCGACAGGTTCCAGTAGGTTTCGTCCTGCGACAATCGGGCAAATTCAGCGCACTCCTCCTGTAGCTTTTTAGCCAGCTTGAAAGCCTGC
>CADAOD010000023.1 GCA_902789415.1 uncultured Prevotellaceae bacterium
AATTGCGAGAATTAAATCTAGAAATTGCGCGCATTAATAGTAACAATTGAAAGTACTAATAGCTGTTGAAACCTGCACTCCAAGGCGGCAAAACGAGAATGAGTAAAATATTTAACAAACAAACTATTTAAAAACAAATTGAATTATGGCGATTAAAGTAATTGCTCAGCGTCGAGAGCTTAAAATCGGCAACAAACCAGGTAAGCGTATCATCATGCGCCCCGTCCAAGTTTAAAGGCATAAGGGTAAAAAGGGGAAAATGCAAAAATTGAGTTATGAGTAAGAGAGAAATAAAAATAAAAGCTTTTTTATTTTGTATTTCGCTCGATTTTCAGTACCTTTGCAGGCAAAATAGAAAACATAGAGGAAAAATATGGCAAAAGAATTAAAAGAATTAACGAAAAGAGCTGACAACTACAGTCAGTGGTTTAACGACCTGGTAGTTAAGGCCGACCTGGCAGAGCAGAGTGCTGTACGTGGCTGTATGGTAATTAAACCTTACGGTTACGCTATCTGGGAGAAGATGCAGCAGCAGCTCGACAAGATGTTTAAGGAAACTGGTGCACAGAACGCATACTTCCCATTGCTCATCCCAAAGTCGTTCCTCTCGAAAGAGGCCGAGCACGTTGAGGGTTTTGCTAAGGAGTGCGCTGTGGTAACACACTACCGTCTGCGCGCAAAGGAGGATAAGAGCGGTGTAGAGGTTGACCCAACAGCTAAGCTCGAGGAGGAACTGATTGTACGTCCTACTTCGGAGACTATTATCTGGAATACATATAAGAACTGGATTCACTCATGGCGCGATCTGCCACTGATGTGCAACCAGTGGTGTAACGTAATGCGTTGGGAGATGCGTACACGCCCATTCCTGCGCACCAGCGAGTTCCTCTGGCAGGAGGGCCACACAGCCCACGCTACCCGTGAGGAGGCTGAGGCTGAGGCACAGAAGATGCTGAAGGTTTATGCCAAGTTTGCCGAAGAGTGGATGGCTGTGCCTGTGATACAGGGCGTGAAGAGTGAGACTGAGCGTTTTGCCGGTGCACTGGACACTTACACCATCGAGGCTATGATGCAGGACGGTAAGGCGCTGCAGAGTGGTACCAGCCACTTCTTGGGTCAGAACTTTGCCAAGGCATTCGAGGTTACTTATCTTAATAAGGAGAACAAGCCTGAGTATGTATGGGCTACATCGTGGGGTGTTTCTACCCGACTGATTGGTGCACTCATCATGACTCACAGCGATGATAACGGACTGGTATTGCCTCCACGTCTGGCTCCTATCCAGGTGGTAATTATTCCTATCGCTACCAAGCCTGAGCAGATGGAGCAGGTTAACAAGGAGGTGACACCTATCATCGAGGCTCTGCGCGCTAAGGGTATCACCGTGAAGTTTGACGATGCCGACAACAAGCGTCCTGGCTTTAAGTTTGCTGATTACGAGCTGAAGGGTGTTCCCGTACGTTTGGTTCTGGGTGCTCGCGACCTGGAGAACGGTACTATCGAGGTAATGCGCCGCGATACACTGGAGAAGGAGACTCGCAGCATCGACGGTATCACCGAGTACGTTGAGCAGCTGCTGGAGGATATCCAGAAGAATATCTTCGAGAAGGCCAAGGCTTATCGTGATGCTCACATCTACGAGTGCGAGAACTACGAGGAGTTTAAGGAGAAGGTGAAGGACGGCGGATTCTTCCTGTGCCATTGGGACGGTACTGCCGAGACTGAGGCTAAGATTAAGGAGGAGACTCAGGCCACTATCCGCTGCGTGCCTTTCGGCGTAGAGCAGACTCCTGGTGTGGATATGGTAACTGGTAAGCCAGCGAAGGCTCGCGTAATTATCGCGAGATCTTATTAATTGACAGTTGATAGTTGACAATTGACAATTATAAAAAGTAAAAGAGGAACCTTCTCAGGTTCCTCTTTTTTTAACCATAAACTAATGCTCTTAAAAAATTAATTAAACATTACTTTATGGAGGCCGAAATATCACTTACCTCACGATAAATCCATTTCTAATTAACCTTAATAATCTAATACCATGAAAAACACATGTGCAAAGGTAAATTATTTCTTCTGAAAGTAAGAAATCAGAAGCCACAAAGTACCTTAATTTAACGTTTGTTTAACAATTCATCGTCCCGCTTTAGGATATTTTGCATTTCCAAACGATTTATTCTTTTTTGCTGTGCCTCGGTAAACTTTGGCGCTGCAATGGGCTGCCAGGCGGTGGTAAAGTAGTGTACCCTACTCTGCCCGTAGATGGAGTCGACGGTAAACGTCTCGATCATCACTACGGTGCTGTCCATCAGCAACAAATCGGTGCGCAGCGATGGGTTCATACGGATGGTAATACTATCATCGCCCAGCGCAATCATCTCGCTGGTGCCGCCTAACTGGTTTTTTACCTCGGCCTTCATCCCCGAATCCAAGAAATCGATAAAATCCAAACGATTGTTCTTGGAGAGATAAGGCATTAATGAATCGGGTATCTGCCTGAACACATCACGGATAGTGACGCTCTGGGCTGATGCCTGATTAAGTGTTGTGGCCAACAAAAGGGCCATCATGAATTTCTTCATGCGCGACTGGGTCTTTTATCTATTACACGAACGGCCTTGCCCTCGCTTTGTGGCAACGAGCCCTTCTTTACAAGTTTTACTACTGGGGTGAGCAGAATCTCGTCCTTGAGTGCACGCTGGATATCCTTCATCATCTTCTGCATCTCGGGATAGATCTCGGTCTCAAGGCTGTCGAGCTCAACCTCAACGGTCATCACGTCGTTATCGTCGATGGTCTCGAGGGTGATGAGATAGTTGCTACCCAAACCAGGATACTGCACCAGAATCTTCTCGACCTGCATGGGGAATACGTTCACACCCTTGATGATAAACATATCGTCGGTACGACCCTTGATACGGTCGATACGACGGTGGGTGCGGCCGCACTTACATGGCTCGGCAATGATGCGGGTAAGGTCGCGCGTACGGTAGCGCAGGATAGGCATCATGGTGCGGTCGAGTGTAGTAAGTACCATCTCGCCCATCTCGCCATCGGGTACAGGCTCGAGGGTATCGGGATCTACAATCTCAACAATATAGTTATCCTCCCACAGGTGCATACCGTCCTGATACTTACACTCGAAGGCTACACCAGGACCGTTCATCTCGGTCATACCAAACGAGTTGTAGGCTTTTACACCCAGCATGCGCTCGATGCGGCGGCGCTGCTCCTCGGTGTGGGGCTCGGCACCGATGCAAAGGGTGCGCAGTTTGGTGGTAGCAGGATCAACGCCCTCCTCCTTGAACACCTCGGCCAAACGGATGGCATAAGATGGGATGGCGTGCAGGCAGGTTGTACCAAAATCCTTGATAAATTTGATCTGACGCTTAGAGTTTCCGGCTGCGGCAGGAACTGTCATGGCACCCAACCACTCGGCACCATACTGGAATCCGAGTCCGCCGGTAAACATACCATAGCCCGAAGAGTTCTGGAACACATCGCTTTTGCGGCAGCCTACCATATACAGGTTGCGGGCAATCATGTTGGCCCACGAACAGATGTCGTGCTCGGAGTAAACCACTACGCAGGGGTTACCTGTGGTACCGCTGGTAGAGTGGATACGAACAGCATCGTCCAAGTTGCCGCCAACGAGTCCGTAGGGATAGTTATCGCGCAGGTCCTGCTTGGTGGTAAAAGGAATCTTACGCAAATCATCCAGGCTGTTGATTGAGTCGGCCGTGATGCCCAGTTCGCCTAATCGTTTCTTGTAGAAAGGCGACTTCAGACAAACGTTGATCGTGTCCTTTAGTTTCTTAACTTGCAACTGCTGGAGTTGCTCTCTTGGCATTTTCTCGATTTCGGGCTGCCAGCACTCGCCGTCGGGCTTGATGGTAGCCATAATCTTCTCGTCAGTCATATCTTATAGTTTATTTTGGTTTATCGTTTTATATTGTTATTGCTACTTTTGTGCCAACTGCATCATCATCACGGCAGCCAAGCCTGCTGTCTCGGTACGCAGGCGAGCCGAACCTAAGCTTACCGATACCCAACCGGCAGCCACGGCAGCCTTCACCTCGTCGATCGAGAAATCGCCCTCGGGACCAACCAACACGGTAACATCCTGGGTGTCGGAAGGCTTGCGCAGCTCGTCGAACAGCTCTACACGGGGCACCTCCTCGTAGCAGTGGGCGATGTACTTACGACCCTGAATAGGCTGCTCGAGGAAATGGTTGAAGTGTACCATCTCGTTAACCTGGGGTTTCCAGGCTTTGTGACTCTGCTTAACGGCTGCGGTTACAATCTTATCCAGGCGCACCAGCTTTACCAGGCGGCGCTCGGAGAACTTACAGTTAAGGAACGACACCTCGTCGATACCAACCTCGGTGGCTTTCTCCATCATCCACTCCATGCGGTCCATCATCTTGGTGGGCGCAATGCCTAAATGCAGATGACCCTTCCACTGGGGCTCCTGGGGCAGTTTCTCCAATATCTCGTAATAGCAGTGATGGGTAGCAGCTACCGTTACCTGCGCACGAAAGTAGTTGCCTTCGCCATCCATCAGAAACAGCTCGTCGCCACTCTTCAGGCGCAGCACACGCATGGCGTGCATGGCCTCGTCGGTAGGCAGCTCGGTCTGATTTTCGGCATCAGGCACAAAAAAATATCTTGCTTCCTTCATATTCTATTTAGCGTAATCTGTATTATTTCTTTTCCGGATGGAAAACCAGGGCAAACGATATACCTACAACGAGGGCAAATGCGGCAAAGATAAACCAGCATGTGGTCCACTCGCCCTGCAGGAATCCGTTCTCCCAATAACAGTAATGGTTTACTATCTCGCCGGCTGCCAGCGTACCTACGGTAGCACCAACACCATTGGTCATCATCATAAACAAGCCCTGAGCCGAAGCCTTGATGCTGGGTTCGCACTCCTGATCGACGAAGATACCACCCGACACATTGAAGAAGTCGAAGGCAACACCGTAAACGATACATGACAGGATGAACATGATAACACCAGGCATAGCGGGATTACCAACACCGAAGAATCCGAAACGGAACACCCAGGCGAACATAGACATGAGCATAACAACCTTGATGCCATAACGCTTAAGGAAGAATGGAATCATGAGGATGCACAGGGCCTCGCTAATCTGCGAGATACTGGTGAGCAGGGTGGCATTGTTAGCGGCAAACGAGCTGGCAATGGCAGCATCGGCACTACCCTTAAAGCTGGTAATGAACGGACCGGCATAGCCATTGGTTACCTGCAGACACATACCCAACAGGGCCGAGAAGATAAAGAACAGGGCCATGTTGCGGCTCTTGAACAGCTTAAAGGCATTGAGGCCAAGGCTCTCGATGAGCGAAACCTTCTCCTTAACAACCACCTTACACTCGGGCAATGTGAAGCAGTAGAAGCAGAGCACAATGCTGAGGATGCCTGATACAAAGAACTGCATGTAGGTGTACTGGAACTTATAGGCGCTGTCGGCCAAAGTCATACCAAAGCTGCCATTCTGCCATACGGCACAGTTAACAAACCACATGGTTACGATGAAACCTACGGTGCCCAGCACACGGATGGGTGGAAAATCCTTAACGGTATCAAGACCGTTATTCTTCAGAATAGTAAATGCGGCTGTGTTAGACAGCGCGATGGTGGGCATAAAGAATGCCACACTAAGGGTGTAGAGCGTGATGAACAGCGACTTATCGGTCAACTCGTTGCCGAAGCCTGCCTGAACGCCTAACCACCAGCAGCCCAACATAAAGCCGCCGGCTGCCAAGTGGCACAAGCCCAACAGGCGCTGTGGCTGGATATACTTATCGGCTACAATACCCATCAATGTGGGCATAAAGATACTTACAATACCCTGAATAGCATAGAACCAGGAAATCTTATCACCCAGTCCGGCCACTCCGAGGTAGTTACCCATACATGTAAGATAAGCTCCCCAAACTGCGAACTCCAGGAAGTTCATCAATGCTAAACGGAATTTCAGATTCATAATTGTTTCTTAGATACTTGGTTTTACTTTTTCGGTTCATTCTTGCGCATCTTCTGAATGTCGCCGATGGTTAACGGGCGTCCGGCAACATGCTGACCGGGACCGCGCTGCGACTCGTACTGAGCTGTATCGGGTTTCATTTCAAGGATGCTGTCGCGCTGGGGTTGTGGCATCACGGGCTGCTCGATAATCTTATTATGGAATCGGAACAGCTGGATGTTGTTCACAAACAGCACGCAAAGACTGTTGGTGTCGTCGGTTGATGGGCGCATGCCACACATCACAAAGCCCTTAATCTCTTTTACACGCTCCTTGCAATAAGGAATGCGCAGCGTGGTATTGCCCGACGACGAAACGGTAGAATACTGCTTAACAGTACTATCGTTGGCATAAGTAATGGCTAAATACACGGTGGCCTGACGGTTGCCTTGCTGCATGAGCCAGGTGGTGTTCATGCTGAACATGAAGCTGTCGCCCGCACGATAGGCGGTGTCGGCTTTCTGGGCAAACTGGTACAGGTGGTACGGACGGTCGTTTAACAGCATGAGCGCACGGTTGCCTTTCCATACATCGGCTGTATCGCCACTGAGCGAAGCGGCCTTAATGGGGCCCTCGCTCACAGCGGCGCCATATTTCTCGGCCTCGTTGTTAAGGCGTTCCTGCACGTGCTTGTAAATCTCCTGAAAGCGATCGGCACGGGTGTAGTAATACACCAGCGACGAATCGAACTGGGCCTGGGTGAGTCCGTGCTTCTTGAGCACCAACTCGAAGTTTAAACGGCGATTGTAATCCTGACTACCATCCTGCTGCATGGCTATGCCCTGCGCTACATGATAATCGTATATCAAGTCCTCCATATCGTCGGGCTGGATATACTCCGAAGGCACCGATGGCTTACAGCTAACCATAAGCGCAACTGCTGCTACCAAAACAATATGTATAGCCTTACTCTTCAACGTTATTTGTTTCTTTCTTAAGTGTAATCTTACTTATTTCTTCACGATAAAACAGCAACAGCAGCACTACGCTCACGCTGATGCTGGCATCGGCAAAATTAAATACCGGACTAAAGAACACAAAGTGCTGTCCGCCCACAAATGGCATCCAAGTGGGCCAGTCGGTCTCAATCAGCGGGAAGTAGAACATATCTACCACCTTACCCATCAGGAAAGGCGCATAACCCGTACCGAAATCAACAAAGTACGACAAGTAATATGGCGACGACTCGTTAAACATCATGCCATAGAACATGCAGTCAATCAGATTGCCTGCAGCTCCTGCCAGTACCATCGATAAGCATACCAGATAGCCTGTGCGGGCATTCTTGTTAACCTGCTGCCAAATGTAATATCCCAACACGCCGATAGCTACCACACGGAACAACGACAGCACGATTTTGCTGCCCAACTGCATGCCAAAGGCCATGCCCATGTTCTCGATAAACGTGATATAAAACCAGTCGGTGATATGGATACTTTCGTGGAGCGTCATCGACGTCTTCACCCAGATCTTGATAGCCTGGTCAATAAGGAGAATGGCGACTATGATTAATGTCGCCAATCTTCCTTTTGTTATCAGAGGTCCGTGCGTCACTTTTTCTGGTTCAGCTTAGACTCTACACTCAATGTTGCATGAGGAACAGCGCGCAGGCGCTCCTTTGGTATCAGCTTGCCGGTAATGCGGTCGATACCGTAGGTTTTGTTCTCAATGCGAACCAACGCGGCCTTGAGGCCCTGAATGAACTTCTGCTGGCGGGCGGCCATCGAAATCAGCTCCTCCTTCGATTGGGTGGCACTACCCTCCTCCAATGCCTTGTAGGTGGGCGATGTGTCGTCGACGTCGTTGCTGTCCTCGTTGGTGAGCACACGCATCATCTGTTCATAATCACGCTTGGCCAAAGCCATCTTTTCATTAATAATCTGACGGAACTCTTCGAGCTCCTCGTCAGTATAGCGAGTCTTCTCTGCCATAATACTTTAGTTATTGATTAATTATTCTTTGTTACGGTAATATTCAACTTGAAGTCATCGAACTCAACCTTCTGACCCTCATTAGGTTGCAGAGTAATATCGTCGGCCAGAACCTGAGTCTTGATGTAGTCGGCAAAGCTGCTAACAGCCTTTTCAACCTCGGCATTCGGAGCCAGTACCACGTTGATACGGTCGGTAATCTCGAAGCCGCTCTCCTTACGGATATTCTGGATGCGGTTGATGAGCTCGCGGGCCATACCCTCGTTCTTCAACTCCTCGGTCAGCTCAACCTCGAGTGCAACAGTAAGGTTACCCTCGTTGGCTACCAGCCAGCCTGGGATATCCTCGCTGATAATCTCAACGTCGGCTACCTCTACGGTGATATTCTGGTCCTCGACAGTAATACCGATGGTGCCCTGCTTCTCGAGCTCGGCAATCTGCTCCTGCGAAAGGGCATCCATTGCGGCAGCCACACTCTTCATGAGCTTACCGAACTTCTTACCCATGGTGCGGAAGTTGCACTTCACCTTCTTAACCAGCACGCCGGCACCCTCAACAAAGCGAAGCTCCTTGACGTTCACCTCGTTCATAATCAGATCCTTCACGGCCTCGATGTGCTTCTTCTGTGTCTCGTCAACAGCAGGAATCATGATGGCCTGCAGTGGCTGGCGCACCTTGATGTTAACCTTGCGGCGCAGGGCCAGAACCATCGATGTGATCTTCTGGGCCATCTGCATGCGTGCCTCGAGGTCCTTATCAATCTGTGCCTCGTCGGCTACAGGGAACTTATCAAGGTGTACTGAGTCGAGTTCGCCACCCAGATCCTTATACAGCTGGTCGGCATAGAATGGTGCGAATGGAGCCAGCAGCTTGGCAACGGTCATCAAGCAGGTGTAGAGTGTCTGATAAGCCGAGAGCTTATCCTCGCTCATCTCCTTACCCCAGAAACGTTTGCGGTTCAAACGTACGAACCAGTTACTCAAGTCGTCGTTAACAAACGCATCGATCAGTCGACCGGCACGTGTTGGATCGTAGCCATCCAGCTCGGCCTCTACGCCCTTGATAAGGGTGTTAAGGCATGAGAGGATCCAGCGGTCGATCTCAGGGCGCTTCTCGAATGCCACCTGTGCAGTTGCGGGGTCGAAACCATCCACGTTAGCATAGAGGGCGAAGAAACTATAGGTGTTATAAAGTGTTCCGAAGAACTTGCGACGAACCTCATCTACGCCCTCTGGGTCGAACTTCAGGTTGTCCCAAGGCTCAGAGTTGGTCATCATATACAGACGTACGGCATCCGAGCCATACTTGTCGATCATATCGAATGGGTTCACTACGTTACCAACGTGCTTCGACATCTTGTTACCCTTGGCATCGAGCACCAGACCTGAAGAAATAACATTCTTAAAGGCTACTGAGTCGAAAATCATGGTAGCAATAGCGTGCAGGGTGAAGAACCAACCACGGGTCTGATCGACACCCTCGTTGATAAAGTCGCATGGGAAGGCGATATGCTTGTCGATCAGGTCCTTATTCTCAAATGGATAGTGGATCTGTGCGTAAGGCATAGAACCAGAATCGAACCAAACGTCGATCAGGTCGGTCTCGCGCTTCATTGGCTTACCGCTCTCTGAAACGAGCACGATATTGTCAACGTATGGACGGTGCAGGTCGATCTTGTCGTAGTTCTCCTTCGACATATCACCAGGCACGAAACCATTGTCCTTCAGTGGGTTCGAAGTCATAAAGCCTGCCTTAACAGCCTTCTCGATCTCGTTGTAGAGCTCCTCAACCGAACCAATGCAGATTTCCTTGCCATCCTCGTCGCGCCAGATAGGCAATGGAGTTCCCCAGAAGCGTGAACGCGACAGGTTCCAGTCGTTCAGGTTCTCCAGCCAGTTGCCGAAACGGCCTGTACCTGTGCTCTCGGGCTGCCAGTTGATGGTCTTGTTCAGTTCGACCATACGATCCTTCTTGGCAGTAGAGCGGATGAACCAAGAATCCAGAGGATAATAAAGTACGGGCTTATCGGTACGCCAGCAGTGAGGATAGTTGTGCACGTGCTTCTCGATCTTAAGAGCGGTGCCCTCCTGCTTCATCTCCATACAGATAACGATGTTCAGGTCCTCGGCCTTAGCGGCTGCCTGCTCGTCGTACTTACCATCCTTGTTGAACTCGGGTGCATAGGCGTTCTTTACGTAGTCGCCAGCGTGGTGACCGTAAGCCTTTACATCTACGCACTTCTTAACAAAGTTGTTATCCAGTTCGTCCATTACATAGTACTTACCCTGGAGGTCGACCATTGGACGTGTTTCACCTTTCTTATTAATAAGGAACAGGCTTGGGATGTGAGCATCCTTAGCTACCTTGGCGTCGTCGGCACCAAATGTAGGTGCGATATGTACGATACCGGCACCATCCTCGGTGGTTACGTAATCACCAGGGATAACGCGGAAGGCCTCGCTCTCCATCTCAACAAACTGATCCTTGCCATTCTCGCTGGCGAATACCTTCTCAGGATGTGCTGCGGCATACTCCTTTACGTAGTCGGCAGCATTCTGATCGAGCTTAGCCGATGGCTTTACCCAAGGCATGAGCTGCTGATACTTCATACCTACCAACTCCTGACCGGTGTAACGGCCTACGATGCGGTAAGGTACGAACTTCTCGCCCTTGTTGTACTCAGGCATCTCCTCGCCATCAGTGATGTTACCCTCTGGTGAGAGATAAGCATTCAGTCGGCTCTCAGCCAATACGATGGTCATCTTCTCGCCATTATAGGCATTATAGGTCTGAACAGCCACATAATCAATCTTCGGACCTACGCAGAGGGCGGTGTTCGAAGGCAAGGTCCAAGGTGTGGTGGTCCAGGCTACAAAGTAAGCCTCGCCCCACTTGGTCCACTCTTCCTTAGGATTGAGGGCCTTGAACAGTGCTGTTACAGTGGTGTCCTTTACATCGCGATAGCAACCAGGCTGGTTCAGCTCGTGCGAGCTCAAACCGGTACCGGCAGCTGGCGAATATGGCTGAATGGTGTAGCCCTTGTAGAGCAAGCCCTTCTTGTAGAACTGCTGCAGGAGCCACCACAGAGTTTCGATATACTTGTTGTCGTAGGTAATGTAAGGATTATCCAAATCAACAAAGTAACCCATCTTCTCGGTGAGGTCGCGCCACTCCTGTGTGAACATCATCACATTCTCGCGGCACTTCTTATTGTAATCCTCAGTAGAGATATACTTGTCGGATGCTTTGTTGTCGATATCAGCCTTGGTAATACCTAACTCCTTCTCAACGCCCAACTCTACGGGCAGTCCGTGTGTATCCCAACCAGCCTTACGCTTTACCTGATAACCCTTCATGGTTTTATAACGGTTGAAGGTATCCTTGATGGTACGAGCCAGCACGTGGTGAATACCTGGATGACCGTTAGCCGAGGGAGGACCCTCGAAGAATACAAACTGTGGACATCCCTCACGTTCTTCAACCGAACGCCAGAATACGTTCTTCTCGCGCCACATCTCCAGGATATCATTGTTAACCTGGGTCAGATTCAAGCCGTTATGTTCTGCAAACTTCTTTGCCATATCCTACTTTTTTAGCTTCTATTTTTTAACCTTTATTATTTAGCGTGCAAAGGTAGTGAAATTATCTGACCTGACCAAAGAAATAAATAATTTTAAGATTTATCCGCGAAAAAATGCGCAAAAATTTCGTATATTCAAATAATTTGCCTAAATTTGCCGTCATAATTCCAATAATAACAACTTAAAACGATCGATTTTTAACGTATGATTACATTTTCAATGATTCTACAGCTTTGTATCGTTCTTGGTGCACTGTGGGTTGGTTCCCGTTATGGCAGTCTGGCCTTGGGAGCTATTTCGGGAATTGGATTGGCTATTCTGGTGTTTGGCTTCGGACTTAAACCAGGAACGCCACCAACAGACGTAATTTACATCATCATTGCTGCTGTAACGTGTGCAGGAATCATGCAGGCATCGGGCGGTATGGACTGGCTGATACAGATAGCTGAGAAGCTGCTGCGTAAGCATCCCGACCACATCACGTTCTTTGCACCGCTGTGTACATTCTTCCTCACGGTACTGGTGGGTACCGGACACGTGGTTTACACGCTGATGCCTATCATCTGCGACATCGCTCTGAAGAAGGGTATACGACCCGAGCGCCCTTGCGGTGTGGCATCTATTGCCTCGCAGGTGGGTATCACCTGTTCGCCTATCGCTGCAGCCGTTGTAGCATTCGTTACTATCTCGAATGCCAACCACTTCGATATCACTATTCCACGCGTGCTGATGATTAGTATCCCGGCATGTTTATGCGGACTGATGGCTGCTGCTACGGCTTCGTATCATCGCGGATTGGACCTTGACAAGGATCCTGAGTTCTAGAAGAAGATTGCCGATCCTATTCAGCGCGAGTATATCTACGGTTCGAACGCTACTACACTCGACAAGGAGATTCCACAGTCGGCTAAGAATGCCGTATTCATCTTCTTGGGTGCTCTGGCTGTTATCGTGATGTTTGCTGCCCTGCCCGACTTGCTGCCTTCTTACCCCACCGTTAAGGCTGTGAAGGACGCTGGCGACCTGACACTGGCGAGCGGTGTAACCATCTCGGCTTCGGCTTTGGCTAAAGCAGGCGTTGTGGCCGAAGGATTTACCGAGCATGGTATGGTTGACCTGAAGATGAACCTGGTGATCCAGATTGTGATGATTTCGGCTGCTGCGCTGATGATTATCTTCTGTAAGGCACAACCCAAGAAGGCTGTGGCCGGACCAGTTTGGCAATCAGGTATGGTGGCTGTAGTTGCTATCTATGGTATTGCCTGGTTGGCCGATACTTACTTCTCGAACTACATGAGCGAGATGCAGTCGATGCTGGCCGACATTGTCAAGGAATATCCTTGGAGCATCGCCATCGTATTCTTCCTGGTATCGGTACTCATCAACTCGCAGGGCGCAGTGGTTGTAGCCATGCTGCCGTTGGCTTATAAGTTAGGTATCCCTGGACCGGTACTGCTGGGTGTACTGCCTGCCGTTTACGGTTACTTCTTTATCCCTAACTACCCATCGGATATCGCTACCGTAAACTTCGACCGTTCGGGTACTACGGTAATTGGTAAATATCTGTTGAACCACTCGTTTATGATGCCTGGTTTAATAAGTGTATTTACCTCTACGATAGTAGCTTATCTGCTTTCGATGATATTCTACTAAAAGGCATAAAAATAGCCCCCGCCAATACTGGCGAGGGCTTTCTTTTTTTATGTATAGACCTTAGAGGTTCAAGTCCTTCTTCAAGGCCTCGATCTTCTCTTCGGCAGCCTTTACGCAGCGCTCGTAATCGGCAGCGCCCTTAAAGCTGGGATCCTTCACCTCGGTATAGAACTTAATCTTTGGCTCGGTACCTGAAGGACGAACTGATACCTTTGTACCATCCTCGCAGAACCACTGCAGAACGTTGCTGGTGTCAGGCATATTCAACTTCTCAACAGTGCCGTCGGCCTTCTTAGCCTCGAGGCTCTGATAGTCCTTCCACAGGCAAACCTTGCTACCACCAAGCTCCTTTGGAGGATTAGCACGGAAGTCGGCCATCATCTGCTTAATCTCGTCGGCACCAGTCTTACCAGGACGAACCACGTTGATGGTCACCTCCTTAGAGAAACCGTACTCCTTGTAGATGTTCATCAGCAGATCGTAGAGGGTCATACCGTTATCACGAGCCCATGCAGCAATCTCACAAATCAAGCAGATTGATGCTGGAGAATCCTTATCGCGAACCTTATCGAATGGCAAGAATCCAAAGCTCTCCTCGCCACCACCGATGTACTTCTTAACGCCCTCAGAGATACGAATCTCGTTGGCAATCCACTTGAAGCCAGTATAGCAGTCGCGATACTCCACACCATTCTTCTTAGCAATCTCGGCAATCACCTCGGTAGTAACGATGGTCTTTACCAGGAACTCGTTACCCTTGAGCTGACCAAGCTTCTTCTTGTTGGCAATAATGTACCATGAGAACATCATACAGGTCTGGTTTCCGTTCAGAATCTCCCACTCGCCCTTAGCGTTGCGGCAAACGATAGCCAAACGGTCGGCATCAGGGTCGGAAGCGATTACCAGGTCGGCATTCAGGCGTGTACCTAACTTCATACCCAGTGTCATAGCCTCGGCATTCTCGGGGTTAGGGCTAACTACTGTGGGGAAGTTACCATCGATAACCATCTGCTCGGGAACTACGTGGATATTCTGGAAGCCCCATGAACGCAGAGCCTCAGGAATGATTACACGACCAGTTCCGTGCATTGGGCTGTAAACGATGTTCAGATCCTTCTGGCGCAGGATAACATCCTGGTCGACCATAGCCTCCTTAACAGCCTGCAGGTAATCCCAGTCCATCTCACCACCGATGATGTCGATGAGCTCCTTGTTGCCTTCAAACTTCACGTCCTCAATCTTTACCTTGTTCACCTCGTCGATGATACCCTTATCGTGTGGAGCCAGCACCTGAGCACCATCGTCCCAATAAGCCTTGTATCCGTTGTACTCACGAGGATTGTGTGAGGCGGTTACGTTTACACCAGCCTGACAGCCCAGCTGACGGATGGCGAACGAAATCTCGGGAGTTGGGCGAAGGCTCTCAAAGAGATATACCTTAATACCGTTAGCCGAGAAGATATCAGCCACCGTCTCAGCAAACATACGACCGTTGTTGCGGCAATCGTGACCTACAACAACCGAGCTCTGCTTGCCGGGGAATGCCTTAAGAATATAGTTGGCAAAACCCTGTGTAGCCATACCTACAATGTACTTGTTCATGCGGTTGGTACCAGCACCCATAATACCACGAAGGCCACCTGTACCAAACTCCAGATTCTGATAGAAAGCATCGATCAGCGCTGTCTTGTCAGCATTGTCGAGCATTGCCTGTACTTCCTTGCGTGTCTCCTCATCAAAGGCTGGAGAAAGCCATTCCTTAGCCCGTGCCTCGCACTGAGCAATTAATTGAGCGTTGTCTGCCATAATCTTTCTGTTTTATTTCTTTAGATTATAAATTATATTATATTCTGCGAAATTACAAAAATAAAACGAGAAACGACCTAAATCATCTCTCGTTTTATAATTCCTTAACTAATTAATTCTACTTATCTTACTTCTTGAGCAGTTTATCGATTTCGTCGAATTGTTTACCCATATTCAGGTTAAAGTAGATGCGATACAAGGCGGGGGCCCACTTATCAAGCTCATCGGGTGCTTTTTTGCGATAGTTCTCCATATAGGGGCGCGCCTTTTCGTACATCTTTAATATCTGCTTTTTCTGCTTGCGGGGATCCATCTTCTGGGTTATATTCAAGCAAGCCAAACCTGCGTTGTAATACACATCGGGCAGCTCGGGATTAATCTCTATCAACTTATCGCTAAACTTCAGGCAGTCGTCGTACTTCTTCATGTTCAGCATCACGGTACTCTTGGCAAAAAGAAAGAGCTCGTTCAGCGAGTCGACAGCCAATGCCTCGTTGGCCACACTATCGGCCAGTTTGTAGTTGCCGCGACTGTTGTAAACATCCATCAGTCGGGGGAAGAAATAGTTAGACTTGGGATACTTCTTAAAGCCTTGCCACAGGGTAGCGATATGCATCGAGTCGTCGTCGAGTTTATCCCATGCTTCGGCCATATACTGCAGAGTGTACTCCAGTTTCTGCTCGTCGCGCTGGGCTGTAGCAGCATGGCGCAGCACCAGTACTGGGTCGTTCAAGCGATAGCCACAATAGGTAGCCCAGTAAGCCACCTCGCCCATCTTGGGGTCCTTATACATATAATCGTAGCCCTCGAAAAGCGGCTGACGTTCGCAGTCAAGATACATCTCAAAGAACTCGAATGCGGTCTTGAAATCACCTTTCTTCAGATGGTGGGCGCCACCATAATAGATATTAGGACGATAACCATTCATTTTGGCTGCGTTATCCTTACGATATTCGGGGTGCGAAACACCTTTCTTATCGGGCTTGGCATCAATAGAATCCAATCGCTCGGCTACAGTAAACATGCGCTTGGCCAAATTAAAAAAGGTGGTTGTATCAACCTTTTCCTTAATATACATCTTCTCGTTTACAGCCAGATACTGCTTCTCGACGGACTGCAACCAGATATCGTAGATACGCAGGTTCTGCTGATTGGTAGAATCCTTCAGCAGGTCGGTCATCAGCTTCTCGGCCTTATCAAAATCCTTTCCACTCTTCAGTATGGTTCGAGCTTCGCCAATCTGTTTGCGCTGAGCACTCATAGGGGCACTCATCATAACGCAACTGACAGCCATTAATATTATTTTTTTCATCCAGTTTATTACCTTATTTATATATAAGCGGCTGCAAAGGTATAAAAAAATGCTTAAAAAGTTTGCAAACTACAGATTTTTTAGTATTTTTGCAGCATATTTTATCAACTAGTAACCAATTTGGAACATGAAGAAGAAATATCTTTTATGGGGTTATGCAGTCATCGCTATCTGCATTGTTATTATTCTAATTACCATCACTCTCACGTCGATTGCAGGCGCGCAGGGAGCGAGAAACCACATGGTCAATCCGGAGAATCGTAAAGGTATCTACGATACGGCCGCCAAAGTGAGCAGAGATACGGGACTGAAGTTCCCGGAGTTCCGCATTAAGGAGCATAAGCCTGGTGAGTATCTGGAGGGCGGACAGTTTCGCGATACGCTGATAGTTTATTTCTACAAGGGTATCCCCGACTCTGCTTATATCTCGTTCGAGGAGCGTGCCAAGAGTATCGAGCTTAATAACGACAGCTGTAAAAGTGTGGAGATTGACAGCGTGAACTACCACTATCAGGACTTTTATGTTGGTGGATTCTCAAGCTATGTAGGTGTGCAGTTAGCCAAGAATTCGCCCTACGGAAGAATCATCTACGGCAACTGGAAGCCTGCTAAGAAGTAGTTTACTGATAAACTTTGCAAAGATTTCAGGTAAAAGTTTGGTAGGTTCGAAAAAAATAACTACCTTTGCAGCCGATTTCTCCACAAGGAGTCATCCAAAAGGCTGGTTCGGTAGCTCAGCTGGATAGAGCAACTGCCTTCTAAGCAGTAGGTCTTGGGTTCGAGCCCCAACCGAATCACGAAAAAAAAGGTTAGCGAATTGCTAACCTTTTTTGTTTTTTATTTGAGTTGTTTGATGAGGTATTCAGCAACGATATCGGTACTGCGATAGATGTTCTGCGAGAATCCATGATCGAAATACTCCTGAATTACGAGCTGGCTTTTTGGCCAAATCTGGTGGAAACGCTCACCATAGGTGTAAGGCACCACGCGGTCGGCATTGCCATGAACAATAATCGCATTGCCCTGATATTTGGCAGCAGTCTCGTAAATAGGCAAGTTGAATGCTGTGCGGATATACTTGGCACCAAGCTTCAAGCCGCCCCAAAGCTCAACATATTCACCTGGATCGAATGGATCGTACTGCTTACCCATGGTGTTGCCTCGGATAGCATCCTCGCGCAACACAGCTGCAGGTGCCATCAGGGCTACAGCCTTAAAGGCGGGCACACCCAACTCTTCGCTCAACTGTCCAGCTGTCATAGCAGCTACAACACCACCCTGCGAGTGACCTACGATAGCCAACGAACTAACATACTTAAGATCGAGCACGTATTCTACTACTTTCTTGGCATCCACAATCTCGTTGGGCACAGTCATATCCTTAAACTCGCCCTCGCTCTCACCATGACCGTTAAAGTCGAAACGGATGCTGGCTATACCATGAGCCTGCAATGTATCGGCGATGAGTTCGAACATCGGACCATCTTTTCGACCACTGAAGCCATGACAGAAGATTACCATCGGACATTTCTCGCCCTGCTTCAGCTCGGGCTTCTGAATAATACCCTTTAGTTTTCCGTGATCGCCATCAATAAATACCGTTTCGCCCTTACCAGAACCTTTATAGGCACCTGTGGTCAATTCCTTCAGATATTTATCTACCTTATAAGTAAGCACGGTTGAAAGCTTCACCTGTCCATCGGGACCAATAACCACCATTGATGGAATCCAGTTAACACCATAAGCCTTAGAGATGGCAGTCTCCTTAAACTTCTTCAGCTCGCTTACCTGGGGATATTTGATGCCGAACTTCTCGATGGCTTTCTTCCACGCTTCAACGTCGGTATCCATCGAGACACCTAAGAACTCGATACCATACTTGTGATAATCATTGTATAAGCGAACCACCTCGGGGGCATCCTTACGACAATCGGGGCACCACGATGCCCAGAAATCAAGCACTACAGTTTTACCCTTGGCCCACTTGGCAAACTGGAAGTTCTTGCCTTCGGGCGTTTTCATCTTAAAGTCGGGAGCAACGGTACCCGGTTTCACTAATTCAGTCGCATACTTGGCATCAAAATCCTGCAATGCAGGCTGAGCCTTTACGCCAACGCCTCCTATCAGGAGCATGGCCAATAACAATTTTGATATCTTCATATTGTTTTACTTTGTAAATACGACTTTACTGCGGCAGCACTCTGTATCGCCATCCTTGCAGATGCGGATACAGTATTCGTTCTCGCCTGTCTGCATGCGGTAGAACGAGAGTGTATCGCCCTGATGGGCCTCGGCCACATAAGCTATCTCGAAACGCTTAATACGATGCTCACGATACCAGTCAAGATCCCAGAGATCGAGAACATGCTCGATATACTTTACGGAGTTGATATGACCATTGATATCTACATCGTTATATTTAGTTTCAACCGTACCAACCAACTGGGCGCTGTCGTCCATCTTCACACGTCCACCCTTGTCAATGGGGCATTCCTTATCGGTTACAATCCAATTGTTGATGGCACCATTATCAATCGCAAAGATATCGGTTGGCTGGCGTGATTCGGTATCAATCATGGCCCAGATACTACGTCCGTAGCCATACACCTTACCATCCTGGCCTACTACACGGAAATTACGACTGGTAAAGTAACGCATGGCGCTCTCAACCCATGTCTCAACATTAAACTTAGTGTACATCTGTGGCATCTCGTCCATCTCGATAGCCAAACGTGAGAGTACCCACGAGCGCTTGATGGTCATAAGATATTTCATGCCAAAACCACGTGCCGAAGAGTGATAATCGGCTGCATTCAGCATGTGGTTGCCCATATGGCCCATAAACAATCGCTGAGAAAAATCGCAGTGAAAAGGCTCAGCTAAAAATTCATAACTTCCAACTTTATCCATTCTCCTGTCTCGACTCTAAAAATTCACTAACCTGCTCCTGCATACCACGGGTAACGGCAATACGCCCGCTACGGGTGTACTGCAGCACACAACCAAACGTGTCGAGTGCGCGGAACAACGAAATAATATCCTCAGTTACACCATGCATCTGCACGATGGTATAGGTGGGATTCACCTCGATTATGCTGGCCTGGAACCTACGGATGGTACGCGATATCTCAGGATTCTCGAGAACCATCGGGGTTGACAGCTTGTATAGTCCCGACTCGCGGATAAACAACTGTTCGTCGGTAAAGTAATTGGCCTTTACCACATCTATCTTCTTCTCAATCTGTCGGGTAATCTTTACTATCTGATCCTCATCGCTCCAGGCGGTGATGGTGTACTTATGTACGCCAGGAATACTCGAGGCCGATACATTCAAGCTCTCGATATTTACCTGGCGACGGGTGAACACAGCAGTAATCTGATTGAGAATACCAGCTACGTTCTCCGAGTAAACCAGCAGTGTATATAATTTCTTCTTATTTTCCATCTTCAATTTTCAATTATCAATTTTCAATTGTCAATTGGCTAAATCTCAAGCTGCATTTTGTCAACATCCATACCCGGAGGTGTCATTGGCAGCACATTATCCTCTTCCATAATGGCACACTCCAACAGGAATGGTCCATCGGTAGTGAGCATTTTCTTTACAAGTCCGGGCAGGTCCTTACGATCAACCACAGCCGCATAGTTAATACCATAACCCTGGGCAATAAGCTCGTAGTTAGGGTTCATCATCTTGGTGAACGATTTACGGCGCATCCAGAACATATCCTGCCACTGGCGCACGTTACCTAAATAGTGATTATTCATAACAATCATCTTTACAGGCTTTTGCTGTTCCATAATGGTACCCAACTCCTGGATATTCATTTGGAATCCACCATCGCCCATAAAGCAGCATACCGTACGGTTTGCATCGGCAAAGGTAGCACCAATGGCTGCGGGCAAACCGTAGCCCATGGTTCCCAAACCACCGCTGGTACACAAACTGCGCTTATGGTGATACTTGAAGTAACGTGTTGCAAACAACTGGTTCTGACCAACATCCGTAACCAAAACGGTATCGTCTGGAGCCATCTCGGCTACCACATTCACCACCTCGCCCATCTTCAATGGACCCTCGGTTGGATGGATGGCTGGCTCGATAACCTTTTCGCGTTCCTTGGCATCCAACTCCTTAAACGAGTCGCGCCACTTCTGATGATTATTTGCATTAACGAGTGCTGTAAGTGCAGGTAACGATTCCTTACAGTCGGCTACCACAGCTACATCGGTCTTTACGTTCTTATCTATCTCGCTACGGTCGATATCCAGATGGATAATCTTAGCCTGTTTGGCGTAAGTTTTCAGGTTACCAGTTACACGATCGCTGAAGCGCATACCGATGGCAATCAGCACATCACACTCCTGCTCCTTCAGGTTCACAGCATAGTTTCCGTGCATACCCAACATGCCCACATTTAGTGGATGGTTAGAAGGCAGTGCCGACAAGCCTAACATGGTGCGACCAGCAGGGATATCGGCCTTTTCGAGGAATGCCTGCAACTCTTTATGGGCATTACCCAACTCAACGCCCTGACCAACCAACGCCAAAGGTTTCTTGGCATTATTAATCAACTCGGCAGCCTTACGTACAGCCTCGTTATCCAGCTTTGGATAAGGCACATACGAACGGATAAAGTCGCATTTCATGGGCTCCCAGTCGATTTCCTCGACCTGTGCGTTCTTGGTAAAGTCGAGCACCACAGGACCGGGGCGACCTGTACGGGCAATATAGAAAGCACGACTCACAGCCCAAGCCACATCCTCAGCATGACGAATCTGATAGCTCCACTTAGAGATTGGCTGTGATACGCCTACCAAATCGACCTCCTGGAAGAAGTCGGTACCCAGTGCGCCTGTTGGCACCTGTCCGGCAATCACCACGATTGGTGTAGAATCCATCATGGCATCGGCAATACCTGTTAACGTATTAGTTACACCAGGTCCGCTGGTTACCAATACTACACCTACCTCGCCACTTACGCGGGCATAACCCTCAGCGGCATGGGTTGCACCTTGTTCGTGGCGCACCAATATATGGTCGAAACATTTCTTTTCGCCTCGTGTATAGTCATAGAGCGCATCGTAAGTAGGCATGATAGAGCCGCCGGGATAACCAAAAATGGTTTTTACGCCCTCGGCCTTCAACGCCCTCATCAGCGCCTTTGCTCCTGTTATTCTATCTTTCAACATGAATTATCAATTTTCAATATTCAATTTTCAATATTCAATCAATCTATGATTCTCACACCACCTTTATCGGCACTCGATACGCTCTGAGCGTATGCACGCAATGCCTTACTAACCACGCGGTTACGCTTAAGCGGCTGCTGTGGGCGTGCTGCCAGTTCCTCGTCGCTCAGCTTTACGCTAATAGAACGGCTTGGGATATCAATCACGATGATATCACCATCCTTTACCTTACCGATATTACCACCATTAGCAGCCTCGGGCGAGATATGGCCGATACTTAAACCAGATGTACCACCCGAGAAACGGCCGTCGGTAATCAGCGCGCACTCCTTACCTAAGTGCATACTCTTAATATAGCTGGTAGGATACAGCATCTCCTGCATACCAGGACCTCCCTTTGGGCCCTCGTGAGTAATCACCACGCAGTCGCCACTCTTAACCTTACCACCAAGAATGCCCTCGCAAGCATCCTCCTGCGAATCGAATACCACAGCAGGACCCTCGAAGTGCCACAGGCTCTCATCAACACCAGCAGTTTTTACTACGCAACCGTCCTGGGCAATGTTACCAAACAATACAGCCAGTCCGCCATCCTTGGTGTAAGCATGCTCTAAGTCGCGAATACAACCACCAGCACGATCGGTATCAAGTGTGCCCCACTCCTCGCTCTGCGATCCCATCTTGGTTGAGAAGCGGTTACCAGGTGCCGTTTGATAGATGCGATTAGCTTCGGCATCTACAGCACCATCCACAATACTATATTTCTGCATGGCCTCGCTCAATGTCAGTCCGTCAACACGTGGCGCACTACCATCAATCAGGCCACCCTTATTCAGTTCGTTCAAAATACCAAGAATACCACCAGCACGACCGCATTCCTGCACCGAGTACTTCTGGGTGTTAGGAGCCAGTTTACACAAGCAAGGCACCTTGCGGCTCAATGCGTCGATATCTTTCATGGTGAAGTCGGCACCAGCCTCCTGAGCTACAGCCAACAAGTGCAGCACCGTATTGGTACTACCACCCATAGCGATATCCAAAGCCATTGCATTCATAAAGGCCTTGCGGGTTGCAATATTACGTGGCAATACGCTCTCATCGCCATCCTCATAATAGGCAAAGGCGTTCTTTACCACCTGACGGGCAGCAGCCTTAAACAACTCGATACGATTAGTATGGGTAGCCAGAATAGTTCCGTTACCAGGCAGCGAGAGTCCGATAGCCTCGGTCAACGAGTTCATAGAGTTGGCAGTAAACATACCCGAGCAACTACCGCAACCAGGACAAGCACACTGCTCAATCTCCTTAATCTCCTCATCGGTCACACTGGGGTCGGCACCCTTTACCATCGCAGTAATCAGGTCGGCATTCTCGCCGCGCCACTTACCTGCCTCCATGGGGCCACCACTACAAAACACCGTAGGAATATTCAGTCGCATAGATGCCATCAACATACCTGGTGTAACCTTATCGCAGTTTGATATGCAAATCATAGCATCGGCCTTATGGGCGTTCACCATATACTCTACACTGTCGGCAATAATATCACGACTGGGCAACGAGTACAGCATACCATCATGCCCCATTGCAATACCATCATCGATAGCAATCGTATTGAATTCGGCAGCATAGCAGCCCATCTTTTCGATCTCCTCACGCACAATCTGACCTATCTCATGAAGATGTGTATGACCGGGCACAAACTGGGTAAACGAGTTCACGATAGCAATAATTGGCTTGCCAAACTGCTCGTGTTTCATACCCGTGGCCACCCACAATGCGCGGGCTCCAGCCATTCTACGTCCTTCAGTGCAGACTGCGCTGCGTAACTGGTGTTTCATATCTCTATTATTATTTAAAATCCTAAATTTAGCCGCAAAAATACAAATAAACTATCAAATAGCCAACTAATTCAGAAAATTATTATTAAATTTGCAGCAAAATTATGATTACTAATAACAAATTGAAATGAAAAAAGGAATAATTACAGTGCTTTTGGCAGCTCCTTTATCGTTGCTGGCCCAACAGCGTCAGGAGATTACTTTGAGCGACAATTGGCTCTTCTCACAAAACAAAACCGATTGGAAAACCGTAAGTGTGCCCCACGATTGGGCCATTGCCGGACCGTTTGATAAGAAATGGGACCTGCAGAAGGTAGCCATCGAACAGAACGGCGAGACCGAAGCTACCGAAAAGAGTGGGCGTTCGGGTGCCCTGCCTTGGATTGGCGAGGGACATTATAAACGAACCATCACCATCCCCGAAGGTTATAAGCACGCCATGTTGGTATTCGATGGCGCAATGTCAGAACCAACCGTAAGCATCAATGGTATGCAGGCGGGCTACTGGGCCTATGGCTATAATACCTTCCGTGTGGATATCACGCCATTTATACAAACAGGCGACAACCTGTTGGAGGTAGATTTACAGAACGTAGAAGAGAGCAGTCGCTGGTATCCTGGCGCAGGTATCTACCGTCCTGTAAAACTGGTACTTACAAAATATGGATGGATTGATCCTTGGAAAACGTATATCCGCACCCGTGAGCTGAGTGCCAATCAGGCTGTGCTTGATATCAATGTAGGTATCGGCAGTGCGCTGGATGGCGGCTTGAAATTCGATGTGGATATTTGCGATGCCACAGGTAAAGTTGTGGCTAGCGGCTGTAGCGACGATCTGAATAACGAGGGTATCGCGCAAATGGCTATTACCGTTAACCAGCCAAAGTTGTGGAGCCCTGAGTCACCTTATTTATATACCGCCCGAATTAAATACTCGCAGAGTGGCGAACTGCTGGATGAGGTAACACAGAAGTTTGGTATCCGCACCATCAAATGTTCAAAGGAAGGCGGTTTCCAGCTGAATGGTGTATCGCGCAAAATCAAAGGTGTTTGCCTGCATCACGACCTTGGTCCACTGGGTGCTGCTATCAACAAGAGTGCCCTTATCCGTCAGATTAAGATGATGAAGGCTATGGGTTGCGATGCCATCCGTACATCACACAATATGCCCAGTCAGATGCAGATGGATATCTGCGACTCGTTAGGAATGATGGTAATGGCCGAGAGTTTCGACATGTGGGTATATCCTAAGTGCAAGAACGGCTATGCTCGTTTCTATAACGATTGGTGGGAGAAGGATATCACCAATCTGGTTCTGGCCAACCGCAATCACCCCAGCATTGTGATGTGGAGTATCGGTAACGAGATACCCGAACAGGGCGATAAAGAAAAGGGCCCGAAGATGTCGAAGGCTATGCAGGACCTGTGTCATCAGCTCGACCCCTCACGCCCCGTTACACAGGGTTTGGACCGCGTTGATGCAGCTGTAGATTACGGCTATGCTGCCGTGATGGATGTGCCTGGCTACAACTACCGTTTGCCCAGATACATACCCACCTTCAACAAACTGCCACAGGGATTCCTGTTAGGTTCCGAAACGGCTTCAACCGTGAGCAGTCGCGGCGTGTATAAGTTCCCCGTTGAGATTAAGGACAACTCGCAGTACGCTTCATGGTCGCCTGGTTATATCCCAGGAGCTGTACTGAAGGAAGATGGACAGTGTTCGGCCTACGATGTGGAGCATTGCTCGTGGAGTAATCTGCCCGACGACGATTGGGTGATGCAGGACGATCTGCCTTGGGTGATTGGCGAGTTTGTGTGGACCGGTTACGACTACTTGGGAGAACCTACCCCATACGATGAGTATTGGCCTTCGCGCAGCAGCTATTTTGGTATCTGTGATTTGGCCGGTCTGCCAAAGGATCGTTATTTCCTGTATCGTTCTAAGTGGAACAAGGATGAGCATACCATCCATCTGCTGCCTCACTGGAGCTTTGGTAAGGAGCGCGTTGGCAAGGTAACACCAGTATATTGCTACACCGATTATCCTACCGGCGAACTCTTTGTGAATGGCAAGAGTCAGGGCAAGATAACCAAGAATCCAGCCGAGCGTTTGGATCGTTATCGTCTGCGTTGGAACAATGTTGTGTACAAGCCAGGCGAGGTAAAAGTGGTAGTTTACGACGCCCAAGGCAACAAGGCTGGCGAGCAGACCATCCGTACAGCTGGCAAACCATCGGCCATCGCTTGTGATGTTTGGACCCAGCACGATGCGCCATGCCTGAAGGCTGATGGCGACGACTTGGCATTTGTTACCGTATCGCTCACCGATAAGAATGGCATCATGATTGCCGAAGCCGACGACCAGCTTACATTCGAGGTAACAGGTGCCGGCACCTTCGAGGCTGTATGTAATGGCGACGCCACAAGTCTGGAGTCATTTAAGGAGCCAACCATGAAACTGTTTAAGGGTCAGTTGGTAGTGATTGTTCGTGGTGCCAAGCAGCCAGGAACAGCTATCTTGAAGGTAACTGATAAGAGCAGAAAACTGAGTAAGACTATCGAGATTAAAGTAGGCTAACAAGACTACTGGCTAACACGATAACAACCATGATGATTTCAGCTGTGCGATTAATTCGTACAGCTGTTTTCATATCTGTTGTAGTGAGTTCTCTCTCGTTAACACCGATATAAGGTTTACAGAACACCTCGCCAAAATACTTGTGCGGTCCACCAAATCTGCAATTCAGTATGCTGGCAAGCGCGGCCTCAGGATAACCGCTATTAGGCGAAGCGTGACAGCAACCGTATTTGCGCACGAAACCAAGGCGCTTTGGGCACCAAATAACCATCAGTAATGCTGTTAAGCGCGCAGGGATGAAATTAGCCACATCATCGATACGGGCAGCCCAGCAGCCAAACTGTAGATAGCGTTCGCTATGGTAGCCAATCATCGAGTCGAGCGTGTTCACCATCTTATAAGCCAACATGCCTGGTGTACCTAAAAGCATCAACCAAAACAACGGTGCAATCACTCCATCGCTCAGGTTCTCGGCAAGCGTTTCGAGTGCTGCTGTTCGCACCTCTTGTGCAGTAAGTTCAGATGTATCGCGACCTACAATACGGGCCACCTGCGCCCTCCCCTCATCAAGCGAACGGTCGAGCGCCAAAAATACCTGTCGCACCTCGCGTATCAACGTCGTCCCCGCCAAGCAATAGAACACGATGATGGCATCGAAGATCATTGAACACGGACCATTGACCATTGAACATGATTTGCGGATAAGCCATGTGCCGGCAAATACCGCTACTATCAGTCCGATAGCCATGATGGCGCCCTTTAGTTTACGATGGGCACCATGATTCAGTCGCTTCTCGCCAAAGGCAATCATCCGTCCGAACCACACAATGGGATGTGGCAACTTCTCTGGGTCGCCTAATACCAAATCGGCCAACCAACCTACAAGTAGTGATATGGGGTTTATGAACACGATGCTATTTTTTTTATTTCTGTCGGCAAAAGTACAAAAAGTTTTCGTATCTTTGCCCTCAAAAACGAAAATTATGCAAATAAACATCGATCAGACGCATTGGTACGACCGTATTTGGGCTGCGCTGATATTTTTTACCCGACTGCCGTTCTGGCGACTACACCAGCCACCCAAGGAGTGTTATCAAACAGTAGTAGAACACTGGCCTTTAGCAGGCTGGATTACAGGTGCTGCTATGGCTGCCACACTGTATTTTGGTAGCTGGTATCTGCCTTACATGGTGGCTGTGATACTGGCTATTGTGGTGCGACTGCTGATAACTGGCGCGCTGCACGAAGACGGCCTGGCCGACTTTCTGGATGGCTTTGGTGGTGGCGGTAATAACCGCGAGCGCATACTGGCTATCATGAAAGATTCGCATATCGGCACCTATGGTGTTATCGGTTTGATTTGCTACGAGTTATTGCTATTTGCTGCCTTGTTCGCCATGCCTCCCGCATTGGCAGCACTCACTATATTGGCTGCCGATCCATACGCCAAAATGGTTACTTCGCAACTCGTTACCATGATGCCTTATGCCCGACGCGAGGAAGAGGCTAAAGCCCGTACCATTTATCGTAAAATCAATTGGCAGGCGGGTATCAGCTTAGCCATCCAAGGCCTATTACCTATGGTAGCTTACATCTGGTACACAGGTATGCGCTGGGATCTGATTATCTTTATACCTGCACTCGTGATGTATTTTCTCTATCTGCTCATCTGGCGCAAAATTCACGGCTATACCGGCGACTGCTGTGGTGCCGTTTGCCTGTTAGTTGAGTTAAGTGTTTATTTAGTAGTTTGTACGCAATGAAAAGAATTATATTGATTACAGGCGGTCAACGCTCTGGCAAGAGCACCAAGGCCGAAGAGCTGGCGCTGCAACTGAGCCCTAACCCCGTCTATCTGGCCACGGCACATATCTGGGACGAGGAGTTTCGCGCCAGAGTGCAGAAGCACCAGGAGCGTCGCGGTCCGGAGTGGACGAATATCGAGGAAGAGAAATATCTTTCGAAACACGACCTGACGGGCCGCGTGGTGGTGATTGATTGCGTGACGCTGTGGCTGACGAACTGGATTTCGACAGAAACCACCGACATCGACACAATCCTAACAGCAGCGAAACAAGAATTCGACCAATTCACCGCTCCCGATGCCACCTACATTTTCGTAACCAATGAGATAGGACTGGGTGGCGTGAGCACCAGCCAACTGCAACGGCGCTTTACCGACCTGCAGGGCTGGATGAACCAATACATCGCCCAGAAAGCCGACGAGGTGATACTCATGATTTCGGGAATCCCCGTAAAAATAAAATAAATGAAACAATTCGCAATACATCCCGTAGATAAAAGCCTGGCCCCACAGATTCAGGCTAAGATAGACAACCTGAATAAACCCAAAGGTTCGTTGGGCAGACTGGAGGATCTGGCCCTTCAGATCTGCTTGATCCAACAGACATTAGAGCCCTCACTCGCCCACCCTTGTCACTTGTTATTGGGTGGCGATCATGGTATTGAGCGCGAGGGTGTGAGTGTATCGCCACGCTGTGTTACCTGGCAGCAAATGATAAACTTTACCCATGGCGGTGGCGGCGTAAATATGTTTTGCCGCCAGCATGGTTTTAAACTTCGTATTGTTGACGTGGGTGTGGATTACGATCTGGCAGGTATCGATGGTATCATCGACCGCAAGATAGCCCGAGGCACACGCAACTTTCTGTACGAAGCTGCGATGACCGAAGAAGAGTTCGATCGGGCCATCCAGATAGGTTGCGATTTGGTGGCCGACTGTATCGCCGAAGGCTGCCAAGTGCTCAGTATCGGCGAGATGGGTATAGCCAATACCTCACCCTCCAGCATTTGGATGCACCAGTTTACTGGCATTCCCTTAGCCGATTGCATAGGTGCTGGTGCTGGTCTCGACACCACAGGCATCAGCCACAAATACGAGGTGCTTAGTGAAGCAGTTCGCCACTTTCATGGCGAGCCGTTAAGCTACTTCGGCGGATACGAGATGGTTGCGGCTATAGGTGCCATGCTAAAAGCCGCCGAGAAGCATCTGGTGATACTCATCGACGGCTTTATTATGACGGCCTGTGCGCTAGCTGCTATTCAGTTATATCCTGCCGCACAGGACTACATGATTTTTACGCATTGTGGTGATGAGAGCGGGCACCAGCGCATGCTCCATGCCATGGGTGCCGATGCACTGCTGCATCTGGGTTTGCGATTAGGCGAAGGCACTGGTGCTCTCTGTGCATTCCCGATAGTTGATTCAGCCGTTCGGATGATGAATGAGATGAACAACTTCAAGAACGCCAATATCACCAAGTATTTTTAACGGAGCATTTCCTTTACAGCACGCTCCAACTGACGGTCGCGACCGTTGATGTAATCCTCGGGTGTGTTATACACCTCGATATCAGGATTCAGTGTAGTGTTCTCGCCAAATACGCCACGCATATCGCGACAGCCTACCTGAGGAATACCGAAAATCATTCCGTTCTGCAGTGTCTCCCACCAAACAGCAGTCATTGTTCCTGCTACAGGTGCTCCAATCAGTTTACCAATCTTCAGTTCTTTATATACCCAAGGGAAACCGTGTCCGTTACTGTAGTCATCCTCGCAAATCAGTACGCACGATGGCTTCAGCCACTTATTATAAGGATCGGAGCCTACATACTTGCCATGAGGCACAAACTCCTGATACTTCTTACCGCTCAGCAGGGTGCACAAATCGTCGTGTAACCAACCACCACCGTTATGTCGCTCGTCAACTACAGCAGCCACACGATTGCGGTTCTTGTCGCTCAGCAGCTCACGGTAAACCGTACGGAAGCTGGGACTGTCCATAGCCTTTACATGCACGTAGGCCAGCTTGCCATCCGAGAGACTGTCGGTCATCTCACGCTGACGGTCAACCCAACGCTTATACAGCAGTTCATTCTGTACACTGCGACTGATAGCCTTGATAGTCACGTCGTTACGCTTTCCGGTTGAAGGATTCAGAATGGTCAAGCGCACGCGCTTTCCAGCCTTACCATCCAGCAATGGGAAATAATCGTCGTTAGCCTTGATGGCTACACCGTCGATAGCCTCAATCACGCATCCGGCTACCACACCTGTCTTCTTCTGGGCCAATGGCGAGCGCTTGATAATCTCTTCGATACGCAGTCCGTCGCCCTGATAGTTCTGGTCGATAAACACACCTAATGCTGCAGTGCTGAGTGTTGCACCATCAGGATAATAACGGGCACCAGTGTGCGATGCATTCAGCTCGCCCAACATCTCGCTCAGCATATCCCTGAAGTCGTACTCATTATTGATATATGGCAGGAAACGGCGATAGTTATCACGATAGCCTTCCCAATCTACATTGTGCAGATTCTCTACATAGAACTTATCCTTAACCTGGCGCCAGATGTGGTCGAACAAGTAGGCACGCTCCTCGTAAGGACGATAGTTAAATACGGTCTCGAAGTCAATGTTCTTGGTAGATTTCTTACCGAGATCCAACTTCTTGATACCACCACGCGATACCAGGAACAGGTTATTAAACTTCTTGTCGGGCTGCATAGCGCCGCCGCCAACACCCTTTATCAGCAGCTCGGTCTTATCCTCGCGCAGGTAGTGTACCCACAGGTCTCTGCCACCTTCGAACGAGGCCTGATAATACAATGTGTCGCCTTTCAGTACAGCGTCGCCCATACGAGCTGAATTATCAGTTACGCGCACAATGCGATCGCGACAGTTTTCTAAGTCGAATGACAGCAGCTTCTCGGTCTTTGGCTTCTCGGCAGTTTTCTTCTTACTGTCTTTTTTCTTCTTAGCATCCTTATCGTCAGCCTTTTCATTCTTCTTAGCCTCCTTCTCAGCCTCTTCCAGAATTTCCTTATCCTCCTTACTCATGGTAAAGCGGTCGTAAGCATCTACATCGAAGAACATCACGTAGTAGTCAGACTCGGCTCCCCAGCTACCATGACTGCGATAACCGGCTCGATCACTCTCAAACAGCATGGCCTTACCACCAAGCACCCAACGGGCCGAACCTTCGTTGTAGCCACTCTCAGTCAGGTTGTGTACCTCGCCATTACCGTTAGCGTTTACTAGAGCGATATCGCTACTGTTCCAACCGCCGGTACCAATATAGCTGGCCAACAGCCACTTGCTGTCGGGACTCCACTCAAACCAAAGGTCGCCATCGCGGTACGAGAAGTTGTACTTACCATCAAGCACAGTGCGCTCCAGTCCGGTCTTCAGGTTAATCACGCACAGCTCCGAACGGTTCTTGAAGTAAGCTACCTCTTTGCCATCAGGACTGTACTTTGGCTGCAGCGATGTCTCGTTGCTGTTAGTCAGACGCTCCTCTTGCAGGGAGGTAGCGTAAGTAAAGAGTTTCTCGTTCTTATTCTTCAGTTTGGTCTGATATATCTGCCATACGCCACCACGCTCTGCACAGTAAACCAGACTGCGACCATCAGGTGCAAAATCCACACTGCGCTCCTGCTGTGGTGTATTGGTAATCTGCATGGTTGTCTTATACTCAACCGATGTCACAAAGATATCGCCACGCAGAATAAAGGCCACCTCTTTGGCATCGGGCGAAAGACTGATCTCGGTTACACCACTCGAACGGAGCTGACGAATCAGGTCCTTATCCTGACGGTCGCCGGTAATAGTTACCTTTACCTTCTGTGGCTCAGAACCTTCCTTCAAGGTATAAATCTCGCCATTCTGACTGTAGCAGAGTGTACCCTCGTTGCTTACGGTGAGATAGCGTACGGGATTCATTGTGTGGTGCGAGAGCTGCTTTTTACCTGTGCCGTCGATATTTCGGCGATACACATTAAAGGTACCATCTTCTTCGCTGGTGTAATAATACGAGTTGGCATCGGCCCAGCGTGGTGTTCGGTCCTCACCCTTAAAGTCGGTCAGTCGGCTGTAGTGCCCATCCTGCACCAACCAGATGTCGCGACAGATAGGACTCTGATGGTGCTTACGGAAAGGATCCTCGTACCCCTTATAATCGTGATACAGCATACGACCATCCTTGGCAAAACTGATATCCTCCATTGGCAGAGTTGAGAACATGCGAGGACGACCGCCCTTGATGCTCACCTCGTACACCTGATTCTCGCCAGGGAACAGAATCGACTGTGCCGATGGCATCCACGAAGCCGAGAACAGCACGTGTTCGTTATCTCGCCACACCATAGGCACCTCGTTGGTACTATTAGTGGTCAGTCTCACAGGCTCACTGCCCTGAGCATCCATCACATATACATCCATGCTACCCTCACGACTCGACGCAAAAGCCAGTTTGGTACCATCGGGGCTCCATACCGGACAAGCATCGTAGGCCGCATTGGTGGTAAGTTGTCGAGCCTGTCCACCAGTGGCAGCTACTGTATATACATCACCTTTATACGAAAAGGCAATCGTTTTACCATCGGGCGAGATGGCAGTGTACCGCATCCACAGCGGACCTTCTTCGGCATGCGAACTAAGCCCCACCATCAGGAGCCCAGCAGCCAAAATTAATTTTCTAGTTTTCATCACGTTAATTTAAGTTTATCTGTTATGTTTGATATTTCTACAAAATCGGATGCAAAGATAAGAATTTATACGCATTATGCAAAAAAATACGCTAATTTTTCGCATTATTCGTTACTTTTTGTTACTTTTACACCCAAAAAACAGTCAATATGAAACGATTACTCACATTTGCATTCGCCTTTTGCCTGGCATCGGCAACATTAAATGCACAAACAACCAGTACCGAAGTACTCTTCGAAACCACCAAGGGTAACATCCGTATCGCCCTTTACGACGAGACACCACAGCACCGCGACAACTTCTTGAAGCTTACCAAAATGGGCTCGTACGATTCGTTGCTTTTCCATCGCGTGATTAAGGATTTTATGATTCAGACGGGCGACATTTTTAGTAAGAAAGCCAAACCCGGGCAGTTGTTAGGTATGGGCGATTACGATTATACCACCGAGGCAGAATTCCGTCTGCCCAAAATATTCCATCGCCGTGGTGTAGTAGCAGCAGCGCGCGAGGGCGACAAAAAAAATCCCGAGCGCCGTTCGGGGGCCAGTCAGTTCTATATCGTATGGGGTAAGATTTACGACGATCGCCGATTGGATTACACCCAGACAAAGCTCGACTCGATTACCAATGGCGAGGTAAAACTTACCCCCGAGATGCGTGAGGTATATAAAACCATCGGTGGAACCCCACACTTAGATGGTCAGTACACCGTGTTTGGCGAGATAGTCGAGGGTTTGGATGTAGTCGAAGCTATCCAAGGTGTGGCCGTAGATAAGAACGATCGCCCCTTAGAGGATATCCGTATTCTGAAGGCCACCGTTACCAAAGATTTCCCTGCCCCACCAGCCGCACCAAAAAAAGCAGCGCCCAAGAGGAAACCTCTCAGGCGCCACTAATTAATCACCACTAATATTCTGGCACATCACGTTGATTTCTTTTAGAAACCAACCTTGCGCTCTTTGGCTGCGAACGAGCAGAAACGGGCTGTAGCATTAGTAATCTGCAGCACTGCCATATTATCGTCGTCGGCTTTGTACATCGACTTCAGACCCTCGTTACGATTCAAGAACTCCTCCTTTACGCTCAGTGTCTCGTCGTTTACCAATGTGCCGCTCAGGCGCATCCATTCAAAGCCCGACTTCTTCAAGGCGCAAATCTCAAACTTGCCGTTCTTGGCAATCTGCTTGTAAACATCCTTCACCTTACCGGTCATAATGTAGAGTTTACCATCTATAATCTCCGACACGCCAAAGATACGTACACGTGGCTGAGTGCCATCAGCAGTAGCTACGGCAAAACTGCCGCAGTCCTTCAGATAGGCCTGCACTTCCTCCATGTTAGCTTTCAGTTGTTCGGCACTGAGTGTTTCTGCAGCTGATACCTGTACTTCGTTCTGATCAAATGTAGCTTTTCCGCCAAACTCATTGAATGATACGTTTTCAGGCTTCCACTTATCTTTTGGTGTAGGCTGTTCAGCAGGATGACCTACAGCGATAACGCAGAAAGGAACCATATTCTCAGGCAACTTTAGCACCTTCGAAACCTCAGCTACACGGTTATCAATTGGGTAACAGCCTGTCCACACGGCACCAAGGCCAAGCGCATTGGCAGCCAACAGAATATTCTCGGTAGCAGCCGAACAGTCCTGAATCCAGAAAGCCTGGGCCGGTCCCTGCAGCGCCTTGTTAAGATTACCACAAACCACGATGGTTACACCTGCCTGCTTAACCATACCACCTCTACTACCAGCCAGTTCTGCCAACTTTGCCTTATCGGTAACAGCAACAAAGTGCCAAGGCTGACGATTAACGGCTGTAGGTGCAGCCATACCTGCACGCAGCATCGTTTCGATATCTGCGTTCGATACAGGCTCGTTGGTGTACGCTCTGATGCTGGTACGCGTCATAATGTTGTTAATGGCGGCCTGAGCATCGCTTTCTACTTTCTGCTGGGCATTAACTGTCATTATACCCATCATTGCCATAAGGCACAAAATAGTTTTCTTCATGCTTTTATCATTAAATTGTTGATGTAACTTTTGCTTAATTGGTTTTTGTGCGGCAAATATACAAAATAAATTCAAAAGCAGTTTATTTTGGCTCTTAATTTATATTTTTTTGTTGTTAAGTTACCATATAATGATGAAAAAACGTTACCTTTGCACACAAATTAGTAATTAATAAGTTTATTAATATGAGATACGGAGTTATCGGCACAGGTGCCATTGGCGGATATTATGGAGCCAAATTGGCTTATGCAGGTCAGGAAGTTCATTTCCTACTGCGCAGCGATTATGAGTATGTAAAACAACATGGCCTGCAGGTAGACTCTTGCAATGGCTCGTTTCATCTGACTGATGTAAACGCCTATCAGCATACAGCCGACATGCCGCAGTGCGACGTGGTGCTCGTATGCCTTAAGTCGGTCAACAACAGCAAACTGCAGTCGTTGCTGCCACCATTACTCCACTCCCACACACTGGTGGTACTTATCCAGAACGGTATTGGTGTAGAGGAGGATGTTCAGAAGATGTTTCCCGATGTGCAGTTGGCTGCAGGACTAGCCTTTATCTGTTCAGCCAAGACCGAACCAGGTATTGTTAACCATCAGTGCTATGGCAGCATTAATCTGGCCAACTACTCTTGCCATGACGAGGCACTGATGCAGACGGTAGTTGATGAGTTCCGTGCGGCCAATATTGAGACGGGATTAGTAGAATACCATGAGGCACGATGGAAAAAGGCCGTATGGAATATGCCGTTCAACGGTATGACTGTGGCTTTGCATACACAGACCGACCAGTTGCTGAAGAACAAGGCAACCCGTCAACTTATTCGCGAGCAGATGATGGAGGTAGTAAATGCAGCCCAGCACTTAGGCGTAAAGAACCTTGACGAGGCGTTTGTCGACAAGATGATAGAGACTACCGATGCGATGACACCCTATTCGCCATCCATGCGTTTGGACTACGATTTCCACCGTAAAATGGAGATATACTATCTCTACACACGTCCCATAGAGATTGCCCGCGAGGCAGGATTCCGTATGCAAAAACTGGAGATGTTAGAGGCAGAGCTACACTTTCTCGAAGACGCGCAATAATCTTTTATTCAATAGATTATATTTAAATAACAATGCAGACAAGCTTCACAGCTTATCTGCATTTCTTTGTTTTATTATAAATGATTTATTCAAAAAGTTAATGCGTTTATTTCAGTCGCTGGTAACCATAAGCAGCAGTACTACCCAGTTCCTCCTCGATACGAATCAACTGGTTATACTTGGCCATACGGTCGGTACGAGAAAGTGAACCAGTCTTGATTTGTCCAGAGTTTGTGGCTACTGCGATGTCGGCAATCGTGGTGTCCTCTGTTTCACCCGAGCGGTGAGAGGTCACTGTGGTGTAGCCGTGTCGGTGCGCCATTTCAATAGCCTCCAAGGTCTCTGTCAACGAACCAATCTGGTTCACTTTAATCAATATCGAGTTAGCAGCGCCCATCTTGATACCCTTCTCAAGGAACTTGGTATTGGTCACAAACAGGTCGTCGCCTACCAGCTGGCAGCGGTCGCCAATCTTCTCGGTCAGTTTTACCCAGTTATCCCAGTCGTTCTCGTCCAGTCCGTCTTCGATTGAGTCGATAGGATACTTAGTAATGAGCTGCTCCAGATAAGCAATCGCATTACATAGAGATGGGCACTACCAGTTTGAAGGTGATGTTGCGGCCCATGTTATATACGCCTCGGCGACTGGTAACCACATTCTCGTCGGCATACTTCAAACGACTCAGGTGATTCTGATAGGCCTTGTTCAGCAAGTTATCGGCGGTGATGTATAACTCTGCTATCTT
>CADAOD010000024.1:0-955 GCA_902789415.1 uncultured Prevotellaceae bacterium
TTGATACAGCAGACTCTAGGATTGGATAGCTTCCAGTTATATGATGTGAATGCTGTTAGTAGTATGATGATGGCAACACATGGTATGGGGGGAATCGACAAAAAGACTAGAGATAATAAGGCAACCCTAAACACATCAAATTTGTTTCGCTATAACAATAATCACAATATAAAACAAGACTTTCTTCAAACTATAAGTCGTGATTATTCTGCCAAATGCCAACCAGTAGAAGGTTTTGGAAGCAGAGCTGCAGAGCTTGTAAACACTCTGATCTTCAATGGCGCATGGAAAGAAGGATTCTGGACTGACCACACCAAGCCCGATACATTCCATGTTTCTAAAGATAAATATACGATTGTTGACATGATGTATCTATCTGACAAACAGGAGTATCTCAGATATACTCAGAATGCCGATTATTCCATCCTCAGCATGCCTTATATAGGTTCCTTCAGCATGGATGTTCTATTGCCTTACGAGGACAGAACTGTGGAAGACGTACTGAATGGGCTAACGATGGAGAAATACAATAACAGCATTAAGACTCTTATGGAATATGGTGTTATAGAGGTTAGCTTCCCCAAATTCAGATCAAAATCACAGATTGATTTTAATCCTGTTCTTAAAGCTATGGGGCTAGCAGCTATCTTTACTGACTGAGCCTATTGCGCTAGAGAATATTAAACAGGACATAGAATTCGATCTAGATGAAGAAGGCACTCACGTAGAGGCTGTTACTACTTCTGCACTAATCACTGTGGGAGAGTCTGCTAATCCTGATAAAGTCGTTTTTCGTGCCAATCGCCCCTTCTTCTACTTTATCCGCGACAGCTATGGTACCATCTGCTTTGCAGGGGTATATAGGGGAGGTAAGTGATTTCACAAAAATACTTGCACAACTATATCAAAACATAACCCTATATGGAGAGTAGATTCGAGATAACAATCATCCTGA
>CADAOD010000024.1:1020-47393 GCA_902789415.1 uncultured Prevotellaceae bacterium
TTGGTTTGTATCAACAGAAAAATGATTCTCTTCTCACTCACAGACAATAAATTGGGCTATTATATGTACATTTAGAAATCACGTTCGAAGTTTATTTTTTTTTCTCGCATAAACCTTTGGCGGTTTAAAAATATGTGTGTACCTTTGCCTGCAGAATTTAAGAAACTGATGTATGAATATTAAGCGTAAAATGATGATTGCCCTTTGCCTGATGGCGGCAATTATGACTAAGGCTGTTGACAAGCAGACCGCTTCGATCAACAAGGTTACTGTGTTTACCAATGGTGCTCAGGTGGAGCGCTCCAAGAGTGTAGTCCTGGTGCCTGGTGAACAAGTGGTTACGTTTACTGGCTTTTCTCCATATATGGACAAAAAGAGCTTGCAGGTTAAGGCCAAAGGCCATCTCACTATATTAGGCGTAAGCGAGCGAACGGCTCATCCCGACTCGGTTGCACAAGTCAAGCAACTGCGTGCAGCCGAGGATGATGTAAAGGCCGTAGAGCGACGCATCCAGCAGACCAAGGATGAACAAGAAATGCTGACTGCACAGTTGGATCTGGTAAAAACTAACTGCTCGGTAGCTGGGCGAACAGTGGCAACACCATTGGCAAACATCAAGGAACTTAATGCTTACTATGCACAACAGGTACTTTCGGTTAAGAAACGCAGTCAGGAACTGGACGAGCAGTTGCAAAAACTGAATGAAGAACTGAAACGCAAGCAAGATACGTGCGACTCGATAGCAAAACTAAAGTTGAAGAGCGTTACCGAGATTGACGTTAAGGTGGATGCAAAACAGACCGGTCGTGCTGATTTCTACATTACCTATTATGTTAAGAATGCAGGATGGTTCCCCAGCTACGACATACGTTCTAACAGCACCAACGAACCATTGCAGCTGTCGTACAAGGCCAATATCTATCAGAACACCAAGGAAGAATGGAAAAACGTGCCTGTAACACTCTCGTCGGCCAATCCTAATCGCTCAAATGTTGCACCACAGCTTAAGACCTACTGGCTGGATTTTGGTTTGGCGGCTCCTGTTTATAACATAGATAATGACGGCAGTAACGTTGTTAGCGGAAAGATTGTATCGGCCGATGATGGCGAACCATTGGTTGGAGCCTCTGTAATGGTAAAGGGCACTAATCTTGGTACTGTTTCGGATATAGATGGTAATTATTCAATCGTACTGCCACAAAACAGTTGCAAACTTATGTTCTCATTCATAGGCTATCTTAGCCAAACACACACTGCAGATCCAGGAACTACGCTCAACATCCGACTGAAGGAGGACCAAGCTGCACTTCAAGAAGTTGTGGTTGTGGGCTACGGCGTATCAAAGAAAGGTCGCAAATCTAAAGGCGAAGTTCTGAAAGCGAGAGAGATAATACCGGAGGCGGCTGATGTTGTTGTAGAAGAGTTGAACGAGAGCGAGGTGATTGCTGTCAATCAGCAGCAGGCACAGTTCGGCTATGAGTTCGACATCAAGCAGTTGCTAACATTGCCCGATGGTGGTAAGACTACTACAACAGAGATTGCACGTCATCAGTTGCCGGCATCATACGAGTATCGTGGCATACCCAAAATCGACAAAGAGTCGTTCCTGGTGGCCGATGCTACCGACTGGCAGAAACTCAATCTGATGGAGGGCGAGGCCAATGTATATTTCGATAATTCGTTTGTAGGCAAGAGTATTCTCGATCCCAATGTAAGTAGCGACACACTCCACTTCTCGATGGGGCGCGACCAGAGCATCCGTATACAGCGCACCAAGGTAAGCGAGAGTTCTACGCGTCGATTCTTTGGTAGCAATCAGGAGCAGACTTTGAAGTGGCGTATCTCCGTAAAGAACAATCGTCAGGAGAGTGTCAACATCATTGTGTTCGATCAGGCCCCCATCTCGCGTAATACCAGTATCGAGGTAATCATGGAAGAACTTAGTGATGGACAGTATGATAAGAAGACCGGCATCATCAAGTGGCCGCTACAGCTCCAGCCCGGCGAGCAGCGCGATCTGATTCTACAATACAAAGTAAAATATCCCAAGAACCGCCGTCTTAATATCGAGTAGTAAAAACGATGAAACATACAAGGGCGAATCTTATTATACCTATTTGGTGGTTGATTCAGTTGTGTGTCTTATTGGCACTTGGAATTCGGCATTTAGGACATTTATTTGTCGTTGTCTTGTTAATTGTAGTTGTAGTGGTCTGCTTGTTGTCATCTTGTAGTAAAGATATAGATGAAAGGATAAAGGAGTGCTATAACGCTAACGATACAATAATAAATCTAGCGGATCTGTATCTCATCAGGAAGAGGAAACTCTGAATAAAGCGGATGTAGAATATGCAGAATAGCCAGGAAGCAGAAAAATTATTTTATAAGAACGCAATCTTATGTGAACAAGATTCTAATGGCATATTTAGTTTTGTTACAGATGAAGTGAAAAAACGTGTGGATTTTGTGGTTCCACCAATAGAATAGATGAAACGTATCATGGGGGCTCTGCTGATTTTTTTTCCTGCCCTTGCCATCACTTTTTCTGCATATTTTTTTGCGGTTTAAAAATAAGTGCGTACCTTTGCCTGCGAAATTTAAGAAACCGATAAAACCTATAACGGTATGAATACAAAACTAAAGTGGTTATGGCAGCTGTTGCTGCAAAGTCCACGACGATTTCCTATTGAGTTGGCCTTGGGAGTGGCTTTCTTTGTCATTGCCGTGTGCGACGCTGAAACGGCTGTTTGGGACGATAAAGTGGCGCGTATGGTTAGCGCAGTAAATGGCGATATACTATCTTTATTTGTACCGCTGATGGCGCTTACATTCTGGCTGCATCGTGTTAACCGCTGGGCTTACTATGCCTCGTTCTTGCTCTTTGTACCCCTGATGGCACTCAATCTGCAACCCTTTCTTAGAACTTACGGCTTTGCCTTTACCTATGTTCTGGCGGCCATTCTGCTCATTATCGGTCATAAGCCATTAAACAACCGATCGTTTGCAGCGCATGCGTTGCATGTGGCTACACAGCTGTTTTTTGGTGTGCTGATATCGGGTATACTTAATTTGGCTGTGATGGCTATCTGTGCATCGTTCTTCTATATCTTCGGTATCAACGAACCCAAGCATTTCTACGCACATATCGCCCAGTTTATCTGGTTTGTGCTGGCACCGCAAGTGTGCTGCACTCTTATACGCCAAAACGAGGACGAGGTAAAGGAACCATTTAAGGTGCTCCGGATAATCCTTAACTTCATCCTCTCGCCAGCCGTTATTATCTATACAGTTATACTCTATACCTATTTTGTAAAGATAGTATTTGAGTGGGATTTGCCCAAGGGCGGTGTGGCCTGGATGGTGATGGGATTTATTACGGTTACATTGATAGGTAGGGTGGCGCAGTCGATACTAAGTCAGCGATACTACGACTGGTTTTATCGCCACTTTACGTTGATTGCCATCCCGCCACTTGTGATGTACTGGATAGGCTCTATCTACCGTATACGTATTTACAGTTTTACCGAGAGTAGATTCTACCTGATGGTGGCAGGTGTGCTGATGACGCTCTTTGTGCTGATGCTGTACCGCCAGCGCACTCGTAGATATCAATTGATGGCACTCATTTTTGGTGCAGCCATCATCCTGTTTACTTATATCCCTGGCATATCGGCCAAGAGTATCGGTCTGCATTGCCAAAAGCAACGCCTGGCAGAGCTCATAGGCGAACTGAAGCTTACCGATGCCAAAACGGGCAAACTGAACGACAACCTTGACCTTTGGGGTATCAGACATGACAGTGTGATGTGCGAGCGATACAAGGATGTAAGCAGTGTCATCAAGTACGTGCGCGATGAGGTTGGTGATAAGGAGTTTGAAGCAAAATACGGCAAATGGTCGCATTCGGAGTATAGCTTTAACTATGCTAATGCCAAGAATGCCGATAACCGGAATTATGCCGATACATATAACCGGAAAAAGCCTGTAGAGTTAGGCGAATATACTATCATGTTACCCTCTAAAGATTATAAATACGACTACGATGAGCATAGTGTGATTGTTACCCATGATAAGGACACCGTTCTTGTATATCCTATCCAAAACATCGTTAGTAAGGACACATCGCTCCTGCATCACCCCGAGCAACTGCTCACCTATCGCAACGACTCGCTGATGCTTGTGCTCGAAGGCATCTGCCTAAACGATACCGTAGTTGCCGATGTAAGATACTACGACCTGCAGTTGTTTAAAAAGAAGTAAGAATATTGTCCCGTTAGGGTTGACGTAAACAGTAAACGGTGACAGGATGACACATCGCTCATTTTTTTGCCTTTTTGGACCGACAAACTGAAGTTTGCTACGCGCTACAGTTAGAAATATGTTTTTAAGACATCAATCAGCCAGGTTTGGAACATGAACGAAAATTTGCGTTCATGTTCCGAGATGTGGTAATCGCCCCCTCGTTGACAACGTGGCCCTGCGCAGTGTTGCAGTTAAAAACAAACGATAATTAGCAAGGTTCTGTATTTCAATACGTAACAAAAATGGGGCCGAAATATTAACCATATTTAATATGGGAGATGTTTGGTGGGATAGGGGATTTTTAGTAACTTTGCAGGCAAATTTTATAAGCTATGACAATAAACGAAATACAAGACGAGATTATCGACGAGTTCAGTGGTTTTGACGACTGGATGGATAAGTATCAGTTACTCATCGACTTAGGTAATGAGCAGGAACCACTTGACGATAAGTACAAAACAGAGCAGAACCTGATTGACGGTTGTCAGAGTCGTGTCTGGTTGCAGGCCGACCTGGTGGATGGCCGCATTCACTTCAGTGCCGAGAGCGATGCCTTGATTGTAAAGGGTATCGTGGCCTTGCTGATACGTGTGATGAACGACCATACTCCACAGGAGATTCTGGATGCCGACTTGTATTTCATCGAGCAGATCGGCTTGAAGGAGCATCTGTCGCCCACCCGCAGTAATGGTCTGCTGGCCATGGTTAAGCAGATAAAGATGTACGCATTGGCGTTTAACGAGACATTGAAGAATTAAACAGCAAAATAATTAAGAACCTCATGATACAGACTGTAAAAAAGCGCGATGGGCGCATAGTAGGATTTAACGAACAGAAAGTAATGGCTGCTATCCGCAAGGCCATGTTACATACAGACAAAGGCGAGGACGAGCGACTGCTTTACCAGATTACTGACCGCATTGCCCAGCGTGGCGAGAGTCAGATGACGGTAGAGGAGATTCAAGACCTGGTGGAGATGGAGCTGATGAAGTCGAGCCGTAAGGATGTGGCTCAGAAGTACATCGCTTACCGCAATCAGCGTTCTATCGCCCGTAAGGCCAAGACACGCGAGGTGTTCCTGGATATCGTGAACATTAAGAATAACGACGTGACGCGTGAAAACGCTAACATGAATGCCGACACACCTGCGGGCATGATGATGAAGTTTGCCAGCGAGACCACCAAGCCATTCGTAGATGATTATCTGCTGAGCGAGGAGAGTCGCAACGCCGTTGAGCATAACTATCTGCACATTCACGATAAGGATTACTATCCTACCAAGAGTCTTACCTGCGTGCAGCATCCGCTGGATAACATCCTGCATAACGGTTTCACTGCCGGTCATGGTGCCTCGCGTGCGGCTAAGCGCATTGAGACTGCCAGCGTACTGGCTTGTATTTCGCTGGAGTGCGCTCAGAACGAGATGCACGGCGGACAGGCAATCCCTGCCTTCGACTTTTATCTGGCACCATTCGTACGCATGAGCTATATCGAGGAGCTGAAAGCACTCGAAGACCTGTACGGCGAGGACTTTAAGGATCTGTACGATGAGCCCCTGATGGACTATCTGAAGGCTCCTCTAGACGGTCTTGAGGGTAAGGACCGTGCCCGTCAGCATGCCATCAACAAAACCGTTGCACGTGTGCATCAGGCTATGGAGGCATTTATCCACAATATGAACACAATCCACTCGCGTGGTGGTAACCAGGTGGTGTTCTCGAGTATCAACTACGGTACCGACACCAGTGCCGAGGGCCGTTGCGTAATGCGCGAGATACTGCTGAGCACTTACGAGGGTGTGGGCAATGGTGAAACAGCCATCTTCCCTATTCAGATATGGAAAAAGAAGCGCGGCGTGAACTATCTGCCCGAGGATCGCAACTTCGACCTGTATCAGCTGGCTTGTAAGGTTACAGCCCGCCGATTCTTCCCCAACTTCCTGAACCTGGATGCTACCTTTAACCAAGACAGCGAGTGGCGTGCCGACGATCCTAAGCGCTTTGTGCACGAGGTGGCCACCATGGGATGCCGTACACGTGTGTTCGAGAACCGCTTTGGACCTAAGACCAGTATCGGTCGTGGTAACCTGAGCTTCTCAACTATCAACATCGTAAAGCTGGCCCTGGAGTGCCGCGAGGAGCAGGACGAGCAGAAGCGCATCGATATGTTCTTTGCCAAGCTTGACCAGATGCTGGAGATTACCGCCAAGCAGTTGGACGATCGTTTCCAGTTCCAGAAGACAGCCTTTGCCAAGCAGTTCCCACTGCTGATGCAGTGCCTGTGGATTGGTGCCGACAAGCTGAAGCCTATGGACAGCATTGAGAGCGTGATTAACCAGGGTACACTGGGTATTGGCTTTATCGGATTGGCTGAGTGCCTGGTAGCCTTGGTGGGCAAGCACCACGGCGAGAGCGAAGAGGCTCAGGCACTGGGTGTAAAGATTGTAACTTACATGCGCGACCGTGCTAACGAGTTCTGCGAGCGCTACCACCATAACTACTCGATATTGGCCACACCAGCCGAGGGTTTGAGCGGTAAGTTTACCAAGAAGGACCGTAAGGAGTTTGGCGTAGTGCCCGGCGTAACCGATCGCGATTACTATACCAACTCTAACCACGTGCCTGTATATTACAAGTGTAGCGCACGTCACAAGGCCGAGGTAGAGGCGCCTTACCACGATTTGACTCGCGGTGGACACATCTTCTACGTAGAGATTGATGGCGATGCTACCCACAACCCACAGGTAATTATGAGCGTGGTGGATATGATGGACCAGCTGAACATGGGTTACGGCAGCGTGAACCACAACCGCAACCGCTGTATGGACTGCGGCTACGAGAATGCCGACGACCATCTGGAGAAGTGCCCCAAGTGCGGCAGCCAGAACATTGATAAGTTGCAGCGCATTACCGGCTATCTGGTAGGTACTACTGATCGCTGGAACAGTGGCAAGCTGGCCGAGCTGAACGATCGTGTTACCCACATCGACCACAGCGCCCAGGAGCAGGAACTGTTTTAGTATTAAGAATTTAGAGTTTAGAGTTGATTAGAGTATTAGATATTATCGAAGATACAATGGTGGACGGGCCGGGTTTCCGGACGTCCATCTATTGTGCTGGGTGCAGGCATCAGTGTCCCAGCTGCCATAACCCGCAGTCGTGGGATTTTGGCGGCGGGCGCGAGATGAGCACCGAGCAGCTGATGAAGATTATCGAGGCCGATCCATACGCCAACGTAACCTTCTCGGGTGGCGACCCGATGTATCAGTGCGACGGATTTGCCGAACTGGCACGCGCTATACACAACCGCACCAATAAGGATATATGGTGCTACACGGGCTTTACCTACGAAACGCTGATTACACGAGCGCAGCGCGAACTTCTATACGAGATTGACGTGTTGGTTGACGGACCTTTTGTGGAGCGCCTGAAAGACCCCGACCTGCTGTTTCGTGGCAGCTCTAACCAACGCATCATAAACGTGCCCGCATCGCTTTACGAGGGGCACGTAGTATTATGGAAACCAGATGTGAGTGTAATTTAATATGATTACACTACTCTTTGTAAGCATCAAGCTTTTTTAAGTACGTATCGCGAAAGTCGCTCCAGTGGTAATAGGGTGGCTTATCGGTAGGCAGGGGCAGTGTAGCCTCGTTCTCGTTAAGCAGCACCTTAAAGATAACGTCGTGATCTTTCTTGCTTCGGCGGTAGAACACGAACTGGATGTTAGCCGCCATGGGGAACACCTCAAAATTAATCCATCCCTCGATATCCAATCGGTCAAGGTCGTGTATCTCTCGTCCGTAGCCATTCAAGTCCAGCAGGCAGGTAAGTGGCAGGATAATCGTCTCGTGTCCGAAACGCAGCGTGGCGCCTGGGTGTGGCTGGTAGATACAGCTGTCGGCATCCTCTATAATCTGGCGCAGCAAGTGGCGCTGGGTGTAAGGCTGCTTGGCACCGTTATAGGGGTTGCAGCCAAAGCTTAGGAACCAGAAGGCGTTGGCCTGTAGCCAGTTGTTATAAAGCTCGTCGGGCGAGTAGATGCCAAACAAATTAAAGTGGTAGCGCATTTCGGTACCCTGCACACTCGAGGCAATCTTAAAGATAGCCTTATTCAGGTCGAAAGCGTTTATCTGCTCGTTAAAGTAAGTGGTATCGTTAAACAGTTTGCGCATGGCAGGCTTGTGTATCTCGTATTTCTTGCAGAACTCCTTGTACACGCGCTGTGTCTCTTCCGAATAGCGTTTCTTGTAGAGTGCCGAGTCCTGCAGGTTCATGTAGTACATGTCGTGATACGAGGCATTGGCATTAAAAATCAGTTTAGGATTATTCTTGGCCAACTGTAGCAACTCGTGCTGCATCGACAGAATGCAACGGATAACCACCGTGCTCTTGGCCTCTACCACCGTGTGGCCCTGGAACACCTCGGGAAAGCGGTCGTACATGCGTTGGGCTATCTGACGGTGCTGCGTGGCGCCCAGTTCGGTCAGGTCGCCATAGCGCCCACGGGCCTCGTCGTAAAGCAACTTCAACTCTTTTAAAACCCTTTCGCCCATGCCCGACAGCTTACCTTGCTGCTGAGCCTTAAGCAGCACATCGTAAGGCACCTTGTAATCGCTCTCGTTAATAAGGTAGCGTGAGCCGTGACGGGCATAGCTACTGATGTAAAACGGACGTTCGCCTGCGGGGGGTGGGGTAAGCTCGCGTGTGGGGCCTTGGTAAGCATAATAGTTACTACCTGCTTTCAAAAAATCGCGTTTCAATGTTTCGCGTACGTTTTGAGCGCATACTGAGGCTACCGATAGTGCCCAAAGGGCAAATAATACCACTTTTCTCATAGTTTTTTCTCCTTTTCGGTGCAAATATACAAAAAAATCACTATTTTTGCAAAAAAATAGCGCATAATATGGCAAAAAACTCAAAATGGCAGGATGAATACTGGCTACTGCTCTTGCAGTTGTACTTACAAAAACCCACTGGCATAAAGCCCATGTACAGCAGAGATATGGTTGATTTGAGTCTGGAGTTGCACATCGCACCCCAGCAGCTCTTCAATAGAATGTGCCAGATAGCCAACCTTGAAACACCGCGCATCGAACACATCTGGGAGGTGTACGGACAGAACCCGCGTAAGCTTAAGCGGGCTGTAAGCATGTTGCGCGAAATGTGGGGCTTTAACAACGCCTTGGCATTTTACGAGGGGGTTGAACTGATAGAGAGTTTTGAGAAAGAGTTTAAGCCCATAGCCCCCGATACCACACTTACACCAATGATGCTGGTGCTGATACTGGATGAGTACTTCCGCTTGACACCCATCACCATGGTGCCCGAGACACCCGAGGTGCAGGAGCTGGCCAAAATGATGAAGCTGAAACCCCAGGAGGTGGCCGATGTGATGGAGGCTTTCCAGCATTGCGACCCTTACCTGAACCGTAAGGATACCATAGAGGGAAGTCTGGCCGAGGCCTGTAAGCAAGTGTGGCGCCGCTTTGGCAACGGCGATCCCCAGGAGCTTGAACATTATGCCGAACAACTGAAAGACTACTTCAAGTGAGTATTAAGAATACACAGATACAGGAACAGCAGCAACTGCAAAAGTTAGGGCAGACATTCTCGCAACAGCAGTTGTTACAATCGTCGCTGATTGAGTTACCGGTGACGCAGCTGATTGACCGTATCAACACCGAAATGAACGATAACCCCGCCTTGGAAAGCGAACAGCCTTACGATGATGATGCTGTAGCTACTGAAGAGACCGATTTTGGCGGAGGTAGCGATAGCGACGTCGCCGAGGACTTTGAGGCTGCTACCGAGCGCGAGGAACGTCAGAGCGCACTCGACGATGCCCTGAGTGGTATCGGGCGCGACGATGAAGACCTGCCCGTATATCAAAGCGGCAGCTCGTACAGCGAGGACCGCGAAGAGATGGTGTACGGCGAAACCGAATCGTTTTACGACCAGCTGAAAGAGCAGGTAGGCGAGCTGGACCTGACGGATAAGGAACGCGATATCTTAGAATACTTGATTGGCTCGTTGGACGACGACGGACTGTTGCGGAAAGACCTGTCGATAGTTAGCGACGAGCTGGCCATCTATCATAACATCGATGCTACCGACAAGGAGATTGAGCATGTGCTGATGATGCTGCAGGCTTTCGACCCAGCCGGTATCGGTGCCCGCTCGCTGCAGGAGTGCCTGCTGCTGCAGATTGAACGCCGCGACCCATCGCGCCTGCGCGACCTGATGGAGCGTGTGGTTAATAACCACTTCGAGGCGTTTACCCGTAAGCATTGGGATAAGATACAGGCCGACTTGCAGCTGAACGATGTGCAGGCCGAAGCCCTGTTCCGTGAGCTACGCAAGCTGAATCCACGCCCAGGTGCATCGCTTGGCGAAACCGTGGGTCGCAGTATGCAGCAGATAACTCCCGACTTTATTGTGGATACTCAGGATGATGGCACCATTACCTTTACGCTGAACAATGGCGAGGTGCCCGAACTCAAGGTGTCGCAATCGTTCGTCGACTCGATGCAGGAGTATCAGCAGAACAAGGACCACCTGAGCAAGCAAACCAAGGAGGCACTGCTGTATATCAAAAAGAAAGTGGATGCCGCACAAGGCTTTATCGAGGCTATCAAAGTGCGCCGCCACACGCTGACGGTTACCATGCGGGCCATCATACAGTTGCAGCGCCAGTTCTTCCTGGACGGCGACGAGGCCTCGCTGCGACCCATGATTCTGAAAGATGTGGCCGAAAAGGCCGGACTGGATATTTCTACCATTTCGCGTGTAAGTAATTCAAAGTACGCGCAAACACGTTGGGGCACTTTCCCCCTGCGTCACTTCTTTAGCGACGGCTACGTAACCGAGAGTGGCGAGGAGTTGAGTACCCGACAGATAAAAGCCGCCCTGCGCGACCTGGTGGATGCCGAAAATAAACGCAAGCCGCTGAGCGACGATCAGCTGAAAGATCAGCTGGCTGCTAAGGGCTTTCCTATCGCACGTCGCACCGTGGCCAAATATCGTGAACAGTTGGGTATTCCTATAGCAAGATTAAGAAAATGAGTAGGGAAAAGAATATTATATTAACGGCAAGGGTGATGAGCATGGTGTTCACACCGTTCTATCTGCCTATCGTGGGGTTGCTGTCGCTCTTCTTTCTGAGTTACCTCAGTCTGATGCCCTTGGGTTACAAGTTGCAGGTGCTCACGCTGGTGTATTTCTTCACCATCCTGTTGCCTACGGTGCTCATCCATCTGTATCGTAAGTACAACGGCTGGAACCTGATAGAACTGGGCCACAAGGAGCGCCGAATGGTACCTTACGTCATCTCTATCCTCTGCTACTTTTTCTGCGTGTACCTGATGGACATGCTGCACATACCGCACTTTATGGGCACCATCGTATCGGCCGCGCTGGCCATACAGATAGTGTGTGCCTTGGTAAACGTGTGGTGGAAGATATCTACCCATACCTCGGCCATCGGTGGTGTGGCAGGCGCGCTGTTTGTGTTTGGCGAGCTGTTTGCCTTTAATCCCATCTGGTGGCTCTGTCTGGTGTTCATCCTGGCAGGCATGTTAGGCACCAGTCGTATGATATTGCGCCAGCATTCGCTTGCGCAGGTAGTAGCCGGGTTCCTGGTGGGCCTTGTGTGCTCCGTTCTCGGCCTGCTGTATTTATAGTGTTTATTGTTTTCTGAAATTTAATGTTTAATATATTATGAAGCCATTAGTAAGTATTATCATGGGCAGCACAAGCGATCTGCCCGTTATGGAAAAAGCGTTTAAGTTGCTCGAAGAGATGCAGGTACCTTTCGAGGTTAATGCCCTGTCGGCTCACCGTACTCCCGATGCTGTCGAGGAGTTTGCGCGTACCGCTAAGGATCGTGGCATTAAGGTGATTATTGCTGGTGCCGGTATGGCTGCTGCTCTGCCTGGTGTGATTGCTGCATCAACCACTCTGCCCGTTATCGGTGTGCCCATCAAGGGTATGCTCGACGGACTGGATGCCATGCTCTCTATCATCCAGATGCCCCCAGGCATCCCCGTTGCTACTGTAGGTGTTAACGGTGCTCAGAACGCTGCCATTTTGGCTTGCGAGATGATGGCTCTGGCCGATCAGGAACTGGCACAGCGCCTGGCCGTTTACAAAGGCAATCTGCGTATCAAGATCGAGAAAGCCAACGAAGAGCTGGCCGCGATTAAATACCAGTTCAAAACAAATTAAATGTTCAATTTTCAATCTTCAATTTTCGATGTATAAAAGAAGACAATCATCCGAAGCCCGTGTCGGCGGTATCGGCATTGGCGGCCAGAACCCCATCCGAATCCAGTCGATGGGAACGGTGGATACTAATAATACCGAGGGCTGTGTGGCCCAGGCCAAGCGTATTATCGACGCAGGTGGCGAACTGGTTCGCTTTACCACCCAGGGTACCCGCGAGGCTGAGAACATGAAGAACATTTCGGCCCAACTAAAGGCCGATGGTTACAATACACCACTGGTGGCCGATGTGCACTTTACCGCGCACACCGCCGATGTGGCTGCCCTGTACTGCGAGAAGGTGCGTATCAATCCTGGTAACTATGTGGATCCAGGTCGTACGTTCAAACATCTGGAGTATACCGACGAGGAGTATGCTGCCGAGCTGCAGAAAATCGAGAAACAGCTGGTGCCTTTCCTGAATATCTGTAAGGAGCACCACACGGCTGTACGTATTGGCGTGAATCACGGTTCGCTGTCGGACCGTATCATGAGTCGTTACGGCGACACCCCCGAGGGTATCGTTGAGAGCTGCATGGAGTTTCTGCGTATTTTTAAGCGCGAGAACTTTAACGATGTGGTTATCAGTATCAAGGCATCGAACACCGTAGTGATGGTAACCACCATGCGTCTGCTGGTAAAGACCATGGATAAGGAAGATATGCACTACCCCCTGCACCTGGGTGTTACCGAGGCTGGCGAGGGCGAGGACGGACGTATCAAGAGTGCCGTTGGTATCGGAGCCCTGCTTACTGAGGGTATCGGTGATACCATCCGCGTATCGTTGAGCGAGGAGCCTGAGTGCGAAATCCCCGTAGCCCGTAAGCTGGTGGATATGATTGCTGAGTGTAGCGCCTTGCGCGAACAGGCCGAGGCCAGCATTAAGGACGATACCATCACCCTGAGTGTAGATGCTCCCGATTGGGAAACCCTGCAGCTCAAGGCCGCTATGGCCGTAGGAGCCCTGCTCATTGATAAGAAGGCCCACAAGCTGGTTATAAACAATGTTCAATTCTCAACTGAGAAGTTGGTAGAGCTCGCCGACGCAATCCTGCAGGCCGCCCGTATTAAATTTACCAAGACCGAGTATATCTCGTGCCCAGGTTGCGGTCGTACGCTGTACAATCTGCAGGAGACCATTGCCAAGATTAAAGCTGCCACCAAGGATATGGTAGGCTTGAAGATTGGTATTATGGGCTGTATCGTGAACGGTCCTGGCGAGATGGCCGATGCCGACTACGGTTATGTTGGTGCCGGACGTGGAAAGATTTCGCTCTACAAGGCTAAAGAGTGTATCGAAAAGAACATCCCCGAAGAAGAAGCCGTAGAACGTCTGATAGAATTCATCCGAAAGGACAGAGCACAATAAATAAATCCCGCCAATTGGCGGGATTTGTTATTTATTAAGGATTTCCATGAGTTCCTTCATACCTTCTGAAGCACCTTTCTGTATCTGTGTTACGCGACCGCCGGCATTAATGGGGTTGGGGTCGATGAGATAGATGGGAGCATCGGGCTTGGCATAGTGCAGCAATCCTGCGGCAGGATAAACCACTAGCGAGGTGCCGATGATGATGAGGATGTCGGCCTGCTGTACTTCCTCGGCAGCGATGGTGATGTTTGGCACCGCCTCGCCAAAGAATACGATAAACGGGCGCAGCAACGAGCCGTCGCCAGCCTTGGTGCCTGGTTCAATCTCGCAGTTATCGGGTGTGAGCTGTATCTGGTAGCGTGGGTCGTCAACATCGCGACTCGAACAAACCTTCATCAGTTCGCCATGCAGGTGTATTACCTTGCTCGAGCCTGCCATCTCGTGCAGGTTGTCAACATTCTGCGTTACAACCGTTACGTCGTAGTTTTTCTCAAGCTCGGCCACCAACTTATGCCCCTCGTTGGGCTTTACGTTCCAACACTTTTTGCGCAGCATGTTGTAAAAGTTGGTTACAAGCGTAGGGTCGGCCAACCAACCCTCGTGAGTAGCAACCTTTTGTACAGGGTAATTCTCCCACAAACCATCGGCATCGCGGAATGTTTTCAGTCCGCTTTCTACCGACATACCAGCACCGGTTAATACAACAATCTTTTTCATAAGAATGATTTTTAAGTTTGATGTTGCAAAAATACAACTTTTCTGATATAAAAAAGAAATTTTAGCAATTATATTGCATCGGAATAAGAAAAAAAGTGTAACTTTGCAGCCGTTTTTTAGAAGGTTACACATTATTAATAAATAGAGAATGGATAAATTAAGTTATGCTTTAGGTCTGGGCATCGGTCAGCAGTTGGCTCAGATGGGTGCTGACAACATCAGTGCCGAGGACTTTGCACAGGCTATCAACGACGTGTTGAAGGGCAACGAGCTGAAGGTTTCACACCGCGAGGCTCAGACAATCGTACAGGACTATTTCCAGAAGCAGGAGCAGAAGCTCCAGGCTGAGCGTGCCGAGAAGGGAAAGGCACATAAGGAGGCTGGCGAGAAGTTCCTCGCCGAGAATGGTAAGAAGGCCGAGGTAGTAACACTGCCCAGCGGACTGCAGTATCAGGTACTGAAAGAGGGTAATGGTAAGAAGCCCACCGCTAAGGATACCGTACAGTGCCACTACGAGGGTACACTCATCGATGGTACCGTATTCGACAGCTCATACCAGCGTGGCGAGCCCGCTACATTCCCACTCCAGCAGGTTATCGCTGGTTGGACCGAGGGATTGCAGCTCATGCAGGAGGGTGCTAAGTATCGTTTCTTCATCCCTTACCGTCTGGCTTATGGCGAGGGTGGTGCAGGCGCATCTATTCCTCCATTCGCAACACTCATTTTCGATGTTGAGTTAATACAAGTAGTTTAAAATAATAACAGAAAGCAATGAAAAAATTATCAATTGTAGCCGTTATGGCTATTGCTGCTGCTGGTTTCACAGCATGTGGTAACTCTACCCCTAAAGCAAGTCTGAAGACAGACGTTGACACCATGAGTTACGCCATCGGTATGGCTCAGACTCAGGGCTTGAAGGAGTATCTCGTAGGTAGTCTGGATGTTGACACCGCTTACATGGCCGAGTTCATCAAGGGTCTGCAGGAGGGTGCTAACGCTGGCGATGACAAGAAGAAGGCTGCTTACTATGCAGGTATTCAGATTGGTCAGCAGATTGCCAACCGTATGGTCAAGGGTATTAATCACGAGGTATTCGGCGACGACTCTACAAAGACTATCTCTCTGAAGAACTTCATGGCTGGTTTCATCAGCGGTACCACTGGTAAGAAGGGTCTGATGACTGTTGACTCAGCTCAGCAGGTTGCTCAGCGCATGATTCAGGAAATCAAGGCTAAGGAGATGATGAAGACCTATGGTCCTAACAAGGAGGCTGGTGAGAAGTTCCTCGCTGCTAACGCAAAGAAGGCTGGTGTAAAGACTCTGCCTAGTGGTGTTCAGTACAAGGTTATCAAAGAGGGTACAGGTGCTATTCCTGCCGATACTTCACTTGTAAAGGTGCACTACGAGGGGCGTCTCATCAACGATACTATCTTTGATAGCTCATACAAGCGTGGCGAGCCCACAACATTCCGTGCCAACCAGGTTATCAAGGGTTGGACCGAGGCTCTCACACACATGCCTGCTGGTTCAGTTTGGGAGGTTTACATTCCTCAGGAGCTGGCTTACGGCGAGCGTGCTCAGCGTAACATCGATCCTTTCTCAGCACTGATCTTCAAGATCGAGCTGATCGAGGTTAATCCTAAGAAGTAATGATGAAAAAGTCATTGATATTTGCACTCGCCCTTGTGGCGGGTGCTTCTTTATGTACTGTAGATGCTGCCAAGAAAAAGAAGGTGGTAGTAAAGCAGGAGGCCCCCGTGGTTGAGGCTTTCAAGCTTGCTAACAGCTCCGATTCTATCAGCTACACTGCAGGTATGAGCAGCACAATGGGTTTGGTTAGCTTCCTGCTCCAGCAGAAGGTGGACACCGCTTACATGGCTGACTTTGTACGTGGATTTAACGAGACTGTTACACGCAATCTTGATAATCCTCAGGAGAAGGCTTACATGATGGGTACCACTATAGCTCAGCAGCTCATCGACCGCATGCTGCCAAGCGTGAAGAAAGAACTTGAGGGTACTGCCGATTCACTGGTTTCGAGCGTGTTCTTCAAAGGTTTTGCCGATGCTTTGATGCAGGATACTACCTTCTTTAAGATCGAGGCAGCCGAGAAGCTTTTCAGAACCAAGATGGAGGCCAACCAGGCCGAGAAGGAAGAGCGACTCTACGGCGCTAACCGCGATGCAGGTAGAAAGTTCTTGGCCGAGAACGCTAAGAAGGATGGTGTGATTACACTGCCCAGCGGACTCCAGTACAAGGTACTTACACAGGGTACAGGCGCAGTGCCTACCACCAGCGATAAGGTAAAGGTGCACTACGAGGGCCGACTGATTGACGGTACCGTGTTTGATGCCTCAAAGAAGCATGGCGACAAGCCTGCTGAGTTCCGTCCTACTGATGTTATCAAGGGTTGGACCGAGGCACTTACCATGATGCCTGTAGGTTCAAAGTGGCAGGTTTATATCCCCTTCGAACTGGCTTATGGTAGTCGCGATGCCGGACAGATAAAACCTTACAGCGCGCTGATTTTTGATATCGAGCTTGTAGGTATTGTAGATGACAAACCTGCACCAGCAAAGACCTCAAAAAACTCGAAAAAGGCTAAGAAATAAGAAAGTGTGTCACAAAAGTGGCACACTTTTTTAATTTTTTCTTCAAAAAAGTTGCATTGTTCAATTAATTTGCGTAATTTTGCTGACAAAATGTAACTAAAGGGAGAAAAAATGGAAAAAATTGATTTTTTGGACAAGAAGATTCTGAGTATCCTTTCCAAGAATGCACGTATTCCTTTTAAGGATGTTGCTGCAGAGTGTAATGTATCAAGAGCTGCTATCCACCAGCGTGTTCAGCACCTGATTGATGCCGATGTGATTACGGGTAGTGGTTTTGATGTAAACCCTAAGAGTTTAGGTTATTCTACCTGTACCTATGTAGGTATCACCCTTGAGAAAGGATCGATGTACAAGGAGGTAGTAGAGTGCTTGCAGCATATCCCTGAGGTGGTAGAGTGCCACTTTACCACTGGTCCGTATACGATGCTGGTAAAGCTTTATGCTCGCGACAACGAACAGCTCATGGAGTTGCTGAATGGTAAACTGCAGGGTATCCAGGGTGTTGTATCTACCGAAACACTGATTTCGTTGGAACAGAGTCTGAAGCGTGAAATCCCCATCGTACTCGACGACGAAGACAAGAAACTATGAGTAGATTTGAACTCCAGTCGCATCTCGATGATGTGTATGCCCACTTCCCAGAAGCTGAGAAGCGTCCTGTGATTGGTATTACTGGCAATTACGAAGATCTGACATGTAAGTTGGGTCGAGGCTATTATCAGTCGGTTGTAGCTGCAGGTGGTGTGCCTGTGGTTATTCCGCCAGTAGCTGATAAACATGTGGTCATTAATACCTTAGAACATGTCGACGCGCTTATCCTGAGTGGTGGCGGCGATATCAATCCGCTTTGGGCAGGCGAGGAGCCTTCGCCCAAGCTGCATGGTATTAACCAGGAGCGCGATCTTCCCGAACTGTTGATTGCCCGCTTGGCCTACAACCGTCAGATTCCGATGTTAGGTATCTGTCGCGGTATCCAGACGTTGGCAACAGCGTTTGGCGGCAAGGTGGCGCAGGATATCAGCGATGTGGCAACCATTAAGCATTCGCAGGATGCCGATCGCTCGGAGCCCACACACACAGTGATTGTCGACGAAGAATCGCAGTTGTTCGATATCTATAAATCGGCCAAGCTGATGGTAAACTCATTCCATCATCAGGCTGTGGCCGAGGCTGGCGATAAGTTCAAGGTTGTGGCTAAGTCGCCCGATGGTATCATCGAGGCGATGGAGAGTGGCGAGTTTAAATCGATATTGGGTGTGCAGTGGCATCCAGAGTGTTTGGAAGAGGGCCTGCCATTGTTCCAATGGCTGGTTAACGAGGCTAAGAGCTATCGTGAGGCGCATCGCACTCACGACCGTGTGCTCACACTCGATACCCATTGCGATACCCCTATGTTTTTCCCCCAGGGAATCCACTTTGAGCAGCGCGATCCCAAGATTCTCGTTGATTTGCACAAGATGACCGAAGGAAGGCAGGATGCAACCATCATGGTGGCTTATCTGCCCCAGCCAACCGAGAATCCTACAGCATTTGCTGATAGCATATTCGACCAAATTGAGGTGATTGTGAGTCAGAATAGCGATTATGTACGTATCGCCAGCACGCCTCGCGACCTTTGGATGAACAAGCATCAGGGTCTGAAGAGCATTATGCTTGGTATCGAGAATGGCATCGCTATTGATAGCAAACTGGAGAATCTGCAGCATTTTGTGGATCGTGGTATTGTGTATATGACCCTCTGCCACAATGGCGATAACGATATCTGCGATTCGGCTTCAAAAACACAGCACACGCATCATGGCGTGAGTGCTTTTGGTGAGCAGGTGATTAAGGAGATGAACCGCTTAGGTGTGCTGGTAGATATGAGTCATGCTGGCGAGGAGAGTTTTTATAACGCGCTCGAAATCAGCAGTAAGCCAATCGTGTGCAGTCACTCGTCGGCCCGCGCGCTTTGCGACCATCCTCGTAACCTGACCGACGACCAGATGCGTGCCCTTGCCCAGAAAGGTGGCGTGGCACAAACCACCATCTATCACGGATTCCTGAAGAAGGATGGCGAGGCTACCATCAACGATGTGATTGCCCACTTAGAGCATGCCATCGATGTGATGGGTATCGACCACGTGGGCCTTGGTACCGACTTTGATGGCGATGGTGGTGTACGTGGTTTGGCCAACTCGGCAGAACTCATTAATTTTACCCGCAGATTGTTGGCCCGTCGCTTTAGCGAGCATGATATCCAGAAAATCTGGGGTGGTAACTTCCTGCGTGTGATGGAGGAAGTGCAAAAAGTTAGATATTAAACATGAATAAGAATATTTTTGCGGTTTTATCGCTGGTGCTTTTAGTGGCCAGTTGTGGTAATCTGAAGAAGCAGACTTCCGATGATTCGGCTTCGTTGCAGCCTGTTGGTCCAGCGTTCTGTGCTGATAGTGCTTATCAGTACTGTCAGGCTCAGTGCGACTTCGGTCCACGTACCATGAACAGCAAGGCGCACGACGATTGCGAAAAGTGGATTATCTCAAAGTTTGCCGGTTTCGGTATGGAGGTAACCCCTCAGAAAGCCGTGCTGAAAGGCTACGATGGCACCTCGCTCAACAGTACCAATATTATTGCCAGCTATCGTCCGGAACTTTCCGACCGTGTGCTGCTGTGTGCCCACTGGGATAGTCGTCCTTGGGCCGATAACGACCCCGACGAGGCCAATTGGAAAACACCCGTGATGGCTGCCAACGATGGCGCGTCGGGTGTGGCTGTGATGTTAGAGATTGCCCGTTTGCTCTCTAAAGACACCTTGCAGCTTGGTGTAGATTTTATCTGCTTTGATGCCGAAGACTGGGGCGTGCCTCAGTGGAGCGAGGATAATTTTAATGGCGACTCATGGGCGCTCGGTGCTCAGTACTGGTCGGCTAATCTGCACAAAAAAGGCTATCGTGCCCGCTTTGGTGTCCTTTTGGATATGGTAGGCGGTCAGGGTGCGCAGTTCTACAAAGAATCTATGTCGGTTCAGTATGCCAATAGCGTTGTGGAGAAAGTTTGGCGTGCTGCACAGGTAGTAGGCTATGGCAGTATGTTCCCCTCGCAGCAGGGCACAGGCGTTACCGACGATCATATTTCGGTAAACACCAAGGCAAAGATTCCAACTATCGATATCATTCCTTATTATCCTAATTGCGAGCAGAGCACGTTTGGACCTACTTGGCATACAGTTAACGATGATATGGCGCATATCGACAAAAATACCCTACAAGCTGTAGGGCAGACATTGATTCAGGTACTCTTCTCTGAGAAGTAGTACCTGAATTATTTTTCGTTTAAATCTTATTTTTTAGGTTGCTCAGCTTCCAACTTCTCAACAGCACCTGTCAGGGCGTTGAGCAGTAGGCGAGTGGTGTATTTCTTGTTGAACAGCACACCGCTCAGTAACTCTACGTTACCAAACTGTCCGGCAGCAAACTCGTTGCTTACAATCTGATTCTTCGCATCGAAGATGGTGGCGCGCATCTTACCAGGCACGTTTACATAGATACCCGACTGCTGTGGTTTGGCTGCTTTCTTGGGATCTACGGTTTCGGGTTCGGCAACCGTTTTAAGGTCTTCTATATTAATATAATAAGGTGTACCCGATAAGTCGTCGTTATCCACCAGTCCGTATTCGGGCGAGAAGCGGAACAGAATGTCGCGCTTGGTGGGCTTGTCAACCACGTAGGTAAACGTATGTGTGGTGGTGTCGTTCTCGGTAGTGCCGATAAACAAGCTGGTGAGCGCCTCGTTCTGGGTGTTCAACTCCTCCAGCATCAGTTTCAGCTGCTCGCCATCCTTGGGCATAAAGTCGGCCTGACCTTTGGCCAGCATGCTTTTGCTCTCGCGCAACTCGTAAATCTCCTGGGCGGTAAGCTCGGCCATCTTGGCGGTGCTGCCTGCCGAGAGAATCTCCTCGCTCAGGTACGATTTTGGCGAATTCTTCAAAGGGCGAGGCTGCTGAGTTGGGGCAGGTGCGCTCTTGGGCTGCTGCTTGGCATCGGTGTTGATAGCCAGCAGAATACCCTCGTTGCTCAGGCGTACGTTGCAGGCCACCGTTTTGGCGTCGAACTTCACGGCGTAGCACTTCGATGTGTCGGCTATCGCAAATGGCTCTTGTTTAACCGATAGGATACGATACTTGGTAGATGCGTTAGTGGGCACATCTTTAATACGCAGGTATTTCTCCGAATACTTGCAGAATTCGCCGGGTGTGTAAGTGCTCTTCTCCACCTGCATGGTAACGCGGATGGCTGTTTTGGGCAGATAATACACAGCGCCCTCGCTGGTAACACCGGGTTTGTACGAACTGATAACTGTTTGTGCCAGCGAACTGGCTGTGCCTAATGTAAAGGCTATTAATATAGTACTAAAAATCTTCATTCATTAAGTTGTTTAAATGCGTAGGGTAATTTCTGGATTAAGTCGCTGGCTATCACGCTTTCCTCGCCCAGTTCACGAGCGGCAATATCGCCAGCCAGTCCGTGCAGATACATACCTACTACACATGCGTTTTCTTGATTATAACCACGAGCCAGCAAACCAGTGATGATACCTGTAAGCACATCGCCGCTACCAGCGGTTGCCATACCGGCATTACCCGTAGAGTTAAATATGATATGACCGTCGGGCAGGCACAGCGAGGTGTGATGACCCTTCAGTACGACATATGCTTGCAAGCGCTCAGCCAAGTCGCGCGCCTTCATCAGACGCTCAAAGCTGTCGCCCGAGTGACCTTCCAAACGGTCGAACTCCTTGGGGTGGGGTGTCATGATGATGCCCTTGGGCAGCTGCTGCAACCAAGCGCGGTGACTGGCCAGAATGTTGATGGCGTCGGCATCAACCACCGTGGGGCACTGACTGCGGCGCAACTGGGCAATGATGGCAATCGCCGTTTGTTCGCTGGTACCCAGACCAGGACCAATGCCAAGTGCGTTAAAGTCCTCGGTATCAACCGCCTCCGAGAAAGTTGTTTCTTCTCTGTCGAACTGTATGATAGCCTCGGGCACGCTAATCTGCAGAATATTGTTGTTACGCTTGGGAGTGTGGGTAGTAACCTTTCCGGCACCAACACGCAAACAAGCCTTGGTGGCCAGTACCGAAGCGCCTGCCATACCATAGCTGCCGGCAATAATCAGGGCGTTGCCCATCTTGCCTTTGTGGGCAAACGGGTCGCGTTTCAGCAGTCGTGGACGTATGTCGTCCTCCTCCAACAGCGTGTAGTTGGCATCAATCTTGGCCATACCCTGTTTGCTCAGACGGATATCCAGCACTTTCAGTTTGCCGATGAACACCTGATTCTCGGGAAACAGGAACGACAGCTTGGGCAGCTGCAATGTGAGCGTCAGGTCGGCGCGGATGATGTTGGCCCTTACGTTGTACGTGTTGTCCTCGGTCATCAGTCCCGATGGCACATCGATGCTTACAACCTGAGCGGACGAGGCGTTAATGTATTTTACGAGCGACGAAAATCCACCAGCCAACGGCTTGTTAAGTCCTGATCCGAACAGACCGTCGACCACCAGCATACCCTCCTCCAACTGCGGGGGCTCAAACTCCTGCGTTACCTCAATCAGCGCTTTCGATCGTTTCTCTATCAGGCGCTTCTTGTTTATCATGCAGTCTTCAGAGAGATGCCCCGAGATATTGAATAGGTAGGCAGTTACGTCGTAGTTCCTGTCTATCAGCATGCGGGCAACGGCCAGTGCGTCGCCACCATTATTGCCTGGTCCGGCAAATATGATGACAGGCGTGGTGTAGCCCCAGCTATCGGTGATAGCTTGGGTAATGGCTTTAGCGGCACGCTCCATCAGGTCGACAGACTTAATGGGTTCGTTCTCTATGGTGTATTTGTCCAATTCGTGGACTTGTGCGCTCGTAAATATCTTCATAATGGTGCAAAAATACGAAAAAAATACTAATGAATGATAGAGTTTGGCAGATTTTTTGTAATTTTGCACAAATTTTTAATTCTTTCAGCGTATGAGTATCGTAAAGATAAAGGACAAGTCGTTCAAAATCTCCATTCCGGAGGCTGAGATTAAGGAGCGCGTAAAGGCTGTTGCACAGCAGATTAGTAAGGATATGGAGGGTAAGAATCCTCTGTTGTTAGGTGTACTGAATGGCGCTTTTGTTTTTGCTGCCGATTTGATGCGCGAGATGACTATTCCTTGCGAGATTTCGTTTGTAAAGCTGGCCTCTTATCAAGGCACCACCTCTACAGGTAAAATCAAGGAGGTTTTTGGTATTAACGAAGACTTGACCAACCGTACGGTGATTATTGTTGAGGATATCGTGGAGAGCGGACTCACCATGAAGCAGATGATCGAGTCGTTAGGCACACGTAATCCCGCATCTATTCATATCTGCACCCTTTTCTTCAAGCCCAGCAAGCTGAAGGAGAAGATTAACCCCGAGTATGTGGCCTTCAGCATCCCCGATGATTTCATCTTAGGCTACGGTTTGGATTACGATCAGCAGGGACGCGGACTGAAGGATGTTTACACCATCATCGAATAAAAATAGAACTTAAAATAAACTAATAATTCAGGATAATGAAGAATATCGTTATTTTTGGTGCTCCCGGTTCAGGAAAGGGAACACAGAGTGACAAGATGATTGAGAAGTACGGTTTGAACCACATTTCAACTGGTGATGTACTTCGTGGTGAGATTAAGAAAGGTACCGAGCTGGGTAAGACTGCTGCCGGTTACATCGAGAAGGGACAGTTGATCCCCGACGAGCTGATGGTAAGCATTCTCGCTTCGGTTTACGATAGCTTCGGACGTGATAGCAAGGGTGTTATCTTCGACGGTTTCCCCCGCACTATCCCACAGGCTGAGGCTCTGAAGAAGATGCTCGACGAGCGTGGCGACAAGGTTGCTGCTATGATTGAGCTTGATGTTCCCGAGGACGAGCTGATGAAGCGTCTCATTCTGCGTGGTCAGCAGAGCGGCCGTGCCGACGATAATGAGGAGACCATCAAGAAGCGCCTCGTGGTTTACCACTCTCAGACAATGCCACTTATCGAGTGGTACAAGCAGGAGGGTGTTCACTATCACATCGACGGTCTGGGTGAGCTCGACCGCATTTTTGCAGACATTTGCCAGGTTATTGACAATATCTAAATGGAGAGTAATTTCGTAGACTACGTAAAGATTTACTGCCGCTCTGGTAAGGGTGGTAAGGGCAGTATGCACTTGCGCCATGTAAAGTATAACCCTAATGGCGGTCCTGATGGTGGTGATGGCGGAAAAGGCGGAAGCATTATTCTGCGTGGAAACCATAACTACTGGACATTGCTCCACTTAAAGTACGAGCGCCATATTTTTGCCGAGCACGGTGGAAATGGCGGTCGCGACAAGTGTCACGGTACCGACGGAAAGGATGTTTACATCGATGTGCCTTGTGGTACCGTAGTGTATAATGCCGAAACCGGTAAGTACGTCTGCGATGTTACATACGATGGTCAGGAAGTACTGCTGCTTAAGGGCGGTCGTGGCGGATTGGGTAATTTCCAGTTCCGCACCGCTACCAATCAGGCTCCCCGCTATGCGCAGCCTGGTGAGCCCATGCAGGAGATGACCATTATTCTTGAATTGAAACTTTTAGCAGATGTGGGCTTGGTAGGTTTTCCCAACGCTGGAAAATCTACCCTGGTCTCATCGCTCTCAAATGCTAAGCCCAAAATTGCTAATTACCCATTTACTACGATGGAGCCCTCGTTGGGTATCGTAGGCTATCGCGACAACAAGTCGTTTGTGATGGCCGATATCCCAGGTATTATCGAAGGTGCCAGCGAAGGTAAAGGCTTGGGACTTAGATTCTTACGCCATATTGAGCGCAACTCGTTGCTGCTGTTCATGGTGCCAGGCGACACCGATGATATTAAGCGCGAGTACGAGATTCTGCTCAACGAACTGCAGCAGTTCAACCCCGAAATGCTCGACAAGCATCGTGTGCTGGCCGTTACCAAGTGCGACTTGCTTGATGAGGAGCTGATTGAAATGCTGAAGGAAACCCTGCCTCAGGATCTGCCTGTGGTATTTATTTCGGCTGTAACAGGTTATGGACTCGACGAGCTTAAGGATGTTCTTTGGAACGAGTTGAATGCCGAAAGCAACAAGCTTAACGTGATCACCTCGGAGGATTCGCTGGTACATCGCGACAAGGACATGAGCCGTTTTGCTCAGGAGCTTGCCGACGAGGGTGAGGACGAGGATATCGAGTATATTGACGACGATGATATCGAAGATATCGAGGACTTCGAATATGAAAGGCCAGGGGTAGGCGAGCTTGGCTCGGGAATGGACTTCGATGACGAAGCATAACGTTATAATACAAATTTTACCAAATTTTTAAAAAAGTATCCGATTTATAACATTAAATCGGATTTTTTTTCATATCTTTGCACCGAAATTTAAACAATTCGGATTTTCCGATCATTAATTAATTAAAAACAGTTCTAGATTTATGCAGAAAAGATTGCTCTTTCTGGTTGCTTTAATGTTGACTTTCTCGTTAACATTGATGGCACAAATCACAACTTCAAGTATGGCTGGAAAGGTGACCCTCGACAATGCGAATGGCGAGGAAGTCATCGGCGCTACAGTTGTGGCTGTACACGAGCCTTCTGGTACTCGTTACACAGCAGTGACAAATACCACAGGTCGTTTCTCGATCAATGGTATGCGTACTGGTGGTCCTTACGCAGTGACCATCTCTTACATTGGTTTCCAGCCCAAAACCGTCAAGGGTATTACCCTCCAGCTGGCTGAAACCTACAACCTGAATGTATTCCTCACCGAGGATGCTACCGAACTTGCAGAGGTTGTTGTAAGCGGTAAGGCTTCAAAGTTTGCTGCTGAGAAGACGGGTGCTGCTACTAACATCAACAGTGCACAGATTACTAACATGCCAACAGTTAATCGTAGCATTACCGAGTTCACACGTCTGTCTCCTTATGGTGGTAACGGCATGAGCTTCGCGGGTTCAGATGGTCGTCTGGGTAACTTCACCGTTGATGGAGCAAACTTCAACAACAACTTTGGTTTGAGTCAAAATCTTCCTGGTGGCGGCAGCCCAATCTCTATCGATGCTATCGAGGAAATGCAGGTAGTTGTTTCTCCATACGATGTTCGTCAGACCAACTTCATCGGTGGCGGATTGAATGCTGTTACCAAGTCGGGTACTAACACCTTCAAGGGTAGTGCTTATGTTTACCACAAGAACGAGAACATGCAGGGTGACGCTATTGATCGTGAGCAGATTACTGGTGCTCGCGAAAAGAGCCAGAATACCATCTATGGTTTGACTCTGGGTGGTCCAATCATTAAGAATAAGTTGTTCTTCTTTGTTAGTGGTGAAATGGAGAAGACTCCTACTGTTGTAAACCGTTGGCGTACTTCTGAGAATGGCGTAGCTGATCCTGATAATTATGTTTCTCGTACAACTTATAAGGACATGGAGACCGTGTCTAAGTATGTTGCAAATAAGTATGGCTACGATACCGGTAGTTGGACTAGTTATCCTGCAACTAATGAGAATAAGAAGTTCTTGATTCGCTTGGACTGGAATATTACTGATAAGCATCATCTGGCACTCCGCTATAACTATACAAAGAATACCGATTGGAGATCTACCAATGCTTCTTCTATGGATGGAGGTTCTCGTATGTCTGATGGACGCTTGTCAAAGGCTTCTATGGCTTTTGCTAATTCACTTTATTCTCAGGACAATAATGTTAAATCATGGTCTTTGGATTTGAATAGCCGTTTTACAGAGAATCTGTCTAACCAGTTCTTGGCTACATATTCTAAGCTCGATGATATTCGTGGTACTAACTCTTCAGAGTTCCCATTCATTGATATTCTGAAGGATGATAATAACTACATGTCTTTGGGTTACGAGTTGTTTACTTGGAATAATGGCGTTCACAATACTGTATGGAATATTAAGGATGACGTTACCTATTATATGGGTAAGCACAAAATTACTGCAGGTGTAACCTATGAGCATCAGATGGCGGATAATGCATATCAGCGTAATGGTACAGGTTATTATCGCTATTCTTCTTTGGATGATTTCCTGAATGGCGCTGCTCCTGAAATCGTTTGTCTGACTTACGGTTATGGTGGTGAGGCTAATCCTGCAGCTCGAGTTACCTATAATAAGGCTGGATTCTATGCTCAGGACGATTGGAACATCACTGATAAATTTAAGTTGACTTACGGCTTGCGTATTGATGGCTTGTTCTTTGATAATGGCGATTTGATGACCAATAAGGCTATCTACGATTTGGATTATGATGGTCGTCATATTGATACAGGTAAGTGGCCTACTTCAAAGGCAACCTTCTCTCCACGTGTCGGATTTACCTACGACGTATTCGGCGATAAGAGCCTGAAGGTTCGTGGTGGTACTGGTCTCTTCTCTGGTCGTTTGCCTCTGGTATTCTTTACTAACATGCCTACAAATGGTGGTATGGTTCAGAACCGTGCTCAGATTAATGCTGAGCAGGCTGCAAAGCGTGGCTTCTCAATGGAAGAATTCGCTGGTGGCCTCGTAACAGATGCTAATGGTAAGGCAACTATTAATGCTTTGTATAATAAACTCGTTTCACTTGGTTATCCTGCAACAATTTCTCCAGAGGATGGTAATGCTCCTGATGCTATTGCTGCTGTTAGCCGTGATTTCAAGATGCCACAGGTATGGAAGAGCTCAATTGCTGTTGACTATCAGGTTCCTGTGTCATTCCCATTCTCTGTAACTGTTGAGGGTATCTTCAACAAGACCATCAATGGTGTATTTATCTCAGACTGGTCTACACCTGATGTTGGTGGTTTTGCTCGTTTCAATGGTGTTGATAATCGTCCAATTTATCCTGATAAATATCATACAAACAATAAAGCGTTTGTTCTGGAGAATACCTCAAAGGGTTACGGATGGATTGCCAATGTTACTCTGAATGCTCAGCCTGCCGACTGGATTAGCTTGATGGCTGCCTATACACACACTGTATCTAAGGAGGTAACAGGTATGCCTGGTTCTGATGCAGAATCTGCATTCTACTATGTACCAACTGTTGAGGGTCCAAATAATATCAAGTTGCACAACTCTGAGTATGTAATTCCTGATCGTCTGATTGCTTCTGCTACAATCCACGATAAGAGTGGCAACCATTTCAGTTTCATCTATGAGGGTTCACGTGGTAACGCAAATACTTCGTATATCACATCGAACGATATGAATGGCGATAGCTATACATATGATGCTGTTTATATTCCAACAGATGAGCAGGTTGCTAACAAGGAGTTCCGTTTCAAGACTGCTGATGACGCTGAGCGCTTCATGGCCTTTGTGCACAACAACGATTATCTGAAAAAGCATCAGGGTGAATATGCTGAGGCTTACAGTCACTATGCACCTTGGGTACATCGTGTTGACTTTGGTTATAAGCACGATTTCAAGGTTAACGTTGGAAATACCAAACACATGCTGCAGCTGAGCTTCGATATGAAGAACGTTCTTAACTTCTTCAACTCAAAGTGGGGTGTTGCTAAGCAGGCTAACCTCGACTTCAGCACAACACCTAACGGTCGTCGCCAGTACTCAAGCATTCTGAAGTATGAGGGCGTAGATCGTGATGGTTATGCAACATTCTCTACTCCTAAGTCTATCAATGGCAACACAGAGACATGGAAGTACAACCATTCTCTTGGCCAGTGCTGGTACGCTTCTATTGGTATCAAGTATTATTTCAACTAATTAATTTAAGGTAAGACAATATGAAACTCAAATATTTCATTCCGTCTCTCGTAGCAGTGGTTGCTGCTATATTTACAGGCTGCTCAAGTGACAATGATCCTTCATATTTGGATGGACTCCGCGTTTCGCAGTCGTATGTTGCACTTCCACAGAATGGAGGTTCTACCTCAATAACTATCAATTCTGCTGATAGTTGGAACATTGATGAGGCCTCTATTCCTGCATGGCTTACTATTAGCCCCAAGTCTGGTAGTGCAGGTGAGGGTACTGTTTCTTTCTCTGTTGAGAGTACAGAGGATGCTCGTAGCTGTGAACTCTTATTGAAGAGTGCGGGTAAGACCCAGCGAATCAACGTTTTGCAGTATGCTGAGGAAACAGAGCCTGTAATTATGTCTGTTAGCGAAGCTCTTGCAATGATTAACGCAGGAACAATGGGTACAAAAGCTCATTACGTTAAGGGTATTGTATGTAAGATTCAGGAGATCAGCCCATCTTATGGTAATGCTACCTATTATCTCTCTGATGATGGTACTTTCAAAAATGGTACTTGGTTGCAGGTTTATCGTGGCTATTGGCTTAATAATGAGAAGTTCACTGATGCTAATGCTTTCTCTGTTGGTGACGAATTGATAATTAAGGGAGTACTTATTAATTATAATGGAAATACTCCAGAGACACAGCAGGGTGCATGTGAAGTTATCTCTGTTTCAAAGTCGCTTCTCAAGTGCGATTCGCTGATGGTTGCTGATGAGAAGATTTCTGAATTGCCAGCTGCTGGTGGTGAGATTACTGCTTACCTTACCTGCAAGACTACTAATGGTGTAGCTGTTGAGATTCCTGCTGAGGCTAAGGAGTGGCTGGGTGTTACCTCTTCTACTGTAGGTGCAATCCCAACAGTAACCTTCTATGCCAAGAAGAACGAGGGTGGCGATCGTGAGGCTACTGTAATCTTCAAGACAACTGATGGTTCTAAGGATTATACAGCTCAAGCAACGATTACTCAGAAGGGTTCTATCGTTGATTCTAATGTGGCATCCTTCCTCGCTGCTCCTGTAAACACCACAAATTATCGCATTACAGGTGTTGTAACTGAGCTTTATACCAGCGACAAGAATGGTGATAGCTTCTATATCCAGGATTATTCTGGCAAGGTGCTCGTTTATCGTGCTTCTGGTTTCAAGAATTCTGGTGCAAAGGTTGGCGATGTAGTTACAGTAGTAGGCCAGCGTGGTGCTTATAAGGATACTCCACAGATGGTTTCTGGTACTTTCGAGGAAGTTAAATATTCTGTAACAGCGGTAACCATTGCTGAGTTCCTCACCAAGGCCGATGACAAGAATACCTATTATAAGGTAACAGGTACTATCAGCTCGCTGAAGGGTAGCAATGGTAAGGACAACGATTACGGTAACCTTTACATTACCGATGGAACAAACGAACTCTATGTTTATGGTTGCTATCCTGGTTATGGTGCTACTGGCGATGCTCGTAAGTTTTTTATTGCTGACAACAATATCAAGGTTGGCGACGAATTGACTATGATTGGCTACAAGGATACCTATAATGGTCTTGTAGAACTCTGCGGCGGTATCTGCTTCGGATTCAAGCACGCTGAATAAAACTTTTAGTTAATTATATTTGCTCCCGATACCACTATAGGCATTGGGAGCATTTTTCCTAAAAAGAATAGTTTATGAAGAGACCTTTACTTTTATTATTCTCCGTTTTCTCTGTACTCTTTGCATCAGCTCAGGGACCCAATGAAACTGGTACCTACTATCAGACTGCTGATGGCAAAAAGGCTGAAGAGCTTAAGTCTGCTCTTTTCGCTATCATCAGTCCGCATACTATCCAGTCGTATACTCCTGGTGTGTGGAATTCCATTAACTCATACGACCTTCGTGAGGATGGAAAGATCTGGGATATCTATTCTAATATCTCAAATTTTACACCTAAGACGGATCAGGATAAAGGTGAGGGCTGGGATGTAGAAGCTCAGAGATACAATCGCGAGCATGCTATGCCTAAGAGTTGGTTCAATGAATCAACAAGTCAGGAGGCAACATCGACAAATGTATATCCTATGTATACAGACCTGCATCATTTGTTCCCAACTGATGCTTATATCAACACAATGCGTTCAAATTATCCTTATGGCGAGGTGGGCGAGAATATCACCAAGCAGTCCGAAGGTGGTTTCTCTAAGTTTGGTCGTTGTGTAGATAGTCTGGGCTACAAGGTGAGTGGCATGAACGGTCGTGTGTTCGAACCTAACGATGAGTATAAGGGCGATTTGGCGCGTGTATATTTCTACATGGCAACCTGCTACGAGTCGTATAAAAACGAGAAAGGCGTAACCCGCAGTCCTAAGGATTGGTCGAGTGATATGCTGGCCTCAAATGTGTATCCCTTCTTTACTGATTGGGCATTGAAGATGTTACTCCGTTGGGCTGCTAACGATCCCGTTAGCGAGAAGGAAATCAAGCGCAACGAGGCCATCTATGGCATTCAGGGCAATCGCAATCCGTTTGTTGATTATCCCGGTTTGGAGCAGTATATTTGGGGTAGCAAGAAGGACGATGCTTTCAGCTACAACAATTACGTGCCTGTAACTTCTGGTATCGAAGAGATTACTAAGAGTATCTTTATCGAGAACGATGGCGCTATCTACAATCTCCGTGGTCAGCGCGTAGATGGTAAGAACCTCAAGAAGGGTATCTACATCCGCAAGAACAAGAAGATAATCGTGAAATAAAAGGCTTTTGAAAAGTACTTAGATTTCAATTGAAAAGTACCTGGAACGCAAATGTTTTCTAGGTACTTTTCAATTTTTGTGGTTTTTTTGTCATAAAAACTTGCATTCTATTGTTTTATTTTGTATCTTTGCCCCGTAAGTGGAACAATTTAACTGGTTGAAGATGAAAAGACTTTCTACATTACTATTTGTACTTTTGACAATATCGCTTTCTGTTATGGCTCAGGTTACTACATCTGGTATTACAGGTGTGGTGATGGCTGATGGCGAAGAGGCTATCGGTGCTACCGTTACGGCCAAACATGTGCCTTCGGGCTCTATCTATCGTGGTGTTACCAATATCGATGGACACTACACGATTACAGGCATGAAGGCGGGCGGACCTTACGAGGTTGAGATATCGTATATCGGTTTCCAGACATCGCGTTTTACCGATATCCAGTTGGCCCTGGGTCAGAATGCTGTGGTCGATGCCACGCTGAGCGAGGGCTCAGAGATGATTCAGGAGATTGTGGTAACAGCTAAGGCCAACAATACCATGCGTAGCGACCGTAGTGGTGCTGTAACCAGCCTGAACGCTAACCAGATGGCTGCTGTGCCTAATATCGGTCGTTCGATGCTGGATATCATGAAGATGACGCCACAGTCGAGCTCGGCCAGCGGTATGGCTATTGGTGGTGGAAACTACCGCCAGTCGTATGTTACCATCGATGGTGCCTCGTTCAACGATTCGTTCGGTATGGAACCCAGTCCGCTGCCTGGTGGCGGCACCCCTATCTCGCTCGAGGCACTCGACCAGATGACCGTTTCGGTTACCCCTTACGACGTGCGCCAGAGTGGCTTTACCGGTGGTGGCGTGAATGCTGTTACCAAGAGTGGTACCAACACCTTTAAGGGTATGGCCTATACCTATCTTACCAGTTCCGACCTGAAGGGAAAAAAGATACGTAATGCCGAACTGCCCGTATCCAAGGGGCATAACAGCACCTTTGGCTTGAGCTTTGGCGGACCGATTATCAAGGATAAACTCTTCTTCTTTGTCAACGGCGAGTACGAGGATAATGTAACGGCAGGCCCATCCGTACAGGCGTATAACCGCAGCGACCAGGCCTATTCGGCCATGAACCGTCGCCCCAAGTTAGCCGAGCTCGAGAGTCTGTCCACCTACTTGCAGAAGGCTTACGGCATTACCACAGGTCCTTGGCAGGATTACAACCTGAAAACGCCTGCCTATCGCATCTTGGCCCGTATCGACTGGAACATTACCGACGATCATAAGTTTAACATCCGCTTTACCAAGTCAAACCGTAAGGAGGCCAATCCTGCTTCGGCTTCGCGCAGTATCGGTAGCAGTCGCGCCAATATTATTTATGGTGGTAACCAGAACTCGTATGGCAGCAATACCGATTACGGTATGTCGTCGCTCTCAAGCCACTATATGACCGAGTTCCGCTTTACGTCGGTAGCCGCCGAGTTGAACAGCAAGTTCGGTAAGCTGAATAACACCCTGCGTGGCACCTACTCGTATCAGGATCAGCCCCGTAGTAACGAGTATGGCGTTGATGTGCCTGTGGTTGAGATTGTGATGGACGATGGTCAGAACCATTATCCTTACTGGGCGCTTACCGGCGATTTGTTTACTTACGGCAATGTGGCCAAGACAAAGAACACGGTGATTACCGACGAGATGAACATCCAGTTGGGTAAGCACAACCTGTTTGGCGGTCTGCAGTACGAGCATAATTGGGCGGCTAACGGCTATGCCCAGGCTGGTGCTGGCTATTATGCCTTCCAGGCCAGTCAGGACGAGATAGATATGGCCATCCTGAACAACGACTGGAGCCCGATTTTTGCCAAAGATCACACCCGCCTGTTTGGTATCACCTTCGGCAACGGCACTAATCACGATCAGTTTGTGGCCAAGATGAGCACCAACCAGTGGTCGCTCTACCTGCAGGACAACTGGAGCATCTCCGATCGCTTCCGCATGTCGTTAGGCTTACGCTTCGAACTGCCATCTTATCCCGATTTGAAGGATAATTTCAACGAGGCGTATTATAAACTAGGCGATTTGCCAGAAGGTGATCCAAACTATTTCGGTGGGCAGCATTTCCGCACCGATAACGTGCCCGATGCCCGCATCTCGATATCACCTCGTGTGGGCTTCAACTGGGATATCACAGGTAATCGCAACCTTATCCTGCGTGGTGGTTCGGGCCTCTTCATCGGTCGCCTGCCGTTTGTATGGCTCATCTCGGCTGTAGGCAACTCGGGTATGGGTCAAACCTCGTATATCGCCTCGCAAAAGAACCCAGAAGGGATTCCTACTTTCACCACAAGTCAGGCACAAATGTTGCAGCAGATAAATGCCGAAAGTAAGATTTCGATACCCAGCAGTCCTACTATCCTGAGCAACGATTTGCGCATGCCCAAAACGTGGAAAACATCGTTGGCGCTCGATGCTAAGTTGCCTGGCGATATCGACTTTACCATCGAGGGTATCTACAACCGCGATATCAACCCCGTGGTAGTAGCTAATCGCGATATCTACTGGGATGGCACCTCTACTATCGACTTAGGTCATGGCGATGTGCGCCACAAGATGTCGTACTATAACCCTAACTATTCCGCTTATGTGCTCGAGAATGCCGGCTCAAAGGCTTACTATCTGTCGCTCAGCGCCCAGCTGCGTAAAAAGTTCGACTTTGGTCTCGACCTCTCGGCCAGCTATACCATCTCAAAGTCGAAAACCTATACCGATGGTATCGGCAACCAGGTGGCTTCGGCCTATAACAACTACCGCTACTCGGTTAATGCCGTTAATGATAACGAGTTAGGCTATGCTACCTTTGTGGCGCCTAACCGTCTGTTGCTCTCTGCCAGCTACGAGCTTAAGGAGGGAAAGAATAACACCTCGCGCTTCTCGCTCCTGTACGATGGCTACCAGTATGGTTTCCACACCGAGTTTGGCTTTAATCGTTACAGCTATATCTTCTCGTCGAATGTTAACAGCGATGCTTTGGCACCTGCCAACCTGATTTATGTGCCCGCCTCGCGCCAGGAGCTGGATAGCTGGGATTTTGCTGAGAGTACCTATGGTACCAACCATCAGGTTTATACCGCCGATATGCAGCGCGACGATTTCTGGGCCTATATCCAGCAGGATGATTACCTGAAGAATCGTACTGGCAAGTACGCCGAGCGTGGTGGCGCCAAAATGCCTTGGCACCATCAGATCGACTTTAAGTTCCAGCACGATATCAGTATGCTTTGTGGCAAAACCAGGCACACCTTGCAGTTAGGTGTCGATATCCTGAATCTGCCCAATTTCCTTAACAACAAGTGGGGACTCTTTAAGCAGGTTACCGAAACGTCGCTGCTCTCGTACAGCAAGGGTAAATACACCTATAACACCGTTAATGGCGAGCGCCATCTGCACACCTATTCCGATTTCTTAGGTCTGCAGTCAACGTATCAGATTATGTTTACCATTCGTTATCTGTTTAATTAATAGAGATTAATCCTCGCCAAAAGGCGGGGGTTTTCTATGATTTTATGTTAATTATCAACTTTCAATTCTCAATTATCAATTTATTTGTGTAACTTTGCAGCCAAATTATATAATTGTAGAAAGGTAAAAAAATAAAATATTTAAAAAGATGGCACAAGAAGATGTATTTAAGAAAATCGTAAGCCACTGCAAGGAGTATGGCTTTGTATTCCCCTCAAGTGAGATTTACGATGGTTTAGGAGCCGTTTACGATTACCTGGTGGAAGGCTATGACGATGCTTCACGAGAACATCGTTGGTATCGATAGTGCCATCTTTATGCACCCCACCATTTGGAAGGCATCAGGACACGTTGATGCTTTCAACGATCCCTTGATCGACAACCGCGACTCAAAGAAGCGTTACCGCGCCGACGTTCTCATCGAGGATCAGATTGCCAAGTACGACGAGAAGATCCAGAAGGAAGTTGAGAAGGCCCGCAAGCGTTTTGGCGACAGCTTCGACGAGGCTAAGTATATGGAAACCAGCGAGCGCGTAAAGGAGACCAAGGAGAAGCGCGATGCTCTGCACGCCCGTTATGCCGAGGCTATGCAGGGTCCCGATCTCGAGGCTCTCAAGCAGATCATCCTCGACGAGGAGATTGTTGATCCTATCAGCGGTACTAAGAACTGGACCGACGTTCGTCAGTTCAACCTGATGTTCGCTACCGAGATGGGTGCCAGCGCCGATGCCTCAATGAAGGTTTACCTGCGTCCTGAGACTGCTCAGGGTATCTTCGTTAACTACCTGAACGTACAGAAGACCGGTCGTATGAAGATTCCTTTCGGTATCGCTCAGATTGGTAAGGCTTTCCGTAACGAGATTGTAGCCCGTCAGTTCATCTTCCGTATGCGCGAGTTCGAGCAGATGGAGATGCAGTTCTTTGTAGCTCCTGGTACCGAGCTCGAGTGGTTCCCCAAGTGGAAGGAAACCCGTATGAAGTGGCACCAGGCTCTGGGCTTCGGCGCCGAGAACTATCGTTTCCACGACCACGAAAAGTTGGCTCACTATGCTAATGCAGCTACCGATATTGAGTTCAAGATGCCATTCGGCTTCAAGGAGGTTGAGGGTATCCACTCTCGTACCAACTTTGACCTGAGTCAGCACGAGAAGTTCTCTGGTAAGAGCATCAAGTACTTCGATCCTCAGACCAACGAGAGCTATACTCCATATGTTATCGAGACCTCAATCGGTGTCGATCGTATGTTCCTCAGCATCATGTGCCACGCTTTCGAGGAGGAGAAGCTCGAGAATGGCGAGACACGTACCGTACTCAAGTTGCCCGCAGCCCTCGCACCAGTTAAGTGTGCCGTTATGCCTCTGGTTAAGAAGGACGGTCTGCCCGAGAAGGCACGCGAGATTATCGACCAGCTGAAGTTCCACTTCAACTGTCAGTACGACGAGAAGGATTCTATCGGTAAGCGTTATCGCCGTCAGGATGCCATTGGTACTCCTTACTGCGTAACCGTCGATCACGACACCCTCACCGATGGTAAGGTAACTCTGCGTTTCCGCGACACCATGGAGCAGGAGCGTGTAAACATCAGCGATCTTAATGCTATCATCGAGGATAAGGTTAGCATCGCATCATTGCTTAAGAAGCTTCAGTAAACAATGAAGAATTTAAAATACTTATGGCTCGCTTTGATACTGTTCCCACTTGTGGGGATAGTATCATCGTGCAGCGACGATGAGAGCGAAGAGGGCGAGTTCGACAACTGGCAGGCTAAGAACGAGGCTGCTATTGCCGAGTGGGCTGTTAACTCAAGTTACACCAAAATCCTCACCTACAGTATGAATGCCGACGCATCCGATATCAAGAATTCCGACTATATCTATGTCGAGGTTCTCGAGGAGGGTGATGGCACCGAGTCGCCACTCTATACCGACACCTGTCGTGTGGCTTATCGCGGTCATTACATCCCCACCAAGTCGTACACCGATGGTTATGTGTTTGATCAGACCTACTTAGGCGATTTTGATTGGAGCACAGCCGGTACCTACGATGGTCAGTCATGGGTCGAAGGCTTTTCTACCGCCCTGCAGCACATGCACAAAGGCGACCGTTGGCGCATCCGTATCCCTTACACATTGGGTTATGGCGCCAGTGGTAGCAGCAGCATCACAGGCTACGCCAACCTGGTGTTCGAGGTGGCACTCTACGACTTCTGGCACCCCGGCGAAACCCGTCCCGCGTTCAAGTCGCGCTAAGAATAACAAGACCCTTTATAAAATCCATTGCCTATGCCTAAATACGCCGATTACATTAAACGCATCGAGATCGACTCGCTTTGGAGCGGGAAGAAACATATTGTGTGGGAGCTTAACCGTCAGGTTAACATCCTGAGTGGTACTAACGGTCAAGGCAAAAGTACCATCCTGAATAAGGTGGTAAAAGGCCTGATTGCCGGTGGTGAGTTCCCCTCGCACATGCTCAAGGGCGTTCACCTTGATGTGGTGCCCGAGGATGCCAAGTGGATACGTTATGATATGATCCGCTCGCTCGATACCAACCTGCAACAGGCGTTGGCCGAGGGCGAAGGTTTCCTCCGTCAGGCCTTTTCGGCGTTGGCTGGTGTTGGTGGCGGTTCGCTGCTCGATATCCAGCTTTACAACCTGCAGCGCAAGTACCTTGATTATCAGGTAAACATAGGCAATCGCATTATCGAGAAGTTGCAGAGCGGCGATACCGATGCCGCTCAGCAGCTTTCGCAAAAAAAATCACGTTTCCAGGACATTGTAGATGACCTGTTCCGCGAAACGGGCAAAAAGATTATCCGCACCGAGAACGAACTGCGATTCACCCAGATAGGCGAGGTGCTGTTGCCCTATCAGCTGTCGAGTGGCGAAAAGCAGATGCTCATTATCCTGCTCACCGTACTGGTCGAGGATAACCAGCCTTACGTGCTGTTTATGGACGAGCCCGAGGTATCGCTCCATCTCGAATGGCAGAAGCGCTTGGTTGATCTCTGTGTAGAGCTTAATCCCAACGTACAGATTATCCTTACCACCCATTCGCCTGCCATTGTTATGAATGGCTGGGTTGATGCCGTTACCGAAGTAAGCGATATAACGGTTTAGTTGATAGTTGACAGTTGATAGTTGACAGTTATGCCAAGCAGGCTTAAGGATAATCTCAATAGCCGGTATTTCGAGGCGGCCAATGCGCTTACCTCAAAAAAGGCGCGACGCAGGATAGTGGCCTACGTCGAGAGCTACGATGATATCTACTTCTGGCGCACCGTTCTTAGCGAGTTCGAGAATGATAAGCGCTACTTCGAGGTCATGCTGCCCTCCAAAATCAATCTCACCCGTGGCAAAAAGTCGGTCCTCATGAACTTTATCGACGATCAGGACGGCGACATCTTAGGGCGCGATATGATTGCCTGCGTTGATGCCGATTACGACTATCTGATGCAGGGCCGCACCCACCAGTCGCAGCGCATCCTGAACAGTCCGTATGTGTTCCACACCTACGTGTATGCCATCGAGAATTTTCAGTGTTACGCCCCTTCGCTGCATAATGTATGCGTATCGGTAACGCTCAACGATCATCGCATCTTCGATTTCCGCGATTATTTCCAGCAGTTCTCCGAGGCCATTTTCCCGCTGTTTGTGTGGAGTGTCATGGTGTATCGCAATGGCAACTACCAACGGTTCTCTATCACCGACTTCTGCCGTATAGCCGACCCGGGTGGTTTCAGTGTGCAGAATCCCGCTGCCTCTATCAACAACGTCCGTCGTAAGGTGCGCACTAAAATCAACGAGTTGCAGCGCCAGTTCCCCGATGCCAAGGATGAATATCTGCGCACCAAGGCCGATATCATCGCCTTAGGCGTAACACCGCAGACCACCTATCTGTATATACAGGGTCATCACTTGTTCGATACCGTTGTATCGCCCATCCTGTCAAAGGTGTGCAACCTGTTGCGCCAGGAGCGCCAGAACGAAATCTATCATGCCACAGCCCATCGTACGCAGAAGCGAAACGAAATGTCCTGCTACGAAAACTCGCTGCAGGACATTAAAACCATGCTCAAGAAAAACACGGGCTATATGACCTCTGAGCCCTTCCGTCGTCTCCAAGACGACATCCACCGTTACTTAGACGAAAGTCTCTAAGAATTTGACGGTTCCTTCGATTTTTACTTCGGCGGTAGAGGCGGGCAGTAGGATGGTGTCGCCCATCTTAAAGGTATTTTCCTGTCCGGCGGCCTTGATGGTGCCTTCGCCCTTTACGGCTATCAGGATTACAAACGAGTCAAGCTCGGTGTAGTCCAGCGTCATGGGCTCAGTCAGGTCGTAAACCGCAGTGGTAAAATAGGGGCATGATGCCACCTGTACACCCTCGTTCTGGGTGCGTTCGTACTCAGTGCGATAGTTAGGCAGTACTGTGTAGTCGATGCTCTCGGCAGCCAGTTCGGTGTGCAGCTCGCGGTAGTTACCGTTCTTATCCTTACGCTTATAGTCGTAAATGCGGTAGGTCACGTCGCTTGTCTGTTGTATCTCAGCCACACGGCAACCAGCGCCAATGGCATGTATGCGTCCGGCAGGAATAAAGAATACGTCGCCCTCGCTCACCTCGTAGCGTGCCAAAGCATCCGTAATCGTATCGTTCTCTACCATCTGCTTGTACTGCTCGGGTGTAATCTGCTGCTTCAGACCGTTGTATAACTGTGCGCCTGGTTCACACTCAAGGGCATACCACATCTCCGTTTTACCACGTGTTTTGCCCTGTCGGTGGGCAATCTCATCGGTGGGGTGTACCTGTATGCTCAGGTCCTGGTGCGCATCAATAAACTTAATCAGCAAGGGGAACTCATCGCCAAAACGCTCGTAGTTCTCCTGGCCCACCAGCTCAGCTTTCAGCTCGTGTACCAACTCGTTCAGGCTCTTACCTTTGTACTCGCCCTCGCTCACAATGGTCTCGTTGTCCTTAACGCCCGAGATCTCCCAGCTTTCGCTGCCCCAAATCAGCTGCTTCAGCAGCGGTTCAAATTTTATCATAGTAGTTATAGTATTATCAGTTTTCTTTCCAGAAGGCTGGTGTAAACAGTACCAGCACCGTCATAATCTCCAGACGTCCCATCAGCATCAACGGACACAGAATCCACTTGATGTATTCGGGCAGTATCGACCACGACATCACCGGTCCTATCTGCGTTCCTAAGGTTGGGCCTACGTTGCTCACACAGCTCAGGGCTATGGTAATGGCGTTGGTGTTATCAATGCCAGCCACAATCATAATAGTGGCCGTTACTAATGTCATCAGCATGGTGAGCGTGAAAAAGGCAAACAGCGCCACCAGTTTTGATTGTGGAATGCTCATGCCGTTAATCTTTACAGGCAGCACAGCATTGGGGTGCAGTATCTGGCGGAAGTTATTACGTACCACTTTAAGCAGCATCACGCCTCTGATACACTTAAAGCCACCGCTGGTACTACCTGCACAGGCACCTAAGTACATTACCACACCCAATATCACCCAGGTGATATGTGGCCAGGTGCCTGCATCCTCGTTAAACATACCCGTCGTGGTAATAAACGATACCACCTGGAACAATGCAGCACGGAAGGCATGCTCTAAGTCGTAGCCCATACGTGTCAGCAGCAGGTACATAATCCACAGTGTTGCACCTATCACCACGCTTACGTACAGCTTGAATTCCGAGTTGGTCAGCAGCGCCTTCAGTCGCATTTTTACAATGCTTAAATATAATAAGGTGAAGTTGATGCCCGACAGGAATTGGAATGTAATCGAGATATAGTCGATGGTAGGCGAGTGGAAGTACTCCGTGCTCTCGTTGTGTATCGCAAAGCCGCCTGTAGCTGTAGTGGTCATGGCGTAGTTCAGTGCCTCAAACCAGTTCATGCCTGCAGCACAGTACGATAATACGCAGGCCAGCGTTAGTATTAGGTAAATACTCCAGATCCATTTGGCAGTTGTGGTTAGTCGTGGGTGCATCTTGGCCTTGATGGGGCCTGTAGCCTCGGCGGCAAACACCTTTACACTACCACCCACCAACGATGGCAGGATGGCGATGGTGAAGAACACGATACCCAGTCCGCCAATCCATTGTGTGAGTGATCGCCAGAACAAGATGGCGTGCGGCAGGATCTCCACGTCGTCGATAATCGAGGCGCCCGTAGTGGTAAAGCCCGATGTTGATTCAAAAAAGGCGTCGGTTACATTCGTAATGCAGCCATGAATCAGGAATGGGAACATACCGAATATCGAGAACACCACCCACGCGGCCGTTACCAGCAGGTAGGCGTCTCTACGGTTCAGACTGTTGTCTGCGTTACGTCCCATATACATAAACGTAAAACCGCTGCCGAAGGTTGTCAGCAGCGATATCAGGAATGCCATCAGGTCGTCCTCGTGATACGAGAAAGCCACCAGTGCACATAGCGACATGAACAATGCCTCTATCAGCAGCAGCGAGCCTATGATTTTACTGATGATACGGAAGTTTACCATATCGCATTCTTCTTGAAGTACTTTTCTATGTTGTTCAGTTTCTGTTCATGACAGAACACCATCACCGAGTCGCCCGCCTCAATCTGCGAGTTACCGTTCACCAGCATACCGCGCCCGTTTCGTACCAGTCCGCCGATAGTTACGCCAAATGGCAGTCCTAAGTCCTTAACCGGTTTCTTGGTTACCTTCGAATCCTCGGCAGCCGTAAACTCAGCCACCTCGCTATCCACCATCATCAGCGATCGCAGGTTGTTCACGTCGGCATCCAGCAGCATCTGGTAGATATGGCTGGCGGCGATGGTCTTTTTATTGATAATCGTACCGATATCCAGGCTTTCGGCCATGCTCACGTAGTCCAGGTTCTCCACCATCGCTATTGTTTTGCGCACGCCCATCTTCTTGGCAGTCAAACAAGCCAGAATGTTAGTCTCGGCATTCTCGGTCAGCGCCACAAAGGCCTGTGTATTTCTGATGCCCTCCTCTTCCAGCAGTCCCAAGTCGCGTCCGTCGCCGTGAATCACCATCGTGTCCTGGTTCTCCAGCAGCTCGTTCAGCTTCTCGCAGCGCTTGGCATCCTTCTCAATAATCTTCACGTGCATATAGTCGGGCGTGGTCAGCGCCGCGCGTACGGTGGTTTTGCCGCCGCCCATCATAATCACGTTCTTCACGTCGGTATAGTGCTCCTTACCTACTATCTTGCGTATGTAAGGTATATACTCCTTGGTAGTCATAAAGTAGGCCAGGTCGCCCACTCTCAGTTCGTCCATACCGCTTGGTATCAGCGTGTCGCCGCCGCGCTTAATAGCCACAATGTGGTAAGGGTCGTCGGGGCCGCACAGGTCCTTCAGCGGTTGGTTCAGTATCTCGGCCTGCTCGCGCAGTTTTATGCCAAGCATGGTCAGCGCACCGTCGTGCACATCCCAGCGCTGGCGCACCCACGATAGCTTCAAGCCGTTGTTAATGTCAATGGCAGCCAGTACCTCGGGGTAAATCAGCGAGTCAAGTCCTAAGTTCTTAAAAAATGGTTGCAAGCTGGGTGCCAGGTACTCGTAGTTATCAATACGTGCCACGGTTTTCTTGGCGCCCAAGGCGTGTGCCAGTATGCAGGCGTTAATGTTAATGCTCTCTTCGGGTGTAACGCCCACAAACAAGTCGGCACTTGGCACGCCGGCCTCTTTCAGGGCTTTAATGCTGGTAGGCGATGCACAATAGGTCATCACGTCGTACTCGCTCATTTTGCCCAGTCGCTCCTCGTCGGCATCAATCAGCACGCAGTCCTGATGTTCTCTCGACAGCAGTTTCGCCAGGTGAGTACCTACGGCGCCTGCACCTACTATTACAATCTTCATGCCTCTAATATTGCTTTTTTAATGCCTTCTTCGTCAATGCCCACAATGTGTTGCAGCTCCTTTACGGTGCCGTGCTCCACAAAGTTGTCGGGCAGTCCCAGGCGTATTACCTTTGGTGTGTAGCCGTGGTCGTTCATCCACTCCAGCACGGCACTACCCAGTCCGCCTCTTATCACGCCGTTCTCCACGGTGATAATCTTCTTGAACTTCTTGCCAACCTCTTCCAGAATATTCTCGTCGATAGGCTTCAGGAAGCGCATGTCGTAGTGAGCTACGCTTGCGCTATCGCCTAACTCGGCAATGGCGCGCGTTACGTTGTTACCTATCGGACCAATGCTCAGCACGGCAATATCGTCGCCGTCGTGCAGCTTGCGGCCGGTGCCCACTTTTATCTCCTCCAATGGGCAGCGCCAGTCCTGCAGCTCGCCACCACCGCGTGGATAGCGTATCACAAACGGCCCCTTGTTAGGCAGCTGGGCGGTGTACATCAGTCGGCGCAGCTCGTGCTCGTCCAGTGGCGAACTAATCGTCAGGTTAGGTATCGGGCGCAGGGCAGCCAGGTCAAAGGCACCATGGTGTGTAGCACCATCTTCGCCCACCAGTCCCGAGCGGTCAAAGCAGAACACCACGTTCAGGTTCAGCAGCGCCACATCATGTATGATATTGTCGAATGCACGCTGTGCAAAGGCGCTATAGATATTGCAGAAGGGCAGCAGTCCGTCCTTGGCCATACCGCCGCTAAAGGTCACGGCGTGTCCCTCGGCAATACCCACGTCAAACGTGCGTTCGGGCATCTCCTTCATCATGATATTCATCGAGCAGCCGCTGGGCATCGCAGGCGTTACACCCACTATCTTGGGGTTCTGCTTAGCCAGTTCCAGCAGCGTGTGTCCGAATACGTTCTGATATTTCTGTGGCTTGGTAGGGTCGTTATCCACCAGGCGCTCACCTGTATCAGGGTTAAACTTACCAGGCGCGTGCCAGGTTGTAACGTCCTTCTCGGCAGGCGCATAACCATGTCCCTTCTTGGTGTGCAGGTGCAGCAACTTTGGTCCCGTCATATCCTTCAGCTGACTCAGTATGCGCACCAGTTCCTTCACGTTATGACCATCAAACGGACCGAAGTACTGTATGTTCATACCGTCAAAAATGTTCTGCTGATGGCTGATGGCGCTCTTCATGGCGTTCGTCAGTCGTATCAATCCCTTCTTGCGGTCGTCGTTCAGCAGTCCGTGGCGGTGAAACCAGCGTGCCGTTTTAAACTTTATGCAGTTATACGTCTCGTTGGTGCTCAGGTTCAGCAGATACTGCTTCATGCCACCCACCGAGCGGTCTATACTCATGTTGTTATCGTTCAGGATAATCAGCAGGTTATTGGGACTGCTCGAAACGTTGTTCAATCCCTCAAACGCCAGTCCGCCGCTCAGTGCGCCGTCGCCAATCACAGCCACCACATGGCGGTCGTGCTTGCCCTCCAGCTCAGCCGCTACGGCCATACCTAAGGCAGCCGAAACCGAGTTGCTGGCATGTCCGCAGGCAAACGTGTCGTACGGGCTCTCCTCGGGCGATGGGAAAGGCTTAATGCCGCCCAGTTTTCGGTTAGTGCAAAACTGGTCCTTTCGGCCTGTCAGTATCTTGTGTCCGTAGGCTTGGTGACCTACGTCCCATACTATTCTGTCTTCGGGGGTGTTATAAACGTAGTGTAGTGCCACCGTAATTTCGGCCACACCTAAACTCGACGCTAAGTGTCCAGGGTTCACTGCCACCTCTTCAATGATGTCGCGGCGCAGCTCGTCGCACACCTGTGGTAGTTCCTCCACCTTAAGTTTTCTTAAATCCTCAGGTGTCTGGATCTTATTTAAAAGAGTAAACTCAGTTCTTTCCACACAAATTTTCTTTAATTCCGCGTGCAAAGATATACATTTATTATGAAACAGCAAAATCTTTTAGCATTTTTCTTGCTCTAAATCTGCCCGCTTTCCACCATCAGTACCACGCGCTCTGTCAGTCGGTCCACGCCCTGTGCGTCGTACTCCTTTTTCAAGCTGGCGCCAAAGCCCCAGGCAAACACCTGCCAGAATCCCGCTCTTAGCGGACCCATAAAGGCTTTAATCATGTCGTAGCTACTCGAGTGGCACTCACGGTCAATCAGCTTAATCAGCAGTTTTCCCTGACTGTAGCTCAGCTTCTTCATTTTTGGTTTATAGGTCTTAAAAATGTCGGCCTCCACGCGCTTCATGTGTTCCTCCTTTTCCTTGTCGGTTTTCAGTGTCTCCAAGTATTCGGTGGTTTCAATCAGCATCATGCGTGCCTCTTTGGCTATAGGCAGCACTTTTTTAATGTTGTTCACCAGTCGCATGTACTGCTGCGCCTGCTTTTTGTTTTTAAACGTCAGCGGTGGGTACACATACACGTTGTTCATCTCCATATACTGTATGCTGTCGCCCTCGTGTAGCACCTTTCCCACCTTTACGGTAGGCACAAAAGTAGGCGAGTCCATCTCCGCCAGCACCTGCTCGGCGGTAATCCGTTGTTCCTCCTGCGCCTGAGCGGCAGCAGCCCAACAGAGTAATGCTATGATAAACCCTTTTCTCATTTCCGGCTGCAAAGGTACAAAAAAAATCGCAACGGTATCACTCCGTTACGACTTTTTAAATGATTTAATGTTTAATGTATCACACTCCCATGCAGCTCGTCGCTCCCAGCGCCGTCACAATAGCGGTCGCTATCGATGCAATCATCTGCACGATGAACTTAATTGTTTCTTTCTTATTCATACTCTTAATTCTTTAATCGTTTCTTTAGTACGCTTGCCAAAGCAAGAATTCTCAATTGGAAAGGCTGGGGCTTAAGCCCCAAGCCGTAACCCTTAATCACCATTCGACTCGTCGCCTCCCTGGTTTCCACCGTTCGATGGCTGGGTATTCTCGTTGTCCTCAACGTTACCCGCATCGCTACTGGTCACACGCTTCACCTCCTTACCATCGCGGTCGTAGCAGGTAATCTGGATGGCGGTATTCGCCAACTCGTCCTTCAGGTCTACGTTAGGCGTGAAGATAATGCGGCGACTTGTAACCAGTCCGGCCTTTACCTCATCCACCTTGCCAACGCTCTTGGCGCGCAGTCCGAAACGCATGGTTCCCAAACCTGGCAGCGCAACCGAGTGACCCTCAGTGGCCCACGCCTTA
>CADAOD010000025.1 GCA_902789415.1 uncultured Prevotellaceae bacterium
TGGTTCACCCGCTGGGACCAGTGCCTCTGGCAACACCAATGTGACAGCCTACTATAACAACAATAAACACTACGCGACCATCAGTGCTCCCTTCGAAGGTGCGGTTACTGTAACAGGACAGTTTTTCAAAGATTTTATTAATAACCAATACACCCTAGAAATCAACTGCATGGAGAATCTTGTGGCAATTAGCGACGACAAGACCGAGGCCACGATAAAGATGCCGACCAGCGACGTGGACGTCAGCTACGAGCTGGTGCGCGACATCACACAGAAGGTGAATGTAGAGACACGCATCGACGGCGCAGCCACCGAGCGCATACGCATAGCTAAGGACAACGATGGGCACTATAAGTTTGCGACCAAACAGGGCTGGCAGTTTGCAGCCGTAGATAAGTTGGACAACAACAAGGATCTGACTAACGGCGAGCTGACCTACACTCTGAAGATGAAGGTGGGCGACGAGTATGTGGCCAAGAACTTTGACACCGAACTCTGCCCAGGCACATGGCGCCTGGAGGCTACGGCTAACGAGGGCAAGCCATACGACGGCACAGCCTACGGCCCCGACATTGAGCTGTACGCTGGCTACGAGATTACCGTACCTGCTGGCGAGTATGCCACCTTCTACAAGGACGAGAACCTTTACACCGAGGACGAGAATGCCGAGCTGTACACCATCAGCGAGGTTAACGCCACACAGGCTGTGCTGAGCAACGCCGTACAGATTATGCCTAAGAACACCCCAATGCTGGTTTACAACAAGGGTACCGAGGAAAAGACCTTCCTGCTGATACCTACAGAGGACGAGGCTAACCTGGTAACTGCAGCTAACGAGTTTAAGGGTACACTCAGCACTATGGGCATGCCTGGCAGCACAAGCATTACCGACTACTACGTATGCACCGGTAAGGCATTCCGCTGGGTAAAGAACGCAGGCACTATAGGCGCTAACAAGTGCTGGCTGCAGATAGGCGAACAGCCTGCCACAACACGTGCTAACACACGTAGCATTGTAGGCGGCGGCAACACCACTGGCATCGACGGCATTGAGAACGATGAATCGGCTGTAGAGGGCTACTACGACCTGAACGGACGTAAGCTGCAAGGCAAGCCTACACGTGGTGGTATCTACATCCAGAACGGACGAAAGGTGATTGTTAGATAATTGAAATTTAAAAATTTTAAATGATAACAAATATGAAAAAGATATTATCAGTATTAGCATTAGGACTGGTGGCGCTAACAGCAAGTGCCGTTATACCTACCAAATATGCCCTTACAAAGGCAGCTAACGCCAACGGCACCATGACCCTTAAGGTTGACGATGCCGAGGTTACCGAGGCTGCAGAGGGCACCACAGTAACCGTGATAGTAGCTCCTGCCAACGGCTATCTGACAACTGCCGTTTCGGGGCGACTGTACACCGATTGGGGCAGCGCCAAAACACGCGGCACAAACTTGGGCGTTGACGAGATTTTTGTTGCCACCAAGGTAACTGGCGTTACTAACACCTACACCTTTAAAATGCCAGCTTCGGCCGTTGAGGTGAGTGCTACCTTTACCAGCACCACCATGGACGTGGACACTAAGGAAACCGAAAACGAGAATAAAAACGTTGACGACGTAACAGCTACCATCAGCCCATCGACCGACGAAGAGCCGACGGTTGAAAACGGTGTGCTGGTAATCCCTGTTACAGTAACCGGCGTAAACATCCCCGACCAGGCTGACGCCACCACTACCGACAAGAAGAATGTAACGGTTTACATTTCGGGCGAGATAGTAAGCGCCGACGGTAAAACCAAGATGGTGGTAACAAGCATTGCTGCCAATGCCTTTAAGGGCAGCGACGACAGCGATACACGCGTAACTACCGTGGTACTGCCCGAGACCGCCAAGCCTATCGAGATTGCCGATGGTGCCATGAAGGTTGACGACCTACTGCTTAACGTGGTAACACCACTGAGCATGCTGGATGATTACGCCCTGATGACATCGCTGAAGGAAAACTACGAGGCCACCAAGGTAACGGCTACAGCCACACCAAAGAACAAGTACTGGACATTCTCGAGCGGTGTGGATTGCACCCTGCCCGAAGGTATCGATGCCTTTATAGCCATCTACACAGGCGGAGTGATACGCATAGTACCACTGAGCGAGGACGATATGAAGCTGGCCGACAACCGTCGCGGTATTAAGGCTAACAATGGCGTGCTGCTGGCTTGCACCAACAACAAGGGTGGCGACGCCTATACGTTTACTGCCAGTCCGGGTAATCAGCTTTCGGGTGCCACCATCGCTACTACCGATGCTAACAGCTTTGCAGGCAACTGTCTGGTACCAGTTATCGAGGGCATGCACTTTGACAGCGAAAGCTATCTCATCTTGAAGAATAATGAGTTCTTCCACATCGATCCAAACATCAACACCAAGGTGCCTGCTTGCAAGGCGGTGTTTAGCATGGCGAAAGCGAAGTGAGAATTAAAGATTAAAAATTGAAAATTTTGAGATTATGAGAAAGAAAATATTTAGCATATTGATGATGGCTGGGGCGCTGGTAGCAGGAACTACGGCGCTGAGCAGCTGCGGCAACGAAGATAACTTCTGGACTGAGGCTGTGCATATTTACGGTCAAGCCGTACAGGGCAACGAGGCTTACCTGGAGACAGGCGCAACAATGCAGCTGAGAGCCACCAACGGATTTTTGATTCATGGAACAGGCTTTAGGTGGGAGAGCAGCAATCCTGCAGTAGCCACTGTAAGTGACAGCGGACTGATAACAGCCGTGAGCGAAGGCACAGCCGTGATAACCGTCTACACCACTGGCGATGCGGTTATTAACAAAGGTTGCATAACGGTTTATGTAAGCAACAAAGCAATTAGTATTGGTAGCGGCAACGTAGATCAATCTGCCGCCGAATAAAATAGATTTTTCAAACTTTTTTAAGTTAAACCAAACCGCGAGTGCCCCACGTTGCGATAACGCTGGGCACTTTTTTTTACTATTTATTTGGTATTTCGCTCAATTTGCACTATCTTTGCAGCGTTTAAATGTAAAAGTATGAAGCAAAGCGATAGTATAGTTATCATACCAACCTATAATGAGAAGGAGAATATCGAGAAAATCATTCGCGCGATATTCGGGTTGGAGAAGAGTTTCCATATACTGGTGATCGACGATGGATCGCCTGATGGCACGGCTGCCATTGTGCGTAGCCTGATGTCCAACGAGTTTGGCGGACAGCTGCATCTGGTGGAGCGTAGCGGCAAACTGGGACTGGGCACGGCTTACATTGCCGGCTTTAAGTGGGCTCTGGAGCGCGACTACGAGTACATATTTGAGATGGACGCCGACTTTAGTCACGACCCCAACGACTTGCCACGCCTGTATGCAGCCTGCAAAGACGAGGGCTACGATGTGGCTATCGGCAGCCGTTACGTGAGCGGCGTGAACGTGGTTAACTGGCCTATCGGACGTGTACTGATGAGCTACTTTGCATCAAAATACGTGCGCTTGGTAACGGGCTTTAACGTACACGACACTACTGCCGGATTTAAGTGCTACAAGCGTCGCGTGCTGCAGACCATCGAGTTGGATAAGATTCGCTTTAAGGGCTATGCCTTCCAGATAGAAATGAAGTACACCGCCTACAAGATTGGCTTTAAAATTAAGGAGGTGAGTGTTATCTTTGTGAACCGACAGGAGGGTGTGAGCAAGATGAGCGGTGGCATATTCGGCGAGGCATTCTTTGGCGTAATGAAACTGCGCTGGGACGGATGGACGAGACGCTATCCGAAGATTGAACATTGACCATTGAACATTGAACATTATGCTTAAGATACTATATAGAATCTACCAGTTTATTGTGTGCTTGCCTGGAATAGTGCTGATAACGATAATTACAGCACTCGAGGTGGGCATTGGTACTACCATAGGCAACGGCCACTTCTGGGGCTACTGGCCCGGATACATGTGGGGAAAAATCATCCTGAAAATGTTCCTGATACCGGTAAAGGTTGAGGGGCGCGAACATCTGGAAAAGAACCAGAGCTACGTGTTTGTGGCCAACCATCAGGGATCGTTCGACATATTCCTGATTTACGGACATCTTAACCGCAACTTTAAGTGGATGATGAAACAGGCGCTGCGCAAGATACCATTTTTGGGCTATGCGTGCGAAAAAAGTCACCAGATATTTGTGGATAAGCGCGGACCCAGCAAGATACGTAAGACCTACGACAATGCGCGCGAGATATTGAAGAAGGGCTACAGCGTAACGGTATTCCCTGAGGGCGCACGCACGTTTACCGGACATATGGGCGTGTTCAGAAAGGGCGCCTTTGCACTGGCCGACGAACTGCAGTTGCCCGTAGTTCCGCTTACTATCAACGGATCGTTCGACATACTGCCACGCATGAAGGGCTTTAACTTTGTGAACTGGCACCCGATGACACTGACCATACACGAGCCTATCTACCCCGTAGGACAGGGTCCTGAGAACGTAGAGGCTACGCTGCGACAGGCTTACGACTCGGTGATGTCGGCACTCGACCCTAAATACCAGGGCTTTGTAGAGAATCCCGATCAATGATTTACATCCGATTTATCATCATCACGGTGCTATTTTTGATAGCACTTACTGCCACTACCATCTGGGCCTATAAGCGCCGACAGAAGCTGGTATTGGCCGGTGCTGTCGTGGTGTGGTATATAGCGCTGTACGGCACGTTTATCGGATTCCAGAAGCTGGAGGTGAACCATCAGACATACACATCGGCCGAGCTGCCGAAGGCTTTCGACGGCTATAAGATAGTGCTCTTTTCGGATGCACATGTAGGCAGCTATAGGGGCATGAACGAGTGGCTGCTGCAACGTACGGTTGACTCGATAAACGCACAGAAGCCCGACATGATTGTGTTTACTGGCGACCTGCAGAACGTAAACCCGCAGGAGATAGCCGACCACATGAGCACGCTGAGCCAACTGAAGGCAAAGGACGGCGTGTACAGCGTGCTGGGCAATCACGACTACGATAAGTATCTGTTGGAGAAGGATGGGCTGAACACGATGCCTTGTGCCGAAACGATAGCGCTTGAGAAGCGCATGGGCTGGCACCTGCTGCAGAACGAGAACTGCACCATTAAGCGTGGTAACGACAGCTTAACGATAGCAGGCCTGGACAATGATGGCGACGGCAAACGATTCCCACAGCGAGGCGACGTAAAAAAGGCGCTACAGGGCGCTTCACCGTTTGTGATTATGCTGGAGCACGACCCGAGTGCATGGCGACGCAAGATACTGCCCGATGGGCGCGCACAGCTAACGCTGAGCGGACATACACACAACATGCAGTTTGCGCTGTTTGGTTGGGCACCTATGAAGTTGACGGGCAAGGAGATTAACGGCTGGTACGAGGAAGGCCGTCAATCGTTGTTTGTAACGGCAGGCTTAGGCGGATTGATTCCGTTCCGCTTTGGTGCCACAGGGGAGATTGTGGTACTTACATTACACATTTAGCCATTTACGGAGCACTTCGGCGGGGACGGCGCGGCGGCGGGCGTAATCCTGGAGTTGGTCTTCGCCAATTTTACCAATGGCAAAATAACGGGCTTTGGGATTGGATATCATCATGCCACTCACACTGGCATGAGGCTTCATGGCACCGCTCTCAGTAAGGCGTATGCCAATCTGTTTCATATCCAATATCTCATCTAACAGAAAATTCAAACTGGTGTCGGGCAACGAGGGATAGCCCACAGCAGGGCGGATGCCCTGGAACTTCTCAATCAGCATATCCTCGATGCTCAGCTGCTCATCCTTAGCATAACCCCAATACTCTTTGCGTACCTGTTCGTGCAGGCGTTCGGCAGCGGCTTCGGCCAAACGGTCGGCAAGCAGCTGGGTGAGCATCTTCTGATACACATCGCCATCAAAATCGGTCTCTAAGCCAATATCAACGGTGGTGGCGAACAAGCCAAGCTTGGACGCCTTGGGCGAAATAAAATCGGCTAAGCACATAAACGGGGGATTGCCTTGCTGCTGGCGCAGACAGGGGATGGAGGCTACACGCACGGGGTGCTTAACGCCACAATCGGGGCACAGCTGGGTGCGGTAAATCTCGATATCATCATCCTGACTACGGGCATCGAACAACTCGAACACGGCATGCACCTGGTACTGGCCGTCGAGCTCATGCAGCTTGGCAAGGGCCTCACGCTGCATGCGCTGCTTCTCGGACTCGTCCTTTACCTGCCAGGCAAAGTAGTAGTACACCCAGTTTATATAGGGCACCAACTCGGATATGCGGTAGGTAATCTTCATCGGAACTGAACGGGTTGGCCGATATAGTTAGTATCAACAACGCCATCCTTGTAAACGGTATGACCGTTGCAAAGGGTTTGCTCAACACGCCACAGGAAGGTATGGTTCTCCATAGGGCTCCAACCACACTTGCTCTGGATAACATCCTTGGTAACGGTCCAAGCGGCATTAGGACGCACAATCACGATGTCGGCCTGATAGCCCTCACGCAGATAGCCACGGTTGCGTACCTGGAACAAATCGGCGGGGCGATGGCACATCAGCTCAACTAAACGCTCGATGGTGAGCACACCCTTATCAACCAACTCTAACATGGTTACTAACGAGAACTGCAGCATGGGCATGCCACTGGCAGCCTTACAGCAGCCTCCCTCCTTCTGTTCTAACAGGTGGGGAGCATGGTCGGTACCAATAACGGCGATACGTCCATCGGCAGCAGCCTGGCGCAAGGCATCGCGATCGGCAGCCGACTTGATGGCAGGGTTGCACTTGATACGGGTGCCTAAGGCTGTGTAATCGCGATCGCAGAAATAGAGGTGCGAGGGCGTAACCTCGGCAGTGATGCCATCGGTTAACAGTTCCAACTCCTTAGCCGTAGTAAGATGGGCGATGTGCAGGTGGGCGTGGTGCTTCAGGGCCAGCTCTACAGCCAACTTGGTGCTCTGATAGCAGGCCTCAGCGCTACGAATCTCGGGGTGATGGGTTACCTTAGGGTCGTCGCCATACAGGCGCTTAGCCTCGGCCATATTGCGGTTAATCATGTCGGTATCCTCGCAATGCACCATGATAGGCATCTGGGCGGTAGAGAATATCTTTTCTAACGCCTCACGACGATCTACGAGCATGTTACCCGTTGAACTGCCCATGAAGAGCTTGATGCCAGGAATACGATGCACATCGAGCTGCGAAAACAGATCGACATTATCGTTGGTGGCACCGAAAAAGAAACTGTAGTTGACGTGACTTTTCTGAGCGGCTAACTGAAACTTCTCGTTGAGGGCCTCGAGCGTGGTAGTCTGCGGCACGCAATTGGGCATATCGAAATAGGTGGTAACGCCACCTGCAGCTGCTGCCCTACTCTCGCTGTCGATATCGGCCTTGGCGGTTAAGCCGGGCTCACGAAAGTGCACATGATCATCAATCAGACCGGGGAGTACGAAACATCCCGAAGCATCAATTACTTCGTCGAATGATGCGTTCGGGACGGTGTTTCCTTCTACAATCTTAGTTATCTTAGAATCTTCGACGATGACAGAACCGTCGAATTTGTTAGCTTCGTTAACGAGCGTTCCGTGTAGAATCAGGCGTTTCATTGTTTACTTGTGGTTGAACAGGAGTAGGTGGAACATCTTCAACAAGTCCGTTCTGACGAGCCTGAATCTCATTGGCCATCTGATAGTACTGCTTAACGTAAGGATCGTTCTTAAACTTCTTGGTGGCCTTGCTCATAATGTCCTCGATCTGTGGGGTGAGGATAGGATACTGGTAACTGCTGGTTATCATCATAAACACACCAGGACCAAGCACATTATCAAAGTTATCGACAATAAAGTTGGTTACCAGCGAATCCTCCTGCATGGCAATACGATTAGCCTCGGCAGTGAGCTGACGGTTGATGACGTTCTCGTCGATACCCTCGAGCAGCATCTGACTCTGCTTGTGCGAGAGCTCGTTGAGCTCGTTGCCCAGCTGATCGTGACGCTTCATAAACTGGTAAAGCTTCTCGTTGAGTGGCGAACCACTAACTGAACGATTGGTATTGTCGATATGTATCTCGATTTCGCCCTGCTCAACTACTACTGGCACCATCATAGGCTCATCGTCCATATACAGACTGGCCATCTTAACAGTGTCGAGCAAGCCGGCGAACTTAAATTTTCCATGTACAACATCGCACGAGTCGAGGTTCTTCAACTCGTCGTTAACCATTGTTTTGAGGTAAAGCTTACTTCCATCGAGAGCCGACACAGAGGTTGAGCCCTGAATATTATAGGATTCAGCACACGATGCAAAAGTAACTGCTGTTAGTAATGCGTAGAATATCTTGTTCATAACATATTGTTTTCGGGCGCAAAATTACAACTATATATTGAGGCACAAAAATAATTTTGCGCATTTTAAAACAAATGCGCAATCTTTTAATTATTTTTTTGCCTCTTTTTCGAGTTCGCTACCAATTCGGTGCATTGAATACAACTGCAACAAGGCAGCTATCAACAGTACGACAACCCACTTGTTATACACATATTCTATATAGGTAATATAGCTTAAGCCAAAATAATTGCCTTTGCTGGCAAACATCAGCAGGGCGGCTACCAGGAACAGCACATCGCTAATAAGCATCATGCGGCGCAGGCGACGGATGGTAAAATTCTGACCCTCGTAGCGCTGCAGCATCTGCATGGAACTGAAACACACAGCACCGATGGCAAAAATATAAGGGGCACTGCCCCACCCTAATAATGTAGTACCGGCACCGATGGCCATTAAAATACCGCCAAACAGGAAGATGGCGGTTTGCAGTTTATTCAACTCTCTCATTAGTCTCTAACGGTTTAGCTTCGCGATCATCATCGCTTAATACAAATATATCTTCATCGTCGGCCTTCATAAAATAGCGTTCGCGCGCTATCTTCTCGATGGCCTTAGGATTACGGTCGAGCTCCTTAATCTGAGCCTGATCGCGCTCAAAGTCGGCTTCGAACTTCTCCTTCTCGTCAGTGAGCTCGGCTATACGCTGGCGATTCTTGAAATGGCTCCAAAGACTGTTATCATCAAGGAAACCCACCAGCAATACACCAATGATACAAACCACGGCATACTTAAAGTAAACCGAGCGCCACACCAGCAGTGCGTAAACCTTAATACTCATCAGAACTTTCATACCAATATTATAATTTGCCTGCAAAGTTACATTTTTTTAGGCACGAATTACGCGAATTACACGATTTTTTTTATTATTTCGTGTTAATTCGTGCAATTCGTGCCTAATTTTCACTATCTTTGCACCACGAAATTAAATTTAGCTTTATGGAATATATCGTTTCGGCCAGAAAATACCGTCCGCTGAGCTTTGATACAGTGGTAGGTCAAGCGGCCCTCACTACTACACTGAAGAACGCAGTGAAGAGTGGGAAGCTGGCCCATGCCTATCTGTTTTGCGGACCGCGTGGTGTGGGTAAAACCACCTGCGCACGTATCTTTGCCAAGGCCATTAACTGTCAGCACCCCACGGCTGAGGGCGAGGCTTGTAATGAGTGTGAATCGTGCCAGAGCTTTAACGAGCAGCGTTCGCTGAACATCTTTGAGCTCGACGCCGCATCGAACAACTCGGTTGAGCACATCAAGACCCTGATGGAGCAAACACGCATTCCACCGCAGTTGGGCAGGTATAAGGTGTTTATCATCGACGAGGTGCACATGCTGTCGACAGCTGCCTTCAACGCGTTCCTGAAGACGCTGGAGGAGCCACCTGCACACGTGATATTCATTCTGGCTACCACCGAAAAGCATAAGATACTGCCTACCATCCTGAGCCGTTGCCAGATATACGACTTTGAGCGTATGACCATACGCAACACGATCGACCACCTGAAGCATGTGGCCGAGCAGGAGGGCATTACCTACGAGGAGCAGGCACTGGCCGTTATCGCCGAAAAGGCTGATGGCGGTATGCGCGACGCCCTCTCGATATTCGATCAGGCAGCATCATTCTGTCAGGGTAACATTACCTACGAGAAGGTGATTGAGGACCTGAACGTGCTGGATAGCGAGAACTACTTTAAGATTATCGACCTGGCTATAGATAATAAGGTGAGCGACATTATGGTGCTGCTGAACGGCGTGATTAACAAAGGCTTTGACGGCGGACTGCTGATACAAGGTCTGGCTAAGCACGTACGCAACGTACTGATGGCACGCGACCCACAGACACTGCCCCTGCTGGAGGTGAGCGACCAGATGCGCGCACGCTACGAGGAGCAAGCCAAGAAATGCCAGATACCTTTCTTGTACGACGCGCTGAAGCTGATGAACCAGTGCGATATTAACTACCGCCAGTCGAGCAACAAGCGATTGCTGGTAGAGCTCACGCTGATTGAGATAGCCCAGATAACACAGCCAGCGGAGGACGGTGCGAGTGCGGGGCGCAAGCCCCGACGACTGAAATCCCTGTTTAAGAACATAATTCAGCAACAGAAGCCCAAGAACGCAGCCCCACAGGTAGCTGCGGCTAAAGTTGCTGCATCGGCTACTGCAGCTGTTACTGCAGCAGCCAGCGAGAGCACAACGGCTAACACAGCCAACAAGGCAAGCACTGCTGCTACCACAACCACTACTACCAGCAAGCCCAAGCTATCACTGGGTAACATCGGCTTCTCATTCAAGAAAATGGGCCAAAAGAATAATGAGACACAGAAGGGCGGCATGCAGATTATACCAGGATCGATAAACATGCCTACCGGACAGGACACCATTACCGATGCACAGTTTACACAAACCGACCTGGAATTCCAGTGGATGGCCATGTGTAACCGTATGCCGCAAAAGCTGAGTGGTATTGCTACCCGCATGAAGAACATGAACCCTGAGATAACAGAGTTCCCCAAGGTTGAGGTGGTGGTGGATAACGACCTGATTAAACAAGATATAGAGGAAATCCAGAAGAGCATTGCCAAAACCCTACAGATATATCTGCACAACGACCAGATACAGCTATCGGTACGTGTAGCCGAACAAACGGAACACGTAAAGATACTATCGCGGCGCGAACAGTTTGAGCAGATGGCAGAAAAAAATGCTGCCATAGCAAAGCTACAGCAGGCATTTGATTTGGAATTGGCTTGAGTATTACAACTCAAGCCATTTTTTTTATTACTCTCCGAGCAACTTCTTAAGCAACGTCATGCACTCATCGCGGTTAACGGGCTTTGAGAGAAATCCGCAACAACCGGCCTTTTCGGCAGCAGTACGGTCGCTATCAAAGGCGTTGGCCGTAAGGGCTACAACTGGCAGATCGGGATGCTTCTCCTTAATCTGGCGAGTGGCCTCCAAGCCATCCATGACTGGCATCTTAATGTCCATCAGCACCAGATCGTAAGCGTTAGCATCACACATCTCAACGGCAATCTGACCGTTCTTGGCACGCTCGAACTCAAAATCTTTCTTCAGCAGATACGTCATCAGTACGTAATTGCTGTCATTGTCTTCAGCTATTAAAATCTTTTTCATGTGTCAAAAAGTTATTTGTTATTAAGTTTATCTTTCCACATCTTACTCATATCCTCGAGTGTCTTACCCTTAGTCTCGGGCACAAGGCGCCATACAAACAGGGCTGCCACTACGCAGATAATGCCATAGAGTCCGTAAGTGAACCAGTGACCAAAGTCGTCGCCCTCACTGAGGTGCATGTTGAACATGGGCACGAACGATGAGCTGACGATGAAGTTTGAAATCCACTGGAAAGCTACAGCGATAGCTACAGCTCCACCACGGATGGTGTTGGGGAAAATCTCGGCAATGAGCACCCAGGTGATAGGACCCCACGAGAACATGAACGAAGCCGAGTAAACCAACAGCGATGCAGCTGTAAGCATCTCGAGTCCGGCATGTCCGAAGGTGAGTGCCACACCGAAGGCACCAAGTGCCATACCCAACGAACCGCTAATCAACAAAGGCTTACGTCCCCACTTCTCGACGGTGAACACAGCCACCAGGGTGAACGTAATATTAATAATACCCATAAATACGGTAAGAATCATGGGGTTATCCATTCCCATATCGCCAAAGATACGTGGTGCATAGTAAAGCACAGCGTTGATACCTACAGCCTGCTGGAATACTGAGAGCATGATACCCACAAAGATGCAGATAGCACCGTAGGTGAGCAGTTTCTCGGTCTTAACCACCATGGTATCCTTGATATCCTGCAGAATCTGCTGAGCCTTGGCAGTACCGTTGATCTTAGCCAGAATACCCTCGGCCTTCTTATCCTCGCCAATAGAAACAAGGTAACGTGGCGTTTCGGGCACAAAGCAGATGAGCAGTGCAAACAAGCCTGCAGGCACAGCCTCGCTACCAAACATATAACGCCAACCGGTAGTAACAGTCCACTGGGCGGCAGGAGTAATCTCGGCAATCTGCTTACCGATATCCTCAACCAGTGGCTGCAGGTGATCGCCCAGAATAAAGAAGTTAACGAAGTAAACTACCAGCTGACCGAAGATAATGGCAAACTGGTTCCAGCTTACAAGCATACCACGGATATTTGAAGGGGCTACCTCGCCGATGTACATAGGACAGATGGCCGAAGCCAGACCTACACCGATACCACCGATGACACGGTAGAAGTTGAACATCAGAGCCAGAGTATAAGTGGGCTGTCCGTACTCGAAGAACAGAAACTCGGGGTCCATCGATCCGAGAGCTGAAATAAAGAACAGCAAGCCAGCAATGATGAGCGACTTTTTACGTCCCAGGTTAGTGGCCAGGAATCCAGAGATGGCCGAACCGATGATACAACCAATCAAGGCCGAGGCAGAGGTAAAGCCGTGCCAGCCATCGGTGTAATCAAAATCGCTTGCAGTTTTAAAAAACGCCTGTAATCCCTTTTCTGCTCCAGATATAACAGCTGTGTCGTATCCGAACAGCAGACCGCCAAGTACGGCGACCATCACGATTGAAATGAGGTAGGCCTTGCTACCTTGTTCTGTTTGTTGATTCATAACTCTTTATTTGTTTTAAGTTTAATTGGCAAACTAAGTGTAAAGGTGGTTCCGGCAGTAGAGGTTTGATTGAGCACGAGCGTGCCACCCAACTTTACCACGGTTTCGTGGCAATAGGCCAGTCCCAATCCTAATCCTTCCTTAAACTCATCAACCTTGGTAAAGCGGTTGTAGATGGTACCTATCTTATCCGACGGAATACCACAACCCGTATCCTCGATGGTGAAGTGGAAGTTGTTTTTATCTTTGCTGAGTGTAAGGCGGATGTAGCCCTCGTCAGTAAACTTGACTGAGTTCTCAAGGATGTTACCCAACATCTGCAACAGGCTGTCGCAATTGGTGGTAATGGTCTTATCCTGATCTTTGGTCATATCCATCAGTTCTAAATGCACACGCATGGGATCGACCGGTGGCATGGCACTCATGGCCTTATGACAGATATCAAGGGCATCGGCCTCTTCGGCATCCTTCAGCAAATCCTTGGTATGCTCGTTGGCCAGGGCTAACATCTTATTAACTAACGATGTAATCTGACGGGTGTTCTTGCCGATGGTATCGGCCAAACCCTGACGCTCTTCGGGCTCGAACTCGGCACAGGGGTCCATCAGCACCTGCGTAAAGCCATTAATGATGTTAAGCGGGGTACGTATCTCGTGACTCACACTACGGATAAACTCGGTCTTCATCTCGTCGGCGGCAGCTACCTGCTTGTAGGCACGCTTCAGCTCCTTGTTCTTGGCAAGCAGCATTTCCTGGTAGCGACGCTTACCGTAGATGGTTAATGCCAGACCTACAATCAGCATCAAAGCCAAAACCATGGCTACCACCAATACGATGTTCATCATGCGGGCAGCCTTTTGTTTCTGGTTGAGCAGAACCATCTCCTCTTCCTGATTCTCGATATTCTCGGCAATTATCACACCAGTTATCGAGTCGCGTGTATGCATCAGGTCGCGCTGCATCTGGAAAGCCTTATCGGTCTCGCCTAAATAGGTATAGATATCGCAGCTTACCAGATAGCGCTCTTTCAGGTTGGGAAACTTCTCTACCTCGGCCAAAGCCTCGTTAACATGCCCATCGAGCAACTTTTTATAAATACGGGCGTAAGGCAGGAAAATGTCGCCAATGGGATTGGCATTCATGGCATCGGCGTGTTCGGCAATGGCGATATTCTTGTAAAACTCGCCGTACTTGCGCTGCTTAAACATCACAATGGCCTTCATGGCATAAGCATCGGTAATGCCACGCCAATATTCCTTCTGGTCTTTATTGCGTGCCAGCTCCTCTAAGTCCTTCTCAAGCCATTTCAGCGTTTCGTTGGTATCGTTATTGAGTTGAATGTGCGCCAGGCCTAAGTACAGAAAGCTCAAACCGTCCTTCTCGTATTTAGTACCTTTTATCAATTCGATAGCACGCTGATGCTCGCGCAGGGCACCGGGGATGTTACCGCAGGCATTATACACATAGCCCAACATCTTAGGAGCCAAATACTGCTCATCTTTAGCCTCATCGCGACGGCGCACCAAATCATCCTTCATGGTGTTGGCAATATGATAGGCATCGTGGATATTCATGCGGTCGAGATTATACATCACACCACATACCCACGAGTCGTAATAACCCTCGTTGTCCTTACATGATACGCAATGTGCCTGATAAGCCCAGCAAGCGGCATACACCTTGTGAGCATCCTCCTGAGAGCAGGCGGCCCACATAGCATCGCGCAACTTGTTGTGCTTCGCGGTGTCGTTACAGAGGTCTGTCTGAGACGCTGCAGGTGACGTAACCAACAGAGTAGCAGCACAGAAGATATATTTTACCCAATGGTTCAAAGTCATTCTATAATAGGTTTATTTGGAAAATCCTGCGCAAAAGTAACGTTTTTCTGCGAAATCGCCAAACTTTTTTAGGCATAAAATGTTATTTTTCGTATAATCTACACTTTTATCGGTTTTTTTATGTATTTTTGTACCCGCTGACAACTAATAACAAAACGAGATATGAAACATTTATCAACAATCCTGCTGCTTGCAGCCAGTATGAGTGCTGGAGCACAGACTCACGTTCTTGACGTGAACACCAAGAAATTAGGGGCACCCGTACAGCCTACGATGTACGGTATCTTTTTCGAGGATATCAACTATGCTGCTGATGGCGGCCTGTATGCCGAACTGGTGATGAACCGCTCGTTTGAGTATCCCAACCACTTTGCCGGATGGGATGTTTCGGGCAATGTGACCATTAAGGACGACGGTCCCTTTGAGCGCAACCCTCACTACGCACGCATGGCACCTACCGGACATAGCGACAAGCACTCGATGCTTGAGAACCGTGGTTTCTTTGGCATGGGCGTAAAGGGCGGTCAGGAGTACCGTTTCTCGGTTTGGGCCCGCGTACCCGATGGCGGCAAGGCCAAGCTGTGGATCGACCTGGTTGACAACGCCACCATGGGCGAAGACCAGAAGCTGTGCAACGCTGGCGTAGAGGTTAGCGGCAGCGAGTGGAAGAAGTACACAGCTATCCTGAAGCCCAAGACCACCTTTGCTAAGGCGCACCTGCGCGTATGGGCAGATAGTAAGGTAACTACCGATGTGGAGCACATCAGTCTGTTCCCAACCGACACATGGAAGGGTCGCGAGAACGGCATGCGTAAGGACTTGGCTCAGGCCCTGTTTGATATGCACCCAGGCGTATTCCGTTTCCCTGGTGGCTGTATTGTTGAGGGTACCGATCTGGCTACACGCTACCAGTGGAAGAACACCGTTGGTCCCGTTGAGAACCGACCACTGAACGAGAACCGCTGGCACTATACATTTACCAACCGTTACTTCCCTGATTACTATCAGAGCTACGGACTGGGATTCTTTGAATTCTTCCAGTTGTGCGAGGACTTTGGTTCGGAGGCACTGCCTGTTATCTCATGCGGACTCTCGTGTCAGTTCCAGAACCCTGATCCTACTAAGCCTGGTGTACATGTAGCATTGGACGAGCTGGAGCCATATATCCAGGACGCGCTCGACCTGATTGAGTTTGCTAACGGTCCTGCCGACAGCAAATGGGGTAAGGTGCGCGCTGAGATGGGCCATCCAGAGCCATTCAACCTGAAGTTCTTAGGTGTAGGTAACGAGCAGTGGGACTACGACGAGGCACACGGCGGCTTTGGTCCTGTATTCACAGCACGCCTGAAGAAGTTCAGCGATGCTATCCGCAAGAAGTATCCTAACATCAAGCTTATCGGTACCACAGGTCCTAACTCAGAGGGTTGGGATTTCGACCTGCTGCAGCCTCGTATGAAGGAGCTGAAGGTAGACCTGTACGACGAGCACTACTATCGCAACGAGAAGTGGTTCCTGAGCCACGGATTGCGTTACGACTCATACGACCGCAAGGGTCCAAAGGTATTTGCTGGTGAGTATGCCTGTCACGGTAGCAACAAGCACAAGTGGAACCACTATTATACATCGCTGTTAGAGGCTGCCCACATGACTGGTATTGAGCGCAATGCCGACATTGTACACATGGCTACCTATGCCCCACTCTTTGCACATGTTGAGGGTTGGCAGTGGCGTCCAGATGCTATCTGGTACGACAACCTGCGTATGTTCAAGTCGGTTAGCTACTATGTTCAGCAGCTTTACGCCATGAACAAGGGTACTAACGTACTGAAGCTGACAATGAACAAGAAGCCCGTAGCTGGTCAGGACGGTCAGGACGGACTGTTTGCATCGAGCGTATGGGATGCCACAACAGGCGAGGTAATCGTAAAGGTGGTTAACACAGGCGATCAGGCTCAGCCAATAAATATCCAGCTGCAGGGCATCAAGGGTGCTCGCACCGCTAACACCATCACCCTTTGTCACGATGGCATGGACGACGAGAACACACTCGACGAGCCCGAGAAGATTATCCCTCAGCCAGGTACATGCCAGGTAGAGGCCGGCAAGCTGGCTGCATACATCAACGACAACCTGCCCGCTAAGAGTTTCCGTATCTACAAGATTAAAAAGTAATCAAGTATTACAAAAAATACGCAAAGAGTCCCGCTTCATGGCGGGATTCTTTTTATATATACAATCACGCGTACAGTTAAATATTCTAAAATAGTAATGCAGCATACAGAAAAATAGTAAGAATATTTGTAATTTTGCAGACCGAAAACATGTTTTATCACAATATGAAAAAAGAAATCATTGACATTTGCACAAAATTTGTGGCTGGTATCTTAGTTACAGTGGGCATTTTTGCCGCAGTACCCATGATTATGCTGGCCATGGACATTATTGGGGTAAGAATGGCTCCCGAGGGTATGAACCTGCCATTCGCATTCAAAAGACTTGGACTTGACGCTTTGGAAGCCAGCGACCCAGGTGTACTAACTACTTACGTTGTTACTTTGGCTACAGCCGTGCTGGCTGCTATCTACGCACTGTTGCACGCTATCGGCAGAGTATCGTTTAACTTCGCGCCCATGAAACGCATTGAGCAGATTGTTGTAGGTGCCATCTTCGTGGTATCACTCTGCGTATTGCTGCCTACATTGAAGACTATCCTCGATGCCACAGCAAAGGCACTGGTTCCACAGGAGGAGAATCGCAACACCTATATGGGTATAGAGATGGACGAGTTCAGCAAGAACTACCTGATTAAGAACGGTTGGACACTGGTAAAGCACGAGCACTGCGACGACAACTACGTACGTAAGGGCGAATACTTTACAGGCGACCCCGAGCACCCATACCTTGACGCTTGGAACCCTGCAGGACAGCAGGTTTACCATGCTGAGAAGAAAATGTCGGTTGAGCCTGGTACATACCGCGTAATTTGTAATGCACGTGCCGAGGGTAACGGTTGTTACATTTTTGCTACTACAACCAGCAAGAAGAGCGGACTGAAGCTGGCCGAGGTACCTCACTACGGCAACAGCGGTGGTGAACTGTGGGAGAACGCTCCCGAGGGTTCGGACATTAAGGAGGCCAACAACGGCGAGGGCTACGGTTGGAGCAAGGTGGTAATTACCATCGAAGTAAAGGAGGATGATACACTGGTATTTGGTGTAACAACCGACAAGGGCTTCACTGGTAAGGCCTACAACTCAAAGTGGTTCTCGGCAGCCGACTTCGAGGTTGAGCGCCTGAACATGAACTAATGAAAGTGATTAAGAGTCCTGGTGATAGGTTATCAAACCTTCTAAGGGACTCTTTAATATAGTACCTACATGATAGCCTAGTGTTTGCAGCACTAGGCTTAATTGTGCTTGATAATACCAGGCAATACTGCCCACAAACGATACGGGCAACTCAGGACGACCATAACGCGACAGTTGCAGATTAACAAAATCGCTAAAGGCACTGTAAACCATCTCACGGATACCATCATCGTCGAGATGGCGGTGGATGAACTCTGAGAACGATGCCAGGAAACGATTAGGCTGCGGCTGACGGTAAACCTTATCAATAATATCCGACAATTTAAGCTTTGTTTCCTGTTCGAAAATCATACGCATACGCTGCGACAGAACGCCGGTATACAGATCGTGGATTAAATGCTTACCCAACACAGCACCACTACCTTCATCGCCAAGGATATAGCCCAAAGCAGGTGTGTTATGAACAATCTTATAGCCATCGAAAACACACGTGTTTGCACCTGTTCCAAGAATACATGCCACACCCGAAGTATGACCACACAAAGCACGGGCGGCGCCTAACATATCGCTATGAGCCTCGATAGTATGGGCAGCAGGAAACACCTCGCGTAGCATATCAGTTACATGCTCCTCGACCTCTGGACGCACACCACTACCATAAAAATATACATCGGTAATCTCAGCATCGCCCAACTGGGGGAGCAGTTCGTGAACAAGCACATCGCGGAACTCGCTATCTGACATGTGGAACGGATTAAGACCCACGGTATGGGCCTCGATAGGCTGGATAGAGTTGTCGGCATTGATACAAACCCAATCGGTCTTTGTACTGCCACTGTCGGCTATGAGTTTCATAAACAAGCTGTGTTAAAGGATTTAATTTGGTGCAAAAGTAATAAAAAAATTGGAGAACATGCAGAAAATAAAGAAAAAAAGAGTAATTTTGCAAGCAGAACAAAAGAACTTGATACAGAAATGAAAAGATTATTGGTATTATGCCTGTTCGCTTTGGCCATCGTAACAGACGCTGGTGCGGTACTGAAAGAGAAGGATTTGGAACAGACGCTGGGTATTCTGCGTACTGAACTAAAGCAATATAACAACGAGCTCGATCATAGATCGACGGCACGTAAGGAGCGTACCCGACTGCTGATACAGCAGCTGATGGGCACCACGAAACGAGCAGATCAGAACGCGTTGATGCTGTACTCGCAGCAGCAGGACAACGTGTTCGATCTGACTTACGCCTGTCATGAGGCCACACAGCAGTACCACAATTTCCACAAACAGCAGCTGCCATTTACCAATTTCCTGGAGAAGACCGAAGGAGAGATTGCCAGATACGACAGCTTGATAAAACATCTGCAAGGCATATCTACACGCATCATGACCAAATACGGCTCACAGAATCGTGACTCTTGCTTGGTGCTGGCAAAGAGCATCCGCGAAAAGCTGGAGGTGAACGCCAACACACTGCGCCGCAACATCTATCTGTACACAAAAGCCGAGAACCGACTGAGCGAGTTGAACGAATACGCCAACAAGCGATACAACGAGATACAGAAGAACATCTTTGTGAACGGTGGCGACAGCTACCCCACCCTGCTGAAGAACTTAAGCAGGCGCTGGCAACAGATGACCGACAACTTACGAAAGAAGTACAGCTTTAATGCCAATGCCAACTCGCAATGGAGTCCGCAGTGGATATTCGGTATGTTCCTTGGTATCGTGTTCTACGTCATCGTATCTATCATACTCAACCTACTGTTCTTCAAGTTCGCGCTACCCAACAGATTCAAGACCGAAGAGTTTAAGAAAAAGCGCGTATGCATTATCATGGCTACCACTACGGTAACCTTTGCCATCATACAGGGACTGGTAATCAACAACTCGAGCCAGAACTTCCTGATTATGGCCTCAGGACTGCTGGTAGAGTACTCATGGCTGCTGGGTGTGATTCTGTTCTCGCTGCTGATGCGCGTAAAGGGCGACCAGATAAAGAGTGCATTCCGCATCTACGCACCATTGATTGCAGTGGGATTCGTGGTTATCGGATGCCGCATTATCCTGATTCCTAACGAACTGGTAAACTTAGTACTGCCTCCCGTTCTGTTGCTTTGCACACTGTGGCAATGGCTGGTGATTCGCCGACACAATCAGAACATTCCGCGAAGCGACATCTTCTACACCTATATTTCGCTCATGGTGTTTGTGGCATCGGTAGTTTGCTCGCTGATAGGCTACACACTGTTTGCTGTGCAGCTCATCATCTGGTGGATTATGCAGCTGACGTGTATCCTGACCATCAACTGTCTGAGCCGCTACCTTGAGATTTACGCTAAGCGTAAGCGACTGATGCAGAAGCCGATATCGAAGACATGGGCTTACTACTTAGTAGAGAAGACGGTGATACCAATTATGAGCGTACACTCGGTGATGCTGAGTATTTACTGGGCTGCCAAGGTGTTCAACCTCACGGATATGTGTCTCAAGATATTCTTCCACCCATTCATCAACATGGTGAACGCACAGAATGAGCCTACACTTACGGTATCAATCATCAAACTTACGATGGTGATAAACATGTGGTTCATCTTCCGCTACATATCGAAGACAGTGCTGGCATTCCTCAGAATGCACTATCAGATTACCGACCCATCGACAGCCGCCAGTAAGGAGGTGATGGGACGAAACGTGATACAGGTGCTGGTGTGGGGCGCATGGCTGATGTTCTCGCTATCACTATTCAACATCAGTCTGGCTTGGCTGCTTGCCATCTCAGGAGGTCTGTCAACCGGTATCGGTTTTGCGTCGAAAGATATCATCGAGAACATCTACTACGGCGCCTCGCTGATGGCTGGCCGTATTAAGGTGGGCGACTGGATTGACGTAGATGGCACCATGGGAAAGGTGGTATCTATCAGCTATACATCAACAATCATCGAATCGATTCAGGGCGAGGTGATTACCTTCCAGAATGCGCAGCTGTTCACTAAGAACTACAAGAACCTGACTCGCAACCATGGTTACGTGCTGGCTACCATCCCATTCGGTGTGGCCTATGGCTCGAACCTGAAGGAGGTGACCACGATGGTTGAAGAGGCTGTAAACGCTATGCACAACGAGTATATCGACCCAGAGAAGCGTGCCAAGTGTATTGTATCCGAGATGGCCGACTCGAGTGTTAACTTCAAACTGTTTGTATGGGCCGATGCTCCTAAGCGCTCGCACGTTATCAGCGAGGTACTGAAGTGCGTTTACGATACGCTGAACGAGCACAACATCAGCATCCCATTCCCACAAAGAGATGTACACATGGTATAAAAACCGCATGAAACTTAAATTATTTTATAAATAATTTGGAGGTTTTAGATAAAATGCGTATTTTTGCAGCATAAAATATGAGCAATATGACAACTATCATAGCAGGACCTTGCGTTATCGAGTCGGCAGAATTGCTGGACACGGTAGCGCAGAAATTGTTGAGCATCAACAAAACATATAGAACTGATATTATATTTAAAGCCTCGTTCGATAAGGCTAACCGCACATCGATTACATCATTCCGTGGCCCTGGTATCGACCGTGGACTGCAGATGTTGGCAGATATCAAATCGAAGTACGGACTGCGCATACTGACGGATATCCACGAGAGCTGGCAGGCTAAGCCCGTTGGCGAGGTGTGCGACGTGATCCAGATACCAGCCTTTTTGTGTCGACAGACCGATTTGATTGTAGCAGCTGCCAAGACTGGTGCTGTAGTAAACATTAAGAAAGCCCAGTTCCTGAGTGGTAAGGATATGGTTTACCCCGTAGGCAAGGCTAAGGATGCCGGTGCCAAGGAGGTATGGCTTACTGAGCGTGGCAACATGATGGGCTACAACAACCTGGTGGTAGATTTCCGTAACATACCCGACATGCTGGAGATTGTACCAACGGTTATCATGGACTGTACACATAGTGTTCAGCGCCCAGGTGGCAGCGATGGAAAGACAGGTGGCGATCGCCGCTTTGTGCCCCAGATGGCATTGGCTGCAAAGGCCTTCGGCGCTACAGGTTACTTCTTCGAGGTACACCCCACTCCCGATCAGGGCCTCAGCGACGCCGCCAACATGTTAGAGCTTGACAAGCTCGAGCCATTGGTTAAAAAGCTAATCGCTAATGATTAAAATGAAGACAATAAGAGATATCGCAATACAATGTATTAAGGACGAGGCGGAGGCAGTGCTGAGCCTGATTCCACAGCTGGACGAGAATTTCGACAAAGCTGTAGAACTGATTCTGAACTGCAAAGGCAAAGTGATCGTCACAGGCGTGGGCAAGAGCGGCCATATCGGTGCCAAGATTGCTGCCACCCTGTCGAGCACGGGCACTCCATCGTTCTTTACAAACCCTCTGGATGTATTCCACGGCGACTTGGGCGTGATGACGCAGGACGACGTGGTTTTAGCTATATCAAACTCGGGACAGACTGATGAGCTGCTGCGTTTCATCCCCATGGTACTGCACATGCAGATACCTATCATAGGCATGAGCGGCAACCCGCAATCGCTGTTGGCCAAATACTCCACCTACCACCTGAACGTGCAGGTTGAGAAAGAGGCTTGTCCGCTGAACCTGGCTCCTACCAGCAGCACTACAGCACAGCTGACAATGGGCGACGCACTGGCCATAGCATTGATGGAGAAGCGTAACTTCCAGCCACGCGACTTTGCTCAGTTCCACCCAGGTGGCGAGCTTGGTAAGCGTCTGCTGACTACCGCTCAGGATGTGATGCGTACAGAGGACATGCCAGTATTGCCACCAGAGATGCATTTGGGCGAGGCCATCATCCTGGTGAGCAAGGGCAAGTTAGGACTTGGTATCGCCATGGTAAACAACGAGATAGTAGGATTAATTACCGACGGTGACATACGTCGCGCCATGGAGAAATGGCAGGCACAGTTCTTCGACCGTACCGTGAGCGACATCATGACACGCACCCCAAAAGTGGTAAAACCTGATACAAAGATAACAGAGATTCAAAGAATCATGAACAAATACAAAGTACACTCGGTACTGGTTACTGATGGCGAAAACCACCTGTTAGGTGTGGTTGACCATTACTCGTGCATGATTTAATGAAGTGTGAACAGTGAACGTTATGAAGACTATAAAAAGAATACTAATAGCTTTGATGCTCATCATTCCTTTAGGATTGATGGCGGCCTATCTGTTTAAGACACTGGAAGCCCGCGACGGACTGACATCCAGTCAGGTAAACTGCATATTAAAGGACTCAAGAGGTTACATGTGGTTTGGAACCCCTGCAGGCCTATATCGCTTTGACGGATATACCTTCCGTAACTTCCAAAGCGACTCGCAGAACGGTAGCTCGCTGAGCGATAGCTATATCAACTCTATCCAGGAAACACTCGATGGCAACCTGCTCATCGAAACAGCCTCGGGCTATTGTATCTACCACCCACAAACAGAGAGCTTTGAGCGCGACATGAAGCAAGCCTTTGCACGCATGGGTATCGAGACTATCCCATCGGTGGTATATGTAGATAAGCACAAGAATCTTTGGGGAGCCATCCCTAACAAGGGCGTGGTATGCTATAACCAACAGCAGCAAACACTGCACGAATTTGGTTATACCGACGATGCGAAAGGTGTGCCACAAGGCGTGGTATGCTCAATCAGCGAATGTAAGGAGGGCGCCCTGATTGTTTACGACGACGGTAAGATAGCCTGCTGCGATGTGATGCACCAGCAAAATACACTCTGGGTTAAAGAGGGCATCCCTGCCCTGCAGAATCATCGCACCAAATCATTACGCGCCTATGCCGACGTAAATGACAATATCTGGCTGTACGGACAGGGCACGCTGGTGATGTACGACAAACAAAAAGGCACTTGGGATTACACCATGGGACAGAAATTAGGTGTAACAGGTCTGGGTGTTGACCGTAACATCAACGGCATGGCTGGTAATGCAGGTGGCATCTGGGTTGGTAGCGACCAGTTAGGACTGATTCATTTCGATCCCAAGACCTTTGAGTATCAGGAGGTTCAGCCTAAGAACATCAACGACCAGCAATGGGTAAAAGACCATACCAGCATTCAGAGTCTGTATATGGACGATACTGGTTTGCTGTGGGTAGGTACCGAGAAATCGGGCGTGGCCTATACCGGTAAGTACATCTACCGCTTTGGATCGGACCTGATAGGCGATGTAACCGCAATGGCTCAGCATGCCAATGGTAGCATCTGGTACGGCACAAGCGACAGAGGTGTGATAGGTTACGACGGACCTCTGGCCAGTCTGAAGGTATCGTGCATGAGCAACACCCCTGATGGAAGTATCTGGATTGGTTCGAAACGTAACGGACTGACACGTATCAAGGATGGCGTATCAACCATCTACTCGGTAGCCAAGGATAGCGTTCGTACCATTATCGACGACCATATCAACGCACTGACATGCGATAAGATTGGTAACCTGTGGATTGCCACTAACGGTGGACTGCAGGTGTACAACCCACGCATGAACTCGTTCTCGAGCTACACACGCGAGAACGGCAAGTTGAGCACCAACAGCATTACAAGCTTGTTCTACAAGCAGGATGCCAATGCCAACAACCTGTTGGTAGGTACCAGCGAGGGACTGATTATCCTGAACCTCTCGACAACAGAGAAAAAGGTTCTGACAGGTAACAGCACCAACCTGAAAAGCTTTACCAACAACTATATTACACAGATATTCCAGGATTCGCGCGGACTGATTTGGGTAGGTACCCGCGAAGGACTGAACATACTGAACCTGGAGACTGATGAGTTGGACTATCTGACCGAAAAGCAGGGTTTGTGTAACAACAATATCTGCGGTATTGCCGAGGATAAGAACCACTGCATATGGGTAACCACCAGTCGTGGTGTGAGCCGTATTGTGATTCAGCGCAACCACGAGGATGGTGTGAACAACTATGGTATGTACAACTACAGTACTGCCGACGGCTTGCAAAGTAACGAGTTTAATACTGGCGCCATCCTAACCAAACAGGACGGCGAAGTGCTGTTGGGCGGACTGTACGGTATAAACTGGGTGCTGCACAGAGACGGTGCCGAAAAGGAGGACCTGCCACGTGTAATGCTTACCCAGCTGTTTATTGGCGAGGAAGAGGTGATTACCGGACATGAGTATCATGGCAAGGTAATACTCTCGCAGGCACTGAACGAGACCAGTCGTATCGACTTGTCGCACAATCAGAACACCTTCACCATCAAGTTTGCTGCTGGTAACTACAACCAGAGCGAGCGCCTGCAGTTTATGTACTGGATGGAAGGCCGAGATGAGGACTGGCGCCATGGTGATGCCCTATCGCATGGTGTAACATTCAACAACCTGTCGGCAGGTAAATACTATCTGCACGTAAAGGCCATCAACGCCGAGGGTGCTGTAAGTAACCAGGAGCGTGTATTAGAAATTAATGTTGAGCGCCACTTCCTGCTGTCGTGGTGGATGATAGCGGCCTATATCATTGTGCTGGCAGTGATTATCTACTTCTGGCGCATAGGTATCGATCAGTTGAAGGCCATCAAGCACCGTAAGGAGGCTGTGATTAAGGAACTGCAGCTGCAGCGCGAGGAGATTAAGGCCGCAAGCGACGACCTGCGACAGCCTATGGCACGTATGACCTCTATCATTGGCAACCTGTCGGAGAAGGAAAAGACGCTTGAGGAGAAGGAACAGCTGAACGCCCTGCACTCGCAGATGCTGCAGATTATCACCCGTGTGGCTGATATGCAGATGAATCTGGAGCACCCAGAGGAGCGCGCCAAGAACACGGTTCAGGACCGCTTGAACATGAACAGCAAGGGCGAGATAGAGTTGCCTGAGATTGCCAGCGAGGTGCTGACATCAGAGTCGACCTATTCGCGTGCTGCTATCGACTCGCCTACCTCGAAGTTCACGGTTATCATGATTGATGACAACGAGGAGTTCCTGGAGTTTGCTGCTGCACGACTGCGCTTTGTATATAACTTCCACGTTTATAACGACATTGAGAAGGCTGCCGAGGACCTGGAGCAGATTAAGTGCGACCTGGTGGTTTGCAAGCAGGATATGTTTGGCATGACTGGTAGCGACCTGTGTAACCAGTTAAAGACCAACTACAAGACACAGGATATGAAGTTTATCCTGATGACCGACACTGTACTGACACCTCAGGATATGCGCTCAAAGAATATCACCCTGAGTGCCGATGACTATCTGGCCAAACCATTCAACATGCAGGAGGCCACGATGCGATTCAACACGGTATTGGGCTTGGGTGCCGTACAGATGGACAGCAACCTGATTGAAGGTGCAGAGACACGCCGACTGGAAGGACAGAGCAGCAGTATGACCACTGCTACCGAGACTATGGATGCAGGCGAGATTGAGAGCACTGCACTGGCTGAGGTAAGCGCCGACGACCCAATGAACAAGGTGGACACCGTGGTTAAGAACCCACGCAGTCAGCAGACTGCAACCAACAACCTGCCTGAGGGCATTAAGGGCTACGACGACGAAGAGGAAGGCGGTGGTAACGACTTCTCGATGACCGACGCTATGGACCTTCAGTTGCTGAAGAACATTGAGCAATACGTATTACAGAATATGAGCCGCGGACAGATTAGCTTGGAGGAGATGGCCAATGCCATGGGCATGGGACGTGTACCTTTCTTCCACCGTGTACGCAGCTTGACAAGCAAAACACCAGCAGAACTTGTGAGAGACATGCGACTGAAACATGCCTGCATTCTGCTGAAGCGCACTAATATTAACATGAGTGAGTTGGCATCGAATATTGGATTTATGACTGCCGAGAACTTTATTAATATCTTCAAGGAAAAGTTCGGCATGACGCCACTTGAATACAGATTGAAACATCGTAAATGACATTAAGCAAACACCATCAGACAGGAATAGCCACCATGCTATTCCTACTGATTTCTCTCATCGCACAAGCCAGAACCTCTGATTCGCGCATCGTGGATCAGATGAGTAGTGTTGGCGTGAAATTCTACAACGGTAACGAAGTAAAGCTGATTATGTCGGGTAAGGACAAGTTCGACCTCTTGTTCGAGGATATCCGACAGGCTAAGAGTAGTGTACACCTTGAGTATTTTAACTTTCGCAACGACTCGATAGCCTCGCTGCTGTTCGACATCCTGCGCGAAAAGCGCAAGCAGGGTGTTGAGGTACGTGCGCTGTTCGACGGTTTTGGTAACGACTCGAACAACCAGCCACTGGAGAAGCATCACCTTAAAAGTCTGCGTAACGACAGTATCGACATCCACGAGTTCGACCCAGTACGTTTTCCTTGGGTAAACCACATCTGGCCTCGCGATCATCGTAAGATAGTTGTGATTGACGGACGCATAGCCTATACAGGCGGTATGAACGTGGCCGATTACTATATTGTGGGCACCAAGCAGGTGGGCGAATGGCGCGATATGCACTGCCGCATTGAGGGTCCTGTGGTTAACGAGTTGCAGGATATCTTTGCGCGCATATGGCAAAAGGTAACCAAAGAGCAGCTTACTGACAAGAAATACTTCCAAGCACAGGAAAAAGGCGATAAGATGGTTGGTATCGCAAATCGCGAGCCAAACAAGACCAACAAGATTATGCGCCAGTTCTATATCAATGCGCTCGACGATGCACAGGATTCTGTACAGATTATCAACCCCTATTTTACACTCACGCCATCTGTTAAAAAGGCCATTCATCGTGCCATCAAGCGTGGTGTAAAGGTTGACATACTAGTATCGGCCAAGAGCGATATCCCCTTAACGCCCGATGCCGTGTTCTACAACGTGCACAAGCTGATGAAGAAGGGCGCCAACATCTGGCTGTATCAGCCGGGATTCCACCACTCAAAGATTATGATGGTAGATGGCCGATTCTGCACCGTGGGTAGCACCAATCTGGATGCACGCAGCTTGCGATACGACTACGAGGTGAACGCGCTGATTATTAACAAAGAGGTAACCCAGGAGTTGCAGGATATGTTTATACGCGACACCAAGAAGAGCGTGAAGCTTACCCCCGAGGAGTGGAACAAGTTCCGTACAGGCTGGCAGAAGTTCCGTGGTTGGTTTGCCCAGTTATTTACCCCATTTATGTAAGCACTCATGAACAGAAACACCGTTATATCGATTGCCAAGGGTTTAGCCATCATCCTGATGGTGATTGCCCATGCCGAAGCTCCTGCCTGGTTGTGCAAGTTTATCTTCGAGTTCCACATGCCGCTGTTCTTTATTACAGCAGGCTACTTCTTCTCGCTGAAATACCTGAACGACGAGGCGACGTTTGTAAAAAAGCGCATTAAGGGACTTTATATTCCCTTTGTAAAGTGGAGCGTATTCTTCCTCATCATCCACAACCTGATGTTCAAGATTGGCATACTGAACGAGATGTACGGCAATGAGACGGGCGGTGTTACCCACCCATACAGCTGGCACCAGATGCAGCAGAACCTGTGGACCATCGTTAGCTCGATGGCGGGTTATGATGCGTTCTTGTGTGGTGCGTTCTGGTTCTTCCGTGGATTGTTTGTGGCCAGTATCCTATACCTTATTATATATAAGGTGCTTGATAGCAGCATATCATCAGCACGCTACAAGAAGTATATCCCATACCTTATCTGCATCATATTGCTGATACTATGCGGTTGGAAGACCTACGAGGGACTGAAGGTGCTGACATTGATACAGGGTGGTTATCGCGACATGCTGGGCTGTTTCTTCTTTGGATGCGGTTTTATTTTCCGTCAGTTTGTCGAGAGCTATCAGGCCGCCATCAAGCGCTACTACGCTATCTTCTGGACTACCATTGTGTTTGGCATTGTGGTATATCTGTTCTCGAAGTACCTGACAGCCAACATGAACTGGCGCTCTACTTACACGCAGTTCCTGTCGTTACCTGTACCAGCACTGTTAGGATTCCTGATGATGCACAACATCAGTATGCTGCTGGATAAAAAAGACAACTGGCTGAAACGATTCCTGGTATATACAGGCGATCATACACTCAACATCTTTATCTTCCACATTGTGGCCTACAAGGCAGCCAGCTTGATAAAGATTTGGTATTACGACCTGGATATACGCCAGATAGGTTGTCACATGGTGATACACCACAACTCGCAAAACGACGCGTTCTGGGTGCTCTACACCATTGCTGGTGTAGGCTTACCATTACTGGGCACGTGGCTATCAGAGAAGTGGCAGACTAAGCGCTGTACACGTCAACAAGATCTACCATCATCCTCATCTCACGCTCAGTAATGCCTTTTTCCTCTAACAGGTCGCGCTCTTTGTAAATCGCATCGCAAACAGCTCTCCAACGGTCCTCCTTGGGATAGTTAACTGTAACGTAAAGACGGAAAGTAGCGGCAGCAGTATCTATATCGCCAGTAAACCACAGATAGAAAGCGAAGTTAAGTGCATCACTTTCAGCTTTCTCACCGTCAGAAATCAGCCGGTCGTACAGCCGACCTGCCTGTTCGTACTTGCCATTGCAGGTAAGCGTCCAAGCCAATACACGAGCCACTTTCAGATTGTCGGCATCCTCATAGTTCAGGCGGAACAATATCTGTTCAGCCTCATCGTAACGATGCAGATTGGTAAGACAGATGGCCTTGTTAAGCTGATACGATTTCTTATCGGCATTCATCTCCAGCAACTGGTTATAGGCATCAAGTGCCTTGTCGTAATCCTGATGCTTAAACCAGATACGAGCCAAAGCCAACAAGGCACGCTCGCTCTGAGGGTTCAGTTCGAGAGCCTTGCGATAACTCTTCTCGGCATCATCGCCCAGATAGCCCTTCAGGATATAGTAATCGTAGTCGTGATATTTCTCTTCAAACCAATTTCCCATCAATCCTTCGGCAAAATCCTTCTGGTTACGCTTAATCAGGAACGTAACTACCTCCTTAAAGTAGGCCTGAATATCGGTATTGTCGAATGCTGGTTTTACAATAAACGTGCTCGCCATGAACGAATCCTTCTCGAACACATTCACGAACTCAGTGCGAAGCGGATTCAAACGGAAGAAACGGAACATGTCCTGCAGATAGATACGACGGATATAGGCAGGTGTGGTTATCTCGGAGTTTTCTAACTTCTGATACATTACAGCCTCGCCACGATCCAGCATCTCACGCATCTGTGGCGGTATCTGATTGAGCACCGTCTCGAAGGCCAATAAGAACGAGTATTTATCGCTATTGCAGAACGGTCCGTACTGCAGAATGCCTGTCAGAAACTTAACGTTGCCAAACTTATCCCATGCCTGGGCGATGCCAGGATGATTAATATTGAAGGGTGTAAACCAGTGCGATATCTCGTTAAAGAAGGGGAACCGTTTCATTTGCGAGAAACCACCAAAGTACACATCGCTACCCTGCTTCTGCATGTCCACCATACGACGGAATGAATTCTCAAGCTTTTCAAAATCCTGCTCTTCGGCATCAGGATGCAGAATATCGTTTAATACGCTATCCTCGTCGTGCTCCTGATCCTCACGGCGCTGTATCTTCTGCTGGTTCTTGAGCAGCTCAGGCATAATCTCCTTTTCGATGGTGTGGCGATCCTCGTCGGCACTCGTACAATAGTACACCTGCATTTGCAGTTCTATCAGCTCGCGCATGTTTTTGGGGTCCTTCACAGTCTGCTCAACCAGTGTTCGTACCTCAGGGAAAAGCAGTTCCTCTAAATCGTTATCGATAGCGTACACCCAACCAAACAAGGCACGCTGGCGCACATATTCGTCGGCCGACTGCTGGTACACATGTATCAACGTGCGGAACTTTACCATATCAAAACAGTTCATAACTGCCAAGGTGATGGCACTTACAATGAGCTGCTGATCGTTTGTATCAACGGTAGGCGACAACAACAACTGCTCGATAGCCTCACCCTGTCCGTCATTCCAAAGATCGGCGGTCAGTATATGCGAAAAAAGTTCGGTCATCAGCTGGGTGTGCTGTTGATACAGGGCTTTGCGGCGCTCCTTTACGGTGTGTTGGGGCTCCAACTCCAACAAGGCCACATCGGATACGAACTGCTCTAACTGTTCACGAACCACCTGTACTGTCCAGTCGCGTGGACTCAGGTTAGCCTTCATAAAGAGCGATGCCATCAGGGGCGATTGCAACACACGCGCATTGGTATATACGTTGGCATAAAGCACGTACATGCGGTGCAGTAGCTTATGGTAAAGCTGTGGCAATTCAGGGTCCTTATATCCCTTTCGCCAATAGTCGATCATCATCTTATAATCAGTCTTGATGGCAAACAAGCGGTCGGAATTAATCTGGTGCGGATGTGCAGCCAGATAATTCTCCATATCTTTGATAGCGCACATCAGGTCAAGCCCCGACAGAGCGCCTTCAACGCGTTCTAAAGTATCGTCTCTAAACATGTGTTACTTCTTCTTTTTTTCTAGCCAGTTCTTGGCACGGTCGATGTCCTTCTGTCGTGGTGCCTGATAGGTAAACTTCAACGTATCGGGCAGCGCTTCGATAGCCTGAGGTGTTAAGCCGTAATACTTCTTCAGGATTTCCTTGTAGTGGGTTACACCAAAGTGGTTAATCGAGTCGCAAGCCTGCTTGTAACCCTTCATAAACACCTCCATCTGCTGTTTACGTGTCTTATCGTCCATCTGCTTGGTGCGGAACACTAAGGCGCCCATCTTAATATCCTCCTTACGCGTGTCCATCAGCACATGGTGCTTTTTCAGCAAGGCCTGACTGGCCTGTGGCTCTGTAAGCAGCATGGCATCCATCTCGTTGTTCTCAAGCATTTTCAGGCGGATGTTCACATCGTTAATCTGTATGCGGAACACACGCTCTGGGGCCAGCTTGGCGCTATCCACAGCTATGTCGCCCAGCATGTCGGTAACCGAGTAGCGGGTCATGGCCAGCATCTTATCGTCTAAGTGCTTAAAGTTGGTGATACGCAACTGGCGCTGGCTAATCATCAGCCAATAAGCGTTGGTGGCTGCAGCATAGCGCAGAGGTGTACCCTCTTTTATCATCTTCTCGGCACGTACCAAATCGGTAATCGCACCCTCAACACGACCACGAATCAGGGCTGTATCGATATCCATCTGGGCCTTATAGCGCTTCAGGCGGATATCAACAGCAGTATCAAACATCTGGCGCTCTTTGGCCACGAATACTGGCAGACAATCCAATGTAGGCATAACGGCAATCTTAAGTGCAGCCGAATCTTCACGCCACAATCTTAAACGCTGCTCTCTGGAGAGGCGTTTGGTCTCTTCGTACGATTGCCCACAAGCAGCAAGCATTACGAGAGCTATAAATGCAAAAACTAATTTCTTCATAATCGACTGCAAAGGTAGTTATTTTTTTGAAAAATAACACCTTATTTTAATTATTATTTGTAACTTTGCACACATTATGGCAAAAGATAAAACAGCATACGTATGTTCCAACTGCGGACAGGAGTCGGCCAAGTGGATTGGCAAATGCCCTGCCTGCGGACAATGGAACACGTTTAAGGAGATAAAAGTAGCCCCTGCCTCACCTGCTAAGTTGGCAGGAGCAAGGGGTGGATTGAATGCGGGCGCCACAGCCCAATCATCAGCTTTGCACGCTGGTAAAGTACTGCGATTGCGTGAGATCAGTTCGAAGGACGACCCACGTATCGACATGCACGATGCCGAGTTGAACCGTGTGCTAGGTGGCGGATTGGTGCCTGGCAGTATCGTACTGCTGGGTGGCGAGCCTGGTATTGGTAAATCAACCCTTTCGCTGCAAACCATGCTGAACATGCCCGAGAAGAAGATTCTGTACGTGAGCGGCGAGGAAAGCGCCCATCAGCTTAAAATGCGCGCTGAACGACTGGGTGGTGAGAATGATAATTTTCTGCTGCTGACTGAGAACTCGCTCGAAACCATCTTCGACCATATTAAAGAGGTACAGCCTGAACTCATAGTGATCGACTCTATTCAGACTATCTCTACTGAGGATGTTGAGTCGAGTGCCGGCTCTATCGCACAGGTGCGCGAGTGCGCCTCGGCCCTACTCCGCTTTGCCAAAACCAGTGGTGTGCCCGTAATCCTGATTGGTCATATCACCAAAGAGGGCACGTTGGCAGGTCCTAAAATCCTGGAGCACATTGTTGATACGGTTATCCAGTTTGAGGGCGACCAGCATTATATGTACCGCATTCTGCGTAGCATCAAGAACCGCTTTGGTTCTACAGCCGAGCTGGGCATCTACGAGATGCTGCAGAACGGCTTGCGACAGGTATCTAACCCATCAGAACTGCTACTTACACAGGATCGCGACGGTCTGTCGGGCATCGCCATCACATCGGCCATCGAGGGCATTCGTCCGTTCTTGGTCGAAACTCAGGCCCTTGTTTCGACAGCCGCCTATGGCACCCCACAGCGTTCGGCCACAGGCTTTGATCAGCGCCGACTGAACATGCTGCTGGCTGTGCTCGAAAAGCGCGTGGGCTTTAAGCTGGCACAGAAGGATGTGTTTGTGAATATTGCAGGCGGACTGCGTGTTACCGACTTGGCAATGGACCTGAGTGTAATCGCAGCTGTACTCTCATCAAATGTAGATACCCCAATCGAGTCAGGTTGGTGTATGGCAGGCGAGGTTGGACTGAGTGGCGAGGTGCGCCCAGTTAACCGTATAGAGCAGCGTATCGCCGAAGCCGAGAAGCTCGGATTTACCGATATGATCATCCCAAAATACAACCTCCAAGGCTTTGATAAGAATAAATATTCAATCCGTTTGCACCCCGTAAGAAAGGTAGAAGAAGCCCTACGTGCAATCTTCGGATAACAATTTGTAAACACAGAGATACAGAGACGCAGAGAAATATATTAAAAAAGTAAAAAATCGAAAAATCTCTGTATCTCTGTATCTTTGTGTTGAATTTTATTTGTAACTTTGCAGTCGCATCTTAAAATGAAATTTTTCACATTATTAATAATATTAAGATTATGACTATCAACGAATTCAACTTTGCCGGTAAGAAGGCAATCGTACGTGTAGATTTCAACGTACCCCTCGATGAGAATGGTAAGATCACAGACGACCCCTGCCTACCCTGAAGAAGATTCTGGCCGACGGTGGTGCTACTATCATTATGAGCCACATGGGTAAGCCCAAAGGTAAGGTAGATATGAAGAAGTCTCTGGGTCAGATCCGCGAGGCTGTAGAGAAGGCTCTGGGTGTTCCCGTTGCTTTCGCTCCCGACTGCGCTAAGGCTGCCGACGCTGCCAAGGCTCTGAAGATGGGTGAGGCTCTGCTGCTTGAGAACCTGCGCTTCTATCCAGAGGAAGAGGGTAAGCCCGTAGGTGTTGAGAAGGGTACTCCTGAGTACGACGAGGCTAAGAAGGCTATGAAGGCCAGCCAGAAGGAGTTTGCTAAGACTCTGGCTAGCTATGCTGACTGCTACGTAATGGATGCCTTCGGTACAGCTCACCGCAAGCACGCTTCTACCGCTGTTATCGCCGACTACTTCGACGCCAACAACAAGATGCTGGGCTTGCTGATGGAGAAGGAGGTTCAGGCTGTTGACAACGTACTGTCGAACATCAAGCGTCCTTTCGTTGCCATCATGGGTGGTTCTAAGGTATCTTCTAAGATCGGCATCATCGAGAACCTGTTGGGCAAGGTTGATAAGCTCATCCTCTGCGGTGGTATGACATACACCTTCGCTAAGGCTCACAATGGTGAGATTGGCGATTCAATCGTTGAGCTCGATAAGCTGGATGTAGCTCTGGGTGTTGAGGAGCTGGCCAAGAAGAACGGTGTAGAGCTTGTGCTGGGTTCTGACTGCACAGCTACCAACGGTCTCGACTTCGACACCATGACTGTAAAGGAGGGCGCTGAGATCATCAACTGCCCCGCTAACAAGGTACCTGCCGGTTTCGAGGGTGTTGACGCTGGTCCTGAGAGCCAGAAGGCATTTGCCGAGGCTATCAAGGGTGCCAAGACCATCCTGTGGAACGGTCCTGCTGGTGTATTCGAGTGCGACGCTTTCACCGCTGGTTCACGTGCCATCGGCGACGCTATCGCCGAGGCTACTAAGAACGGTGCCTTCTCTCTGATTGGTGGTGGCGACTCTGTAGCTTGTGTAAACAAGTTCGGACTTGCTGATCAGGTATCTTACATCTCAACTGGTGGTGGTGCTCTGCTCGAGGCCATCGAGGGTAAGGTTCTCCCAGGCGTAGCTGCTATCAAGGGTGAGTAAAAATCAGATATACATCGATTTTTAAATAACCATCAATGGCCGTTCTGCTTCACAGCAGACGGCCATTATGCTTTTAACCCAAACTAAATTTATCAAGTATAAAAAAATTATTTCTGTTCTTTGCAATGGCAGCATGCTGCCTGTTAACAACCATAACACTGAATAGCTGTGCTAACGACGACAACGCCATTCAATCGCACGTTCTGGCAAAAAAGCAGGTGCAGCAAGTAACCCCATCCACCCAACTCACGCTCCATCTGGCACGCAACGGCGGCTGGTGCGGCTCGATAGACTAACCTATTTTTTGGCGGAAATACGCAATGATATAATCCAGTCCCTCGTCGAGCGACACCTTGGGCTCCCATCCTAATTCACGCTTGGCAAGTGTGATGTCGGGACGGCGCATCTTAGGATCGTCGCTTGGCAGCGGACGGAACACGATCTTACTCTTGCCGCCTATCTTCTGGATGACCTTCTCTGCCAGTTCAAGCATGGTGAACTCGCCTGGATTTCCGAGGTTTACCGGTCCCGTGAAATCATCACTTGTTGCCATCGTGCGAATCATACCCTCTATCAGGTCGCTCACATACTGGAAAGAGCGTGTCTGCTGACCGTCGCCATAGATGGTGAGATCTTCGCCACGCAGCGCCTGCACCACGAAATTGCTCACTACACGTCCGTCGCTGATAGCCATACGCGGACCATAGGTATTAAAGATACGGATGACCTTGACACGCACCTTGTGCAGTCGGTGGTAGTCGAAAAACAGCGTCTCGGCACAGCGCTTGCCCTCGTCATAACATGAGCGCAAGCCTATGGGGTTAACATTTCCCCAATAACTCTCAGGCTGTGGGTGGATATTCGGGTCGCCATACACCTCGCTGGTGCTGCTCTGCAGTATCTTTGCCTTGGTGCGACGGGCCAAGCCCAACATGTGGTAGGCACCAAACACGCTGGTCTTGGTGGTCTGTATAGGGTCGTTCTGGTAATAGATAGGTGAGGCCGGACAAGCCAGATTATAAATCTCATCCACCTCGGCCCAGTAAGGATTGATCACATCGTGGCGCACCAACTCAAAATTCGGCTTACCAATCAAGTGCCACACATTCTCCTTCGAGCCACTATAGAAATTGTCAAGACAGATTACGTCATGTCCGTCGTTCACGAGCCTTTCACAGAGGTGAGAGCCTATAAACCCAGCTCCACCCGTCACCAGAATTCTTTTCATAAAATTGTTTTATTATAATAGCGACTGCAAAGATACAAAGAAATCCCGACATTCTAAATGAATTGCCGGGATTTTATTCTTTTCCTCAAAAACCTTGGAATAAATCAATCCAATGGTATCTCAGAATGCTGAACGGCCAGTGGCTGATCTTTCTGCGAGAGGTAGAACATGTAGAGGATGACAGGCTTGTCGCCTCGGTTCTCGCCGTGATGAATGCCCTGTTTTGTTGGTCTTCTTTTTTCCCCCACCCCGTAGAATAACTGGGATACTGGGATTTGGGAAATATTGCTTAATTGATGGCATCAGAGATTATAAACTGATGCCATTTCTTTTATCCACCGGATTACTTCCTTTCGTACATGTTCTGGCGATATCACTTCAACCTCGCTACTCATCGACAGAATATGCTGAATAAAATCGTAGGTGGGCATTACTGTCACTTCAAAGATTGAGTAGTCGCTATGCTTTTCCACCTCACGTTGCGACCAGTGTATCGGCAGTTTTCGCATATAGTCGCGTCTGTGGTTGATATCAGTAGCCTTTATTCGGATACGTTCAACCTTCTGAGCTTCAGGTTCAACGATGATGCCAAAGGCATCAGCAAAGTAGGAGTCTACCGATAGCCCACGTGGCATCTTGAATGTGTCCTCTGTAGCAAATATCCGATGTACC
>CADAOD010000026.1 GCA_902789415.1 uncultured Prevotellaceae bacterium
CTGACCGAGGCTCTCTGCATCAACTGTGGCTGCAGAGCCTGTGAATGACGACTTCTTCTGTTGGCCGAAGGCTACTACAATAACCTCGTCCACCATCTGGGCGTCGGCCTTCAGGAACACGCGCATGCCATTCTTGGCCTTAACGGTCTTGCTTTCGAAGCCCAGGTAGCTGATCTCCAGCTGATCCTTGCCTGCTGGCAGGGCTACATTGAATCGACCATTCACGTCGGTAAGCATACCTGTACTGGTACCTACCACCTTAACGGCAGCACCGATGATGGGCTGACCGTCTTCCTGTGAGAGTACTGTACCAGTAACTTTTGTCTGTGCCAGCGCTGTGCCTACAAAAAGGAACAAGCTGACGAAAAACAACGTTAGTCTTTTTTTCATAAAATTCTCTCTTTTGTTAATTATAAATGTTAAAACTAAATTATTCTATCGCGCGTACATTATTATATATGCACAGTTAGGTGGCGTAGTTGTGACACTTTGCACCGTTTTTTGCACTTTCTGGTTGCAAAAATAATGCATATGATTCTAAAAAACGAATAAAATTATAAAAAAGACACATTTATTCTTTAATTTTTAACTTTTTTCGGTTCTCAATTGATATAAATCAACGAAAAAACACATGTATAAGCTAACATGAAAGCAGAATATTGACATAGCTTACAGTTTGAAATTAAACTTGCCTCTATAATGCAAGTTTAAAACCTGCTAAGTTTCCAAAGGCTTGGAATATAAGTTCACAAATTGTGAACATAAAACCAATGCCAAAATTAATCTTTCTGCACTCGACTAAGAATCATATGACTGGCCTGAGCCAAACGGTTATCGTTAATATCCTTGATATATGTGAGGGTGGTTCGAGGATTAGAATGTCCTAAGGCCTTTGATATTACAGGTAGTTCAATATTATAGCCATAGGCGATACTAGCCCAAGTGTGGCGGGCTGTATAAGAGGTGAGACGGCTCGTCAATCCGGCCTTTTTGGCAATAGACTTCAAGCTACGATTGTAGCTATTCAACTTTTTCAGATATTCTTGATAAGCTATTTGAGGATTGAGAGAATTAAGAAAAGGGAAAATATATTCACTATCTGAATGGTAGCGCTCTATAATCTCCAACATGCATGGCTCTATAGGAACAACAACGCGCTGCCCCGTCTTATGACGATGATAAACCAACTGGTTGCCATATATCTGTGAACGCCGTAGAAAAGCGACATCCACAAATGGCATTCCCATTGCATAATAACAAAACAAGAAAATATCGCGCGTAAGGGTTTGAAACGAACCTGGGCGAAGCTTGAGCCGCTTGATACTGATGATGTCAGTCTCAGCAATCGCTCTCTTTTCGGTTTTTACACGACCAGTATAAATGCCATCGAAGGCATGTTCCTTACTATTTATATCCATTCTATTCAGTAAAGCCCTGATAGAGCGCATATAACAAGAGGTCGTATTAATACAAAGATTCTTTGCCCGTAACCATCTTTCAAATCCCTTTATTGTTATTTTGTTAATCTGGTCTATACGAACATCTTGCTTCAGATATTGCTTTAATGCACGCAATGCCGTCTTGTAGTTTTCTAAAGTAGAATAGCTTAGAGAGTCCTTGAGCCGCCCTATTTCTTTAGCAGCAGTCTTCAGGAACATTCCACACGATTTTGCTTTCACTATACCACAATTCATAGCATCACCTCTGTTCACATAGACATTTAACTCAAACTTAATTGTTATACCCATAATATCATCTTTTATAATTGCAACTACAAATATAGTAAAAATGTCACAACTACGCCACCTAACTGTGCAATAATAATGTACGCGCGATAGAATAATTTAGTTTTAACATTTATAATTAACAAAAGAGAGAGAATTTATGAAAAAAAGACTAACGTTGTTTTTCGTCAGTTTGTTCCTTTTTGTAGGCACAGCGCTGGCACAGACAAAAGTTACTGGTACAGTACTCTCACAGGAAGACGGTCAGCCCATCATCGGTGCTGCCGTTCAGGTGATTGGAACGCAGACAGGTTCACTGACCGACGTAAACGGTAAGTTCACTATTACTCTGCCTGCAGGTAAGAATGCTCTGAAGGTTTCGTATCTCGGATTCGAGGCCAAGGAGGTTATCGCCAAGAATGGCATGCGTATCTTCCTTAAATCAGATGCAGCTGCACTTGACGAGGTTGTAGTAGTTGGTTACGGTTCTGGTCGTAAGGTTGGAACTGTGGTAGGTTCTGTTACAACCGTTCACTCTGAGAAACTGAGCGTTGCTCCTTCTGCTTCGGCACTCGATGCTCTGCAGGGGCAGGTTGCAGGTTTGAACGTACTTACCTCTTCTGGTGAGTCAGGTGATAACGCTGTTAGCATGAACATTCACGGTATCGGTTCATTGGGTGCAAGTTCTACTCCACTTTATGTAATTGATGGTATCCCTTCTACAAGCCGTACCATCATGGCTATGAACCCAAATGATATCGAGAGCGTTACCGTACTGAAGGATGCATCTGCTACTTCTATTTACGGTTCGCGTGCTGCCAACGGTGTTATTTACGTAACCACAAAGTCAGGTAAATTCAACAGCGACGCTAAGATTACCTTCCGCACACAGTACGGACGTAACACTCTGGCCAACAAGGGTTTCTACGAGGGCATGATGAATGCCAGCGAGCTCCGTCAGTTCTGGATTGACGCATTCGGTGATTGGGGTGTAACTGAGGAGTATCTGCAGAATCGTTTCGACAAGAATGGTTATACAGCTGACACCAAGTGGTACGAGGTACTGCAGAACTGGAACGCTGTTCAGACTCAGAACGACATTTCTATCGAAGGTGGTGGTGAGAAGGTTAAGTACATGATTGGTGCTTCTCAGTTCCATCAGGATGGTACAACCGTTGGTAACTACTACGATCGTTATACAGCACGTGCAAACGTGGACGGACGTCCAAAGGATTGGTTGAAGGTTGGTGTAAACCTTAACCTCTCTTACGATAAGCGCCAGCGTAACTCTAACTGGGGTAACTCAAGTTCAGGTAACGCTAACTATCTAGCAGGTGGTCTGTCAATGCTGCAGAACCCATTGTATCCTCAGTTCGACGAGGATGGCAACGAGTATGACCGCTATCCAGGCAATAACCTCTGGAACCCAGTTTACTATATGAAGACTCACCCCGACCAGTATCTCCGTTATGGTTTGGTAGGTAACGCCTATGTTGAGATTTCGCCTATCAAGAATCTGAAGATTATGTCGCGTATCGGTACCGATATGTACTTTGTTCGCAACAATTGGATGACATATCCTTCATTCCCAGGTGCCAATGGTAGTGGAACAAAGGGTAAGTCAATGGACTTCGAGTATAGCAACACGATCACCAATACTATCGAGTACAAGTTCAACATCGCCAACAATCACAACTTTACCGTGCTGGGTGGTATGGAAGGTGTTGAGAACGACTACGATTACTTCTATGCACGCAGCCAGGGTCAGGACGATGACCGTCTGATGAACCTGCAGAATGGTTTGCAATCAACATACGCTATGAGTGAGAGTTCTACCAAGAGCAAATTTCTCTCATTCTTCGGACGTTTGGACTATAACTTCCAGGAGAAATACTTCGTCGACGCATCAATCCGTAACGATGCTTGCTCTCGCTTCGGTGTGAACAACCGTAACGCTACATTCTGGTCGGCTGGTGCTATGTGGAAGATTTCAAAAGAGAATTTCCTTAAGGACTATAAGTGGGTTAACGACCTGAACGTCAAGGTGAGCTACGGTACTCAGGGTAATGCTTCTATCGGCGACTACGCAGCAATCGGTAGTATCGGTACACTCTCTAAGTACGACGATTCTCCATCATGGGCATACACATCACCTGGTAACCCATACCTGACATGGGAGAAGCAGAAGTTGCTGACCATCGGTGTTAGCGGTCGCCTGTTCAACTTCGTTGATTTCGACCTGAGTTACTATGTACGTAAGACTTCAGACATGCTGATGGACGTACCTTATGCTTATACCACTGGTTTCGAGGAGATTACCGAGAACGTAGGTACTCTGCAGAACAAGGGTATCGATATCGAGTTGAACTTCAACATTCTGAAGGGCAAGGATTACTACCTGAACTTCCGCACTATCTTCAACTACAACAGCCAGAAGGTTACAGAGCTCTTCCAGGGTCGCGACCGTTGGCAGGTTGCCAATACTGGTATAGCTTATGTAGTAGGCAGCCCTGTAATGTTCTACTACCCTGTTTATGCAGGCGTTGACCCAACTGACGGCGCACCTATGTGGTACGTTCCTGGCGACAACATCGATGAGAACCATCAGGTTGAAACAACCAAGGACTTCGACGAGGCCGCTCTTGAGCAGAACACTGGTAAGAAGCGCTACGCTCCTATCAACGGTGGTTTCAGCATCACTGGTGGATGGAAGGGCTTGTCAATCGCAGCCGACTTCTCTTATGTACTGGGTAAGTACCTCATCAACAACGATGCTTACTTCTATCAGAACCCTGGCAACTTCCTGTTCTATAACACAAGCAAGGAGTGCGCTGACTTCTGGACCCCAGAGAACACTGACGCTAAGTTCCCATGCTGGACTGACGACCATGTTATGCAGTTCGATACACACTTGTTGGAGAACGCTTCATTCTTGCGTTTGAAGAACCTGCAGATTGGCTACGACTTCCCCAAGAAGCTTCTTGGCTTCCAGAACGTAGTAAAGGGTCTGAAGATTACCTTGACAGGACGTAACTTGTGGACAGTTACCAACTATGGTGGTATCGATCCTGAGGTTAACAGCAACCTGACACTGGGTAAGATTGGTAACTCTAAGCAGTATCTGATTGGTGCTGAGATTACTTTCTAAAAAGTGATATCAACAAAGAATAAACAATAAGAAAAGAAACAATTATGAAGAATTATAATAAATATCTGTTGATTCTCGGCGTAGGTGCGATTACACTGACTTCATGCCACATGGAGGAACTGCCGAAGACTTCTATCTCGTATGTAGATGGAAAGGACATGATCACAAATATCGACGACCTGATCAGACTGGAGAATGGTTTGCACCAGTCTTACCGTGTTACCCATTATGGTCAGATTTCAGAGGCTGACGAATTGATGTGCGATGGTTTCAACGCAACCGTTGACTATGGTAACAATTTTGGAAGCATCCACCGTACCGACAACTCTTTCAGCTCTAGTGACTATGATACTCGCGACATGTGGGCTATCAACTACTGGGCAATCAAGAACTACAACCTCTTTATTGAGCACGTAGCTAAATTCGAGAGTTCAGATGCCACCGAGAGAAATTATGCAGAGGTTGCTGATGGAGAGGCTCACTTCTATCGTGCAGCATCTTATCTGCAGTTGGTTCGTCACTTTGGTAAAGCATACGGTTCATCTTCATCGTCTGATCTCGCAGTACCCCTGGTACTTAAATACGATCAGCAGGAGAAGCCTGCTCGTGCTACCGTTGCCGCTGTATATGCACAAATCAAGTCCGACCTTGATATTGCAGCAACCAAGTTGGCAGGCGTAAAGGGTAGTATTGGTTCAAAGACCCCAACTATCGATGCCGTAAATGCACTTTTGGCTCGCTACTATATCGATACTAAGGATTATGCCAATGCTGCAGCTACAGCCAAGAAGGTTATCAACTCAGCAGCCGGTTACACACTTGCCAGCTCACTTGAGGCTATGGATGCGGAGTATTCTAACGACCAGGGTACAGAGCCTATCATGCAGCTTGCTGGTTCCCTGGCAGAGAGCGGTGCAACCGAGGTATTTGATAATGTAGAGAACGACCTCGTAAACGATGTTTACACAATGACCACAAGCGACAAGAAATATGGTATTTATATTCGTCCATACTACATTCCGTCAAAGAAACTGGTAGAGAGTTACGAGGCTAACGATCTGCGATTCCAGGTATGGTTCACCAATGCAATCACTTGCGTACTTGGTGGTGCTAACCTCACAGGTCAGTTCTATAACTTTGTAAAGTATCTGGGTAACCCATCACTTACTTCAACAGGTGTACCCAATGCACGTCAGCTCATCAAACCTTTCATGATTGGTGAGATGTACCTGATTGCCGCCGAGGCCGACTTCCGCGCAGGCAATACTAACGATGCAAAGACCACACTTAACGCTCTGCAGGCTGCACGCGGTGCTTCACAGACTGAGGCTACTGAGGAAGCTATTGAGAACGAGTGGTTCAAGGAGACTGTTGGTGAAGGTTTGCGCATGAACTGCTTCAAACGTTGGGGCAAGGGCTTTAGCGGACGCGCTGCACAGGATGGTGCCGCACAGGCCGTTCAGAGCAGTGCAGCTTTCGTTGGTAAGAGTTTGGCCGCCGACGCCGTATACTGGCAGTGGCCTGTACCAGCCTATGAGCTGAAGGTAAATGAGAACCTCGTTCAGAATCCAGGCTACTAAGCCTCCGATATTGAATTAGTATAGAATCAAGGAGGTACACAGCAATAGCCGTGTGCCTCCTTTTTACACTTTTCAAACAAAAGGATATGAAGAAATTAATACTCTTAGCCATCGTTGCATCAACTTACATCACTCTTTCTGCTTCAGAAAGATCCGACCAAGAGATGCGCCGAATCGCCGAGAAACAACTAAAGCAGTTAAAAGGCGCAACCACACGCGGCGAGAATTCAGAAGTTAAGAAGATTGTAGATGCTACGTCATATTGCATATACGCCACAAAAAATAGTTATGCTATTGTAAGCAAAGACAATAGAAACATACCCATACTTGGCTATTCAAGCACGCCATATAACGAAGAAAGAATTCCTTGCGGAATGAAATGGTGGCTTGATGCTGTAAACTTGACCATGAACGAATCGAACATTCAAGCAACTACACGTAGCGTAAACGATGTGGTGGAACCACTCATGGCCACAGAATGGGGACAGGGTGCCCCATTTAACCTGCTATGCCCTACGCTTGAAGGAGAGAAAACACCTTCGGGCTGTGTAGCCACTGCTATGTCGCAGATAATGTACTACTTCAAATACCCCGAAACTGGTAAGGGCATAAGCAGCTATACTGTTCTTGGAGGTTTTCGTCCTTGGTCGGTTACCTATGGTACAACCTATCATTACAATCTCATGAAGAACAAGTACGACGATGCCACATTATCGAGCCTAACAGACGAGGAGAAAACTGCCATATCAACCCTGCTGCTTCATTGCGGTGCTGCGGTAAAAATGAACTATAATGCCGACGGTAGTGGCGCCACCGAATATGATGCCACCGATGGTCTGGCAACCTATTTCCGATACGACTCATTGGCTTTGCATTGTTATAAGCGCGACCACTTTACCAACGAGGAGTGGATGACAATGGTTAAAGAAGAACTTGCGGCCAAACACCCGATATTATACTGCGGACAAGACACAAGAGCAGGAGGGCACGCATTTGTTGTTGATGGCATTAACGCCGAAGGACTTGTACACGTAAACTGGGGATGGGATGGCGATTGCAATGGATATTACGCTATTGATGGTCTGACCCCTAAACGGTCTCTAGGTTTTTCGTTTGGTTACAACTTCAGCAGTGGACAATCTATGATTGTAGGATACAAATTGCAGGAGAATGCCGACTACACAGATACCTATACATCTTTCTGGGCCTGCAGTAAACCCTACAAGTTAACCACATCTGGTAGAAACTTTGTTATCAAGAATCTTGGTGGTTTCTATAATTATAATTGGTTGCCTTTTGAAGGAACCATCGCTTTGATTTTTGAAGAAAACAAAGAGAATGGCAAGCAGTATAAGGTAACTTTGGACGAAGAAAAGTTTGAGAACTACCAAGGCATCAGATTCTGGGGGTGGGGTTCAGACGAATTAGACCAAGTTCCCTTTGTCAGAGTAAACAGTGTAGACATGCCAGCAGGCAGCTACAAGGTTTATATTGGCAGCAAGGATGTAAAGGAGTCACGTTTCCAACCATTCAGATGTGGCGAAAACACGGGTAAGGTATACTACACTGTTACAAAAAGTAGCGATGGAACCTATACGATAGATTCTGATGCAAAACAATATACTACAGCTATCAAATCTATCACAACAAGCCGACCTACCAGTCAGAACATCTACACCCTGGATGGTCGCAACATGGGCACCAACCCATCGGCCCTGCCCAAAGGCATCTACATCATCAACGGCCGCAAAGTTGTAAAGTAAGCTGCTACGCGCTACAGTGCTACAGTAAAAAAAATCCCCCCTCGCTATTAGCGAAGGGGGTTATTGTTATGCGTATTCAAGAATTGTTTCTGCATCGATACCAAGCTTGGTTCGCAATCGCTTGGCCAGCGGCATAGTGATGCGACGTTTTCCACTCAAAATCTGACTGAACACAGACTCGTTAATACCAAGAAATTGGGCACCCTCCTTCTGCTTCATGTTTCGGGCATAGAAATAATCCTCGATTAACTTGATTAACGGAGTTTTCTCGCGCAATGGCATGATATCCATATAATCATCCTCGTACTGAGCCATTTGGTTACTCAGTTCTGCAATCTTACGGGTGTAGTCGTTATCCATATCAGGCTCAAGCAGCCCTTTCTCAGTAGCCTCGGCTATCAAAGTTTCTACACGAGTTTTCACTTCGTCGTACTCTTTTCTTGTTGTTAGTTTCTTTTCCATATTAAACCCTCCTTCTTAAATTGTAGAATCTGCTTCAAGTCGGCATGACTTGTCCATTTAGCGCCTTTCACTTTCTCAACCCACTTATTAAGCGGGCCTGCTGATTGGGCATGGCTCTGAACGAAATCATCAAGAAGCGTTTTGTTTGCTATTCTCATTTTACTATTTTTGCGGCAAAGATACAACAATCTTTGCAAATCTGCAAATTTATTTGCACTTTTATAAAGAATTTATTTAAAATTGGCGCTACGGTGCTACAGTAAAAGAAAATATCCCTTCGCTAAAACGGCGAGGGGATTTTGTTATTATTGCATATTTTATGCATAACAATTTAGCATCAAAAACCAACCTTAGCCAAGCAAAGTGTAAGTTAACCGCAATTTTATGCTTTCATTTTGACTTTTTGGACGGCTGAGAGTATTAAAATGGTTAATATATGTTATAAAACGACACCTCTTTAATAAATTTATTTGTCTATTATAATAATAAACACTACTTTTGCAGCCCGAAACTGGACAAAATGTTCGAAAAAGAAAGAGATTGAGACTACAGGATATAACATATAATTATTAAAAAGAGAGATTTTTATGAAACAAAGACTAACGATGTTTTTCGTCAGTCTGTTCCTTTTTGTGGGTACAGCACTGGCACAGACAAAAGTTACAGGTACAGTACTCTCACAGGAGGACGGTGAGCCCATTATCGGCGCTACCATCAAAATTGTGGGTGCAGGTACTGGTGCCATCACCAACTACGACGGAGAGTTTACCGTTACAATGCCCCAGGGTAAGGACATGATTGAGATTACCTATCTGGGCTGCAAGAGCCAGACCCTGAAGGCTGTGAACGGTATGCGCGTAATGCTGAAGCCCGACACCGAGACTCTTGAAGAGGTGGTAGTTGTGGCTTACGGTACTGCCAAGAAGCAGAGTATTACCGGTGCCGTTTCGACTGTTGACGAGAAGGCTATCGAGAAGCGTATCGCATCGAACGTTACCAGCGCACTTGAGGGTGCTGCACCTGGTGTACAGGTTAACAACACTTACGGTGAGCCCGGTGCCGAGCCTACCATCCGCATTCGTGGTATCGGTTCGCTCAACGGTTCTAACACCCCACTCTACGTAGTGGATGGTATTATCTACAACGGTAACATTGCCGACCTGAACCCTGAGGATATCAAGAGCATGTCGGTACTGAAAGATGCTGCATCGGCTGCCCTGTACGGTAACCGTGCATCGGCTGGTGTAGTTATCATCACCACCAAGAGCGGTGTATCAAAGGAGGGTAACTCATCAATCGACCTGAAGATTAACCATGGTTTCTACAACCGTGGTATTGCCGAGTACGACCGCCTGGGTGTGAACGACTACATGGAGGCTTCGTGGCAGGCTATGAAGAACTGGGCTATGACCGGTTCGCTGGGGCTGAGCGAGAGCGAGGCTAAGGCTTATGCAAGCGCACACCTGGCTACCGACGTAATGCACCAGAACATCTGGGACCGCGCCAGCGACCAGCTGTTTGACGAGAACGGAAAGATGGTGGCTAACGTGCTGGATGGTTACACCGACCTTGACTGGGAGGACAACATTGAGCGCACCGGTCAGCGTCAGGAGTACATCCTGAGCGGTAACTTTACTAACGAGAAAACCAACGTTTACTCATCGTTAGGTTACCTGAACGAGAAGGGTTACGTAATTAACAGCGACTACGAGCGCTACACCGCCCGCGTAAACGCTACCTTTACACCTAACAAGTATTTTACTGCTGGTGTAAACCTGAATGGTGCCATCTCAAAGCGCAACTTTAACAACAACGCCAGCGGTACTGCCTATGCCAACCCATTCAGCACCGCCCGCTACATGGCGCCTATCTATCCTATCTACAGCCACAACGCCGATGGCAGCATTGTTACCGACGAGAATGGCGAGTATGTATATGATACAACATCTGACTATCTTGACAACCGTAACATTGCTTACGAGCTGCGCAAGGATACCGATACACGCAAGCGTAACGTACTGAACGGTACTGCTTTCCTGACACTGAACCTGCCATACGACTTCTCGGTAACCGTTAAGGGTAACCTGTCGCACCGTTCATCTACACGTCAGCAGTACAACAACCCCGAGATTGGCGATGGTGCTACCACCAACGGTCGCTTAACCAACTACAGCAACGAGTACGAGGATTACACCATGCAGGAGTTGCTTAACTGGGGTCACGACTACGGCAATCACCACATCGACGCCATGGTAGGTCATGAGAATACTCACCTGCAGACCGAGAACTTCAGCGGTATGAACACCAATATGGCTGTCGACGGCATCTACGTTCTGAATAACTTCCTTACTAACTCATACTTGAGCGGTTACAACGATGAGTATGCTACCGAGTCGTACCTGGCTCGTGCACGCTATAACTACGATCAGCGTTACTTTGTTGATGCTTCGCTGCGCCGCGATGGTTCATCACGTTTTGCAAGTTCAAACCGTTGGGGTAACTTCTTCTCATTCGGTGCTACCTGGAATGCAAAGAAAGAGGAGTTCCTGCGCACCGTAAAGTGGGTTAACCAGCTGCGCGTACGTGCCTCGTACGGTGAGGTGGGTAACGATGCCGGCGTGGGCTACTATGGCTACCAGGCTCTTTACTACATCGGCAAGAACGGTGGTAACAGTGCCCTGATGAAGCAGAGCCTGAGCGCTGAGGACATTAAGTGGGAGACTGCTCAGACTGTCGACGCAGCCATCGAGGGTCGCCTGTTCGGTCGCATGAACTTCAGCATCGGCTACTTCGACAAGCGCAACAAGGACCTGCTCTTCGCAGTACGTCTGCCTCTGTCGGCCGGTTCGTTCTCGTACGGCGACTACTACAACATGACCGTTAACAAGAACATTGGTACCATCGCTAACCGCGGTTGGGAGATTTCGCTGGATGCCGACGTGCTCCAGAAGAAGGATTGGACTGTTAACGTAGGTTTGGATGCTACATTTATCAAGAATAAGATTATTAAGCTGCCTAACGGCGACAACATCCTCTCGGGTGTTCACAACTACACCGAGGGTCGTTCGCTGTACGACTTCTATACTTACCACTACGTGGGTGTTGACCAGATGACTGGTCGCGCACTGTACACACTCGACCCCGATATGAAGGAAGCTGCCGCCAAGCAGGGCGAACTGGTTACCATCAACGGTGTTGACTATACTACCGATACAGCTTATGGCTTGCGCGACTTCCATGGCACTGCCGCTCCTACCGTTTACGGTTCGGTTCACGGCAACGTAAGTTGGAAGGACCTCTCGCTGAGCGTACTGGCTACCTACAGCCTGGGTGGTAAGACCATGGACTACACCTATCAGACACTGATGAGTGTTAACTCTATGTCGAGCGGTTCGGCTCTGCACAAGAATGCCCTGAAGGCTTGGAACGGTGTACCCGAAGGTATGACCGAGACATCGGCCGACCGCATTGATCCAAACGGCGTACCTGCTCTCGACTACAACCTGAGCTCGAAGAACAACGCTACCAGCGACCGCTGGCTCACAAGCGCATCGTACCTGGTGATGAAGAACATCAGCCTGTCGTACAATCTGCCTAAGAAGTGGCTCACCGGCCTGAACGCTGGCGTTAACGGTGTAACACTTACCGCTGGTGTTGAGAACCTGTTTACACTCACAGCCCGCAAGGGTATGAACCCACAGTACAGCTTTACCGGTGGACAGGACGATACCTACGTAACAGCTCGCGTTTGGAACTTCTCGCTCAATGTTAATTTCTAATTTTTAAAGGAATATCGAAGTATGAAAAAATATATTAGCAACATCATGGCAGGTATGGTGCTGGTTAGCGCTACCGCACTCACATCGTGTGGCGCCGACTATCTGAACACCAATCCTACCGAGTCGATCTCGGCCGATGCCGCTGTAGCCACCACCGAGAACGCCTACAAGGCACTTAACGGTATTGCCAAGAGCATGAGCACCCAGCAGTACGCCTGGAGTCAGGGTTGTGCCGGCGAAAACCGCATCATAGCTCTTTACGAGAACTATGCCAGCCAGGATTATTTTTACAACTACTACGCACAGGGTTGGGCTCCTATCATGAACCTGGAGTACTCGCTGCGTAACAACACATCGTTCGATGCATACCCCTGGTACTACTACTATACACTGGTAGGACAGGCTAACACCATCATCACCCGTATCGACAATGCTACCGGCGACGAGGCTATGAAGCAGTTCGAGAAGGCATCGGCACTTACTTTCCGCGCCTACAGCTTCGAGAAGTTGCTTCACTACTACGCTCCACGCTGGCAGGACAGCAACAACGGTACTGCCAAGGGTATCTGCTTGCGACTGGATGAATCTACAGGCGAGCTGGCACAGGCATCAATGGCAGAGTGCTACGCCCAGATTTACAAGGACCTCGACGAGGCTATCAGCCTGTTTGAGCAGAGCGGTAAGGACCGTGGTACCAACGAGATTTGGATTGCCAACGAGAACGTAGCACACGCTGTTTACGCACGTGCTGCCCTGGCTAAGCAGGACTACCAGACTGCGCTTACACACGCACCTCTGGCACGCAAGGGTTATGCCCTGATGAGCAATGCCGACTACTATGCCGGTTTCTGCAAGCCTACAAGCGAGTGGATTTTTGGTAGCTATGGCGACGCTCAGGAGAACATGTGGTACTGGAGCTACGGTACACAGTACTCTTGTAACGGTTACTACGCTAACAACACCGCTAACGGTGCTGGTTCTATCGACATCGAGCTGACCAACCAGATTCCTGACAACGACGCTCGTAAGGGCCTGTTCCTTACACCCGATAAGTTCGAGAACTTTGACCTGAGCGACAAGACCGTTGCCGACAACACTTACCTGAGCTACGGTATCATGGGCTTTAGTAACGATGCCCTGTGGGACGAGGTTGACGCTTACGTTGAGAACCGTCATAACACATCATCGGCCAGCAGCATGGAGCGTCCTTACAAGCAGGGTTACTACTATGTAGGTGGTCAGACCAAGTTCTACGTATTCGACACTCCAGGTGTAGGCTATCTGCCATTCATCCGCTCATCTGAGATGGTGCTGATTGAGGCCGAGGCTAACTACTTCCTGGGTAACGAGACTGCTGCACAGGCTGCCTTGGTAGAGCTAAACGCTTCGACTGGTCGTGACGCTGACTACACTTGCGACAAGACTGGCGAGGAGCTGTTCGACGAGATTGTAAACTACCGTCGCCTGGAGCTTTGGGGCGAGGGCTTTGGTTTCAGCGACTACAAGCGTTGGAACAAGGCTATCTCTCGTAAGAGTCTGGCTCAGGGTGGTAGCGCATCACCCGCCATCGCTGTTACCGTTAAGGCCGACAACGACAACTGGACATGGGCCATCCCACAGTGGGAGAGCGACTACAACGATGCCTTTAAGGATTCAACAAGCAGCGCTGAGTAATACTTAGCATCCACACAATAAAAAAACGTCGCGGGTTTGCCATCCAAGCAAGCTCGCGATTTTTTTGTGCGCTACAACGCTACAGTGCTACAGTTAGAAAGTTAGCGTTTGGCCTTGAAAAAATTCTGCATCAATTCGCGGCACTCGGCTTCTAACACCCCCTGGGTTACCTGCGCCTTGGGGTGGAAAGCGTTAGGCGCCAACAGGTGGTAGCCACGCTTATCATCAGGGGCACCATATACGATACGGGGTATCTGAGCCCAACCAATGGCACCGGCACACATGGTGCAAGGCTCAACGGTAACATACAGTGTGCACTCGGTAAGATACTTGCCCCCCAACGTATTGGCAGCGGCAGTAATAGCCTGCATCTCGGCATGGGCGGTAACATCGCACAGCGTTTCGGTTAGGTTGTGCGCACGCGACACTACCCTATCCTTACACACCACCACGGCACCAATGGGTATCTCGCCCGCCTCAAGAGCCAAATGGGCCTCGTCTAACGCCATCTGCATGTAGCGTTCGTCTTTTTTTTGTTGTTCTTCCATACTGCAAAGGTAACAAAATTGCCTAACACAAAGACACAGAGATACAGAGTTTTTTGTTTTTTTATTAAAATTCTCTGTACCTCTGTACCTCTGTGTTTAATTTTATTTGTATCTTTGCACTCGGAATATGATGGAATTTAAGATAGTACACGTTGATGAGACCGATTCAACCAACCGTTGGATGAAGGAAAACGGCGAGGGTGATATGGTGGTAGTGGCTGATTTCCAGACTGCTGGAAAGGGTTGCGGTACCAACACCTGGGAGAGTGAGCGCGGTAAGAACCTGCTCTTCTCGGTACTTATCCACCCCCAGAAGGTGTCGGCTCACACACAGTTCATCATTACCCAAATGGTATCGGTAGCCCTGTGCAACACGCTGCAGCGCTACATACCGCAAACACCCGAAATAAAATGGCCTAACGACATTTACGTAGGCGACAAGAAGATATGCGGCGTGCTGATTGAGAACCGATTGGAAGGCCGTCGTATCAAAGACTGCATTATCGGCATCGGACTGGATGTGAACCAGACAGAGTTTGTAAGCGATGCCCCCAACCCCGTATCGATGAAACAACTGACGGGCCGCGACACCGATCGCGACGAGTTGTTGGCTGCATTCCTGGACGAGCTGCAGCTGGCCATCGACAACATGGGCATACATCAGGTTTACATGAACCGACTTTACCGTCGCGAGGGCTTGTACCCCTTCGAGGCCGACGGTAAGCGCTTTATGGCCACCGTGGTTGGCACTACCGACGACGGACGCCTGATGCTGCAAGATGCCAACGGCATAGCACATTTGTATAGATTTAAGGAAGTGGTTTTTGTCATTGAACATTGAACATTGAACATTATTAAAGATTAAACATTAGTGATATGGCAAGATTTAAGAGAATTCTGTTAAAGCTTTCGGGCGAGAGCCTGATGGGCAAGCAGGGCTACGGTATCGACCCTGAGCGACTGAGCGACTATGCTAATCAGATTAAGGAGATTGCAGGCATGGGCGTGCAGATTGGTATCGTGATTGGTGGTGGTAACATCTTCCGCGGACTTTCGGGCTCGCAGAAGGGTTTCGACCGTGTAAAGGGCGACCAGATGGGTATGTGCGCCACTGTTATTAACTCGCTGGCTCTGAGCTCGGCTCTGGGTGCTGTTGGTGTTAAGAACAAGGTGCTTACCGCTATCCGCATGGAGCCTATCGGCGAGTTCTACACCAAGTGGAAGGCCATCGAGGCTATGGAGGCTGGCTACGTTTGTATCTTCTCGGCCGGCACAGGTTCGCCCTACTTCACCACCGATACAGGCAGTAGCTTGCGCGGTATTGAGATTGAGGCCGACGTGATGCTGAAGGGTACTCGTGTGGATGGTATCTACACTGCCGACCCCGAGAAGGACCCCACAGCTACCAAGTTTGAGGATATTACCTATAAGGAGGTGCTGGCACGCGGACTGAAGGTGATGGACCTTACAGCTATCTGCATGTGTCAGGACAACAACCTGCCTATCTACGTGTTCAACATGGACGTAGTTGGCAATCTTAAAAAGGTAATGGATGGCGAGCAGATTGGTACCTTAGTGCACAACTAAGATACTATTTAACCTCTTCGAATTCTACGTATTCGTCGTCGCCCTTTTCAAAAATCTTCTTATCTTCGGGGCGCTCGTCGATAATCGTTACACCACCACTCGTAGTAGTTCTACGGGTGGTTTTATTTACTCTTTCACCGTCAACATAAGTTTCTACATGCACATTGCCCTGCTTGTCTCTGTAGGTGGTTCGTGTGGTTGTCTTACCGGTTTTAGCACTCTTAAAGTAATCCTCGCCAAAGGGGTTGCGTTCCTTCGCCTCGTAACGACGGCCACGACGGAACACAAAATTCTCAACATCCTCGCGCATACGCTTCATATTGCGATACAGCACGTTGATAACGATGATAGCGATAACAGCCACGGCAATAAAGCCGAACACAATAAGAGCCACAAAAGTCTTCATAAAGACCATCTTTTTTACTTTTTAGTTAAAACTGCAATCTTAGACAGCACGATGTACCACACAATGATAAATGCAATGCCGCTAAAAACTCCAAACAGGAGCAACAGAGGAATACATGATATTACGAATATATACTTAATCTCGTTACCTTTCCATCCCCAGTGCTTGAACTTGAGGGCAAACATAGGTATCTCGGAAATCAGCAAGTAGCTGGCATAGAATACCAACAAAAGGATAGCCCACCATAGGTTGGCAGCCACGAAAGCCCCACTCTCCACAAGTCCGCAAACCAGCGATCCCCACAGCAGTGCATTTGCAGGAGTGGGCAGACCAATGAAGCCTAATGATTGACGCTCATCGAGATTGAACTTAGCCAAGCGCAAAGCTGAGAAAGCAGCCATTACAAAGGCCAAGTAAGGTATGTAGGGATGAGGAATATCGAAGGTGGTAAGATAGCTGAACACTATAGCTGATGGAGCGAATCCGAAGGTGATATCATCGGCCAGCGAATCGAGTTCCTTGCCAATAGGCGATGATACACCCAGCAGGCGGGCACTCATGCCATCAAAGAAATCGAATACAGCTCCGATGACGATGAATAGCAACGCCATCTGGAAATCGCTCTGGAAAGCGAAATATGTAGCGATACAACCTGAAATAAGGTTGCAGCAAGTTATCGTGTTAGGGATATGCTTTTTAATCATTGAACATTGAACATTGACCATTGGACATTAAGCCAATTTGGCGATGACTGTCTGATCGCCGGTGGTTGGCTGGTTCATTGTAACGGTAGCCTTGGCGGTAAGTGGCAGGTACACATCTACGCGCGAACCTAACTTAATAAAGCCCAGGTGCTCGTCGATAAAGCACTCCTCGCCATCCTTAGCGTATGTTACAATACGACGGGCCATAGCACCAGCAATCTGGCGCACCAGAATATCCTGACCGTCGTTAGTGGTAATCATAATGTCGGCATGCTCGTTCTCCTCGCTGGCCTTGGGCAACCAAGCCTTGTGGTAGTTGCCATTAAAGTGCTTTACGAACTTTACCTTACCATCAACGGGATACCAGTTGGCATGCACGTTAAGCGGACTCATAAAAATCGAAATCATCAGTCGCTTATCGTGGAAATAGGTATTTTCTTCGGCCTCCTCAACCACAACTATCTTTCCATCGGCAGGAGCCACCACCAGTTTATCGGTGTCGCCATTAAAATAGCGAATTGGGCAGCGATAGAAATTAAGTGCTATAAACCACGATGGAACGAAGAGGACAGCAAAAATCCAAAATGGGATGGTTGTATCCAGTCCGTACCACAGCAATGAGCCAATACCAATGATAGCTAAGGCACTAAGCGTGAGCTCGTTAGTACCCTCGCGATGTATTCTAATCTTTTTGAGTTTCTTTATTCTTTCTCCCATCAGTTACTTTCGATTGTTTCTATTTTGGGTGCAAAGGTACATCTTTTATGCGAGAATTACAAACTTTTCACGTTTTTCTTTTGGTTATCTCGAAAAATCGGCGTAACTTTGGACCACAAAAATAAGCAATTCGATACAAAACGATGGAAGATTTCGTACATCTGCACGTACATACATATTACTCGATTCTCGACGGACAGGCGAGCATCAAAAAGCTTGTAGATAAAGCTATCGGCGATGGCATGAAGGGTATGGCCATTACCGACCACGGCGACATGTTCGGCATTAAGGAATTTCACGACATTTGCAACGGTGTGAACAAACAGCGTAAAAAAGACGGACTTGAACCATTCAAACCCATCTTTGGTTGCGAGATGTATGTGGCACGCCGAGGCGACATGATGCTGAAAGAAGGCAAGGAAGACCTGGGTGGATACCACCTGATAGTACTGGCCAAGAACGAGCATGGCTACAAGAACCTGATTAAGCTGGTAAGTAACTCGTGGGTGGATGGTTTCTACAACCGTCCGCGTACCGACCACAAACAGCTGGAGAAATATCACGAGGACCTGATAGTTTGCTCGGCCTGTATCGCCGGCGAGGTGCCTGCCAAAATCCTGAAAGGCGACATAGAAGGTGCCCGCAAGGCCATAGAGTGGCATAAGAACCTGTGGGGCGACGACTACTATCTGGAGTTGCAGCGCCACGAGGTGACCGACCCGAACATCCGAGCCAACCGCGAAACCTTCCCCCTGCAGCAGCAGGCCAACAAGGTACTGATAGAGCTGGCCCGCGAATACGGCGTAAAGTTAGTGTGCACCAACGATAGCCACTTTGTGGACAAGGAGAACGCCGAGGCCCACGACCACCTGCTGTGTTTGGCCACGGGTAAGGACTTGGACGACCCCACACGTATGCTGTACTCAAAACAGGAGTGGTTCAAGACCAAGCAGGAGATGAACGACATCTTCAGCGATGTGCCCGAGGCACTGGCCAACACGGTGGAGATATTAAATAAGGTAGAGACATACAGTCTGGACGCCGACCCAATCATGCCTTTCTTCCCTATCCCCGAGAGCTTCGGAACCGAGGAGGAGTGGCGACAGAAGTTCACTGAGGAAGACCTGTACAAGGAGTTTACCAGCGATGAGAACGGCGAGAACCCGTTGCCGCCTGAGGATGGTGAGAAGAAGATAAAGAAGCTGGGCGGCTACGACAAGATATACCGTATTAAGTTTGAGGCCGACTATCTAGCCAAACTGGCTTACGAAGGCGCCAAGAAGCGCTATGGCGACCCTATCCCACAGGACGTAGAGGAGCGCGTAAAATTTGAGCTGCACATTATGAAGACGATGGGTTTCCCAGGCTACTTCCTGATTGTGCAGGACTTTATTAACTCGGCCCGCGACGAGCTGGGCGTAATGGTAGGTCCTGGTCGTGGATCGGCTGCCGGTAGTGTGGTGGCCTACTGCTTGGGTATCACCAAGATTGACCCCTTGAAGTACGACCTGCTGTTTGAGCGTTTTCTGAACCCCGACCGTATCTCGCTGCCTGATATCGATACCGACTTTGATGACGACGGTCGAGGTAAGGTATTGAAGTGGGTAATGGATAAGTACGGACACGAGAACTGTGCGCACATCATCACCTACGCATCGATGGCTACCAAGAACTCTATCAAGGACGTAGCCCGTGTAGAGAATGTGCCGCTGGCCGTATCGAACGCGCTGTGTAAGGCCATCCCCGACCGACTGCCCGAAGTAGATGGCAAGACGCCGAAGATGAATCTGACCAACGCCATCAAGGCTGTGCCTGAGTTGCGCGATGCCGAGGCATCTACCGATCCACGCATTGCCAACACCATGAAGTATGCCAAAATGCTTGAGGGCACCGTGCGCGGTACGGGTATCCATGCCTGCGGATTTATCATCTGTCGCGACCCAATCTCTGACCACGTACCCGTATCAACGGCCGATGACCCCGACTTTAAGGGAACCAAGACCAACTGTACGCAGTACGACGGACACGTGATTGAATCGACGGGACTGATTAAGATGGACTTCCTGGGACTGAAAACCCTGTCGGAGTTGAAGGAGGCCTGCGCTAACATCAAGCGTACACGCGGCATTGATCTGGACCTGGACACCATCCCCATCGACGATCCCAAGACATACGAGCTGTATCAGCAAGGTCGCACCATCGGTACGTTCCAGTTCGAGTCGGCAGGTATGCAGAAGTACCTGCGCGAGCTGCACCCCACGGTGTTCGAAGACCTGATTGCCATGAACGCCCTGTATCGACCAGGACCTATGGACTATATCCCCTCGTTCATCGCCCGTAAGAACGGTCGCGAACCAATTACGTACGACATCGACTGCATGGAGAAGTACCTGAAGGACACCTACGGTATTACGGTGTATCAGGAGCAGGTGATGCTGCTTTCACGACAGTTGGCCGACTTCACCCGAGGTGAGAGTGATGCCCTGCGTAAGGCCATGGGTAAGAAGAAAAAGGATATCGTTGACGCCATGAAGCCTAAGTTTATCGAGGGCGGTAAGAAGAACGGTCACGACCCGAAGGTTCTGGAGAAGATTTGGGCCGACTGGGAGAAGTTCGCATCGTATGCGTTCAACAAATCGCACGCGGCCTGCTACTCGTGGGTGGCTTACCAGACGGCGTATCTGAAAGCCAACTACCCTGCCGAATATATGGCTGCCATCATGAGTCGCCGACGCGACCAGATTACCGAAATCACCAAACTGATGGACGAGTGCAAGCAGATGGGCATAGCCACGCTGGGTCCGGATGTAAACGAATCGTACGAGAAGTTTGGTGTGAACCATCATGGAGAAATCCGTTTCGGTCTGGGTGCCATCAAGGGTATGGGCGATTCGGCTGCCTTATCGATTATCGAGGAGCGCGAAAAGAATGGTCCGTACAAGGATATCTACGACTTTGCCCAGCGCGTAAACTTCTCGGCTGTTAACCGTAAGGCGTTCGAATCGTTGGCACTGAGCGGTGGTTTCGACAGCTTCGGCATCCGTCGCGAGGATTACTTTGCCAAGAATCCCAAGGGCGAGACATATATTGAAATGCTGTGCCGCTACGGACAGCTGTACCAGCAGGAGCAGGCCGAACTGAAGAACTCGCTGTTTGGCATGATGGGCGAAGAGGTAGAGATAGCTCTGCCACAGCCCCCAAAGAACGACATCCGTTGGAGCGACATCGAACGACTGAACAAGGAGCGCGAGCTGGTAGGTATCTACCTGTCGGCCCATCCACTCGACGAATACAAGATTATCCTTGACAACCTGTGCAACACCAAGTGTAGCGAATTGGCAGACATTGCCAAATTGGCCGACCGCGAAGATGTGATTCTTGGCGGCATTGTTACGGCCCAGAAAACAGGCTTTACCAAAACGGGCAAGCCCTACGGCGTGGTTACCATCGAAGACTTCGACGGTACGGGCGAGATATTCATGATGGGCGAGGAATGGGGCCAGCGCGCAGGTATGTTCCAGATTGGCGCATCGGTGTATGTTACAGGTAAGGTTAAGAGCCGCTTTATGTACAACGAAAACGGTCCGAAAGATCTGAAGATAGGCGGTGTGGAGTTCCTGCAAACCATAAAGGAGCGCGCCATCGACCGCATTACCATCTCGCTGATGACCGACCAGATTAACGACGAGTTAGTTAATGACCTGACGGAGCTGATAAACGATTGTCCGGGCAAGACAAAACTCTTCTTCCAACTGCGCGACTCGAGCGGTAAGCAACACGTGCTGCTGCGCAGTAAGCGCGAGGGTATCGACGTGAAGAACAAACTCATTGATTACATTAACACCCACGAGGGCGTGGCATATAGTATCAATTAATGGCACGCTGTTTGCTGGTAACAAGATAGTTCACATAGTATTCACATAAAACATTTGAAACAATGGAAGTAACAATCACAAACGAGAACTTTGCAGAATTGAAGGCCGGTAACCTGCCTTTGGTAGTTGATTTCTGGGCTACTTGGTGTGGTCCCTGCCGTATGGTGGCTCCCATTATCGAAGAGATGGCTGCCAAGTACGATGGTAAAATCGCAGTTGGCAAGTGCGACGTTGAAGAGTGCGAAGACCTTGCCGCTGAGTATGGTATCCGCAACATTCCTACCGTTCTGTTCTTTAAGAATGGCGAGATTGTAGATAAGATTGTTGGTGCCCAGTCGAAGGCTAAGTTCGAAGAGAAGTTCGAAGCTTTGCTGTAACCCTCGACCAGGACCAATATTATTCCCTTAATTACCCGATGGTAACCACACGGTTGCCATCGGTTTTTTCTTCGATAGTAACCTTAACGGCATCCTCGGGCAGCACCTCCTCAATCAGTTCGGGCCACTCTATCAGGCACAGGCAGCCACTGTAAAAGTAATCCTCGTAGCCCATGTCGTAAACCTCCTCAAGCTTCTTGATACGGTAGAAATCAAAGTGATAGATGCTCTCGCCCTCGCCCGATGTGTACTCGTTGATGATAGCGAAGGTGGGCGATGTAATCACATCATCTACACCCAAAGCCTCGCAAATGGCCTTGATAAACGTGGTTTTTCCGGCACCCATCTTGCCATAAAAGGCAAACACACGACGGTCGCCCATCTGGGCGATAAACTCTCGGGCGGCATTCCCGATCTGTTCTAAACTGTTAATCTTAATCTCCATAATATATGTTGTTTTATCTTTTCTTTCCTGTTAATGTAATCAGCGGCACAATCATCTCTTCCATCGAGATGCCCCCGTGCTGGAACGTGTCGCGATAGTACGATACGTAGTAATTATAGTTGTTGGGATAGGCAAAGAACGAGTCGCCCGTGGCAAACACGTAGCTGGTAGAGAGATTGGGCTGTGGCAGCATGGCCTTGCGGGGGTCCTTAATCACAAACAGACTCTTATCCTCGTCGTACCCCAGGTTCTTACCCAACTTGTAGCGCAGGTTGGTGTTGGTGTTGCGGTCGCCCACAATTTTAACGGGCTGGGTGCAACGTATACTGCCGTGGTCGGTAGTTACAATCACCTTGCAATCCATCTGAGCCAGCTGGCGGAAGAAATCGCTGATAACCGAATGGCGGAACCACGAGAGGGTTATAGAGCGATAGGCACTCTCGTTGTTGGCCAACTCGCGCACCATCTTCGATTCGGTACGGGCGTGGCTCAGCATGTCGATAAAGTTAAACACCACCACGTTGAGCGGGTTCTTATCTATCTGGTGCATCTGCTGCATCAGCTTATCGGCATCGGTCTGGGTGTTTATCTTGTGATAAGAAAAAGTTTCCTTGCGGCGATAGCGCTCCAACTGGGTGCGGATGAGCGGCTCTTCGTTCAGGTTCTTACCCTCCTCCTCGTCTTCATCCACCCAAAGATCGGGGAACATCTCCTGTATCTTGTTGGGCATCAAACCACTGAAAATGGCGTTGCGTGCATACTGCGTAGCGGTGGGCAGTATGCTGTAATACATATCCTCGTCGATATCAAAATACTCGCTCAGCTCGCCCGACAGCACACGCCACTGGTCGTAGCGGAAGTTATCGAGCACCACCAGGAACACTTTTTCACCCGCATTGAGCATGGTGAACACCTTGGTTTTAAATATCTCGGGGGATAAGACGGGCTTATCGGCGCCGCCTGCTATCCAATCCAAGTAGTTCTGTTTGATAAACTTGGCAAAGCCGTTGTTGGCCTCCTCTTTCTGCATCTGCAGCATCTCGGTCATGGTGCTTTCGGTAGCGCTCAACTCCAGTTCCCAGTGCACCAGACGCTTGTACAGCTGCACCCAATCCTGCCACGTGCGGCAGTCCATTATCTGCATAGCTATCTGCTGAAAGTTCTGCTGATACTGACTCTGTGTTATCTCCGTTTCGATGGCACGGCGATGGATATTCTTCTTGAGCGTCAACAATATCTGATTGGGGTTTACGGGCTTTATCAGGTAGTCGGCAATCTTTTGTCCGATGGCCTGCTCCATGATGTTCTCCTCCTCGCTCTTGGTAACCATCACCACAGTGATTGAGGAATTAATCTCCTTGAGTTTGCGCAGGGTTTCAAGTCCGCTGATACCAGGCATCTGCTCATCAAGCAGCACCAGGTCGAAGTTGCGCTGACGACACAGGTCGAGGGCATCGGTACCGTTGCTAACGGTCACGATTTCATAGCCTTTCTTCTCGAGAAACATGATGTGGCCCTTGAGTTGCTCAATCTCGTCGTCTACCCAAAGTAGTAATCCGTTTGTCATATATCTCTATCTGTTGTTTACCAAAAATCATCATCAAAATCCAGCGCCTTCTGCTGCTTTTTCTGCGTGGCTGGCTTGGGCTGCTCGGCTGGTTTGGCCGGCAGTTCGTCCTCAATATCAGGCGCATCTACCGCCTCGGGATTTATCAGCAGATTATCCTTGCTAACCTGCATGGGTGCCAGCTCGCGCTCATAAAACTGCTGGTACTCGTCGTAGGTGTACTGGGTGCCCAGCAGGGGCAGGTTCTGCTCGCTTACAATCAGGCGCATGGCGTGGGCGGTGTAACGGCGAAGCGTTTCGTTATCGTACAGCATACGGGCGTACTGCAGCGCCTCGTCGTAACTCAGGAAACCGCTTACTATCATGCGGTTTAGCTCGCCATCCTGGTCAATCTGTATCTCAAAGTTGCGCACCAGGAAGTTGGTAAAGTTATAGCGTGCCAACTCGAACAGCAGCTGGTTTTGGTTTACCGAATCGGGCTGATACACCAGCATAAACAGGTGGTGGTCGGCTCGATTGGCGCTCAGGGTATCGGTGGTGGCAGAATCGTGCGAAAGCACAATATCGCGTTGGGTCCACACATCGCCGATATCAAACTTACCGCCACGTAGCTTGCGGCCTTCCTGCACACCTTTTATAATCATACCTGCCAGCTGACTCACCTCGCTGTCGGGATACTTTTCTACCACCTCGTTCAACTGCGCCAGACAACCATCGCCGTCGCCCTCGTTCAGTTTGCTCAAACCGCTGATAAACACAAATTTATCGCGATGGGCACCCTGGGCAAAGCGGGTGGTGGACAACTGGGTGTTATGCTTTACGGCTGCAAAATCATCGTGCTTAAAGGCAGCGTAGGTGGCAGCGTAGAGCGAATCCTCAATCTGCTCGCCAAAGCGGGCATTCTCGGCATAGTACGGGTCGGCTATCAACTGTGTAAACTCATTGTCGGGGTAATCGGCTTTCATACGGGCCAAGCACTCGGCAGCCTCAGCCGCACAACCTTGGCGCGAGTAGAGCAACCACAGGTGGTACCACGCCTCGGGGTTATTCTCGTAGTCGGGGTAATCGGCAGTCAGTCGGCGCAAATAGCGTTCGCTGATGCTCAAGCGCTCCATCTTATCCTTCAGGATGATGCCTGCATGGAACAGACCATCCTTGATGATATCGTGACAGACGGCTTGCTGCTCATCGGTGAATGGGATTTGCGCCAAGTAATATTCGCGGTTGTGCGGATCAAGGGCGGTACTATCCGTCACATTCGCCATGTCATCACCTGCTGACAGACTATCGTTAGCAGCCTCATCGCCCGATGGCAAATGTAACACGGTTTGATTGCTGCGGCGCCAGTTATCGGCATTAGCACGTTTACCCCATTCGCGCTGGAAGGTAGCCTTACCCTGACTCACTGCCGTAGGGTTATAAAAGTACCATGCACCACCTGCTTGTTGCTGGGCGCCAACCGACTGAGAATTAGCAGGTTGAGACATAAACGCATTTTTGCGTTCAAGTCCATCTTGCTGTACATCGCCTTGCGCTTCCAGCTCGGCATCGCGTGCCTCTTTTTCTTTTTTCTTCAGGGCAGCTATCACGCGGTCGATGGCTTGCAGGCGCTCTTTATCGCCCATCTTGGCCAGTTGCAACAGCGAATCCTGCAGGTGCACAGCCTCGGTGTAAGGCACCAGTTCATCAAGTACCTTTGATCGGCGTGAGAGTTCGTCGTAATCCTTGCGGTCTTTATCCAGCAGACCGATAGCCTCGCCATAGCAGCGCTGGGCATCGGCAAACTTTTCGGTCTCCCAATACAGATTACCAAGCGTAAGCAACAGTACACCTTTCTCGATGCCATTACGGGTAGATTTCAGGTTACCCTTCTCGTAGGCACCGATGGCCTGCAGGGTATCGCCTTGGGCCAGATAGATGTTGCCGATGGCATAGTACACCTGGTCGAGATACTCGGCATTGTTATCGTTGGCGGCCATGCGTTTCAGCTTGCTTATCATCTGGCGGCCGTTGTTCTTGGCCAGCACTTCGGTCTGGGCAATGCGGGCATTAAACTGCAACTCGTAAGGCGGACTGCAGCGTATCACATGGGCAAAAGCCTTGTAAGACTCTTGCTGGTTTCCCATCAGGTTTTGTATCTGTCCCATCAGGTACCACTCGCGGGCACGCTGGGTTTTGCGACGTTCGTGCTTGATAACCTTGCGCAGATAGGGCACGGCCTTGGGGTAATCGGCTATGCTGATGTAATAGTTGGCGTAGGTGTAATCCCAATCCTTAACAGCACGGAAATCCATCGAGTCGCGACTCATGTTACGAATCACGTCCTCGGCATCGTATCGCCAATCCAACATGGTGTAACTTTTGGCCAACCACGCACGGGCCAGTCCGCTGCGCGCTGGGTTGCCCAAGTACAGGCGCGCCATATACGAGAAAGTGGCGGCAGCCTCTTCAAACTGTCCCATTTGGAACTGCGCCTTACCCAGCATGAGCCACGCTTTCCACAGAAACGGGTTCTGCTCGCGGCCCTTTACTTTGATGGTGTGGCGCTGGATGGCTTTCTCCATCTTTTCTACTGTTCGCTGGTAGTTCGATTTACCTATGTCGCGACTCAGTTTGTTGCCCACGGGATAAAGCGGCAACAACTCGGTAAAGTTATCTTTGTGACCTTTCTCTTTCTCTAAGTTTCCATCCAGAAAGGCCATATGACCGTTATAATAGGTGTTATAGCGGGCGTTAAAGGCGTGCCAGAACCGGCTCTTGGCGGTGTTCTTGTTTTGCGCAAAGCAAACGGTTGCTACCAACGTAACAACCATCGCCAAGCCCATATATCGCCTCCATCGTTTCACTATTCACTCTTAACTAATCACTATTCACTCTTCTTTTTCTTCTCCTCCAGCAGGCAGTGTATCTTGCACGAGCCCTCGTCGGCGGCTGTGCAGGTAGAGCAGTCGTGACCTTGCTCAATCACATCCTCGCTCTTATCCAGCCAGTTGGCCACCAAGGCTATCAGGCCCAGCACCAACAGCATGCCTATACATACTAATGCAAATGTCATCGTTTATCTATTGTGTTAGTTTATTCTTCAATGTTGAATCCTACCAGTTTCAGGTCGTCCCAAAACTTAGGGTACGACTTGGTTACTACCTGCGGATTATTGATAATCAAGCCCTCCTGACGCATGGCAAAGGGCGCAAAGGCAAGGGCCATACGGTGGTCTTCGTAGGTGTCGATACCTGCTTCGAGGTTAGGCTCGCAACGCTCACCTTCCCAGTACAGCTCGCTATCGTTCACATCGTGGATAACGAAGCCCAACTTCAGCATCTCTGTTTTCAGGGCAGCAATACGGTCGGTCTCCTTAATTTTCAGGGTAGAAAGGCCCTTGAAGTGGAAGGGGATGCCGAGTGCGGCACAGGTAACCACAAAGGTCTGCGCCAAGTCGGGAGCATTCACAAAGTCGTACTCCAGCTTGCCCACGCCGCGTCCGTTCTTCTTCAGCGTTACCATCTGTGGGATGCCCTTCTGTTGGGTTTCGAAGGTGGTTTTTACGCCCAACAGACTAAAGATATAGCGGGTGGTTGAATCGCCCTGCATCGAGCCGTCCATCAGTCCCGTAAGCTTTACTTCGGCATCGCGATCCTTGCTCAGCGCCACCATCTCATACCAGTAGCTGGCACCGCTCCAGTCGCTCTCAATAAAGTAATCGCGACCTTTGTAGGGCTTGTGAGCCACGGTAATCGTATCGGTTGAACTCCATTTGGCTTCGGCGCCGAACTCGCCCATCATCCACAGCGTGAGGTCGATGTAAGGACGCGAGAAGATATCGCCTGTAAGTTGCAGCGTAAGACCCTCTTCCAGCGTCGGACCAATCATCAGCAGCGCCGAAATGTACTGTGAGCTCACGTTGCCAGGGATAGAAAGCTCGCCACCCTGCAGTTTTTTGCCGGTAATCTTAAGGGGTGGGAATCCCTCCTGCCCTACGTACTCTATCTGTGCACCCAACTTGCGCAGGGCATCAACCAAGATAGCTATGGGGCGGTGCTGCATGCGCTCGGTACCAGTAATCACATGTGTGCCACGCATCACACTCAGGTAGGCCGTCATAAATCGCATGGCGGTACCTGCGGCTTTAATATTAATCTCGTCGGGCATGTATCGCAGCGCATCGAGTATCACCCCGGTATCGTCGCAATCGCTCAGATTCTCGGGCAGGTTTCTACCACCACTAAGGGCATAGATAATGAGCGCACGATTGGATATGCTTTTTGATGCTGGCAACTGGATGGTCTGAGCCAAGCGTTCAGGTGCCGTAAGTTTATATTGCTTCATTATACGTATCTGTGGTTATAATTGCATGCAAAGATACGCATTTTCGGGCAGTAAGCACCCATTTTTACACATTTTATTACTATCGGGCTCTTAATGTGTGTTAATAGTTAGGATGTTTCGTAAGTTTTTTGTACTTTTGCACCCACGAACAAAACAATTTTAAATTAGTATGAACTACGTTAAAGCTACTCTACTGGCAGCCCTGATAGGGCTTATGCCAACGGCATCGACAGCTGCGCCTGGCGATGGTGTACTGAAAACAAAGGACCCTGAGTTTTTTAAGACCGAAGAGGCTCGCCGTGTGGGCGACCAGTTACTTATTTGGCAGCGCAACACTGGCGGCTGGCCAAAGAATATCGATATGGTAACACCACTTAACGACGAGCAGCGCGCACAGGTGATAGCCGACAAGCAGGTTACCGACGACTCGACTATCGACAACGGCGCTACCACCATGCAGATGACTTATCTGGCACGCCTGTGGCAGGCCACTAAGGACGAGAAATATCGCGAGGCATTCAACAACGGTGTGCGCTACCTGCTTAGCGGACAGTACCCTAACGGCGGCTGGCCCCAGTTCTGGCCCACCATGCGTAACTATCAGGTACACATTACGTTTAATGATGATGCGATGGTAAACACGCTCATTGTACTGCGCGAGATACTGAAGGACCGCGAGCCGTTTGCCAACCTTACCGACAAGGCACTTGACAAGGATATAGAAAAGGCCTTTAACAAAGGTATAGAGTGCATACTGAATACACAGATTAAGCACGGCGATACGCTTACCGTGTGGTGCCAGCAGCACGACCACGAGACCCTGCTGCCAGCCAAGGCACGCGCCTACGAGTTGCCATCATATTGCTCGATGGAGAGTGTACCCATCGTACGTTTCCTGATGGACCTGCCCAACCCCGATGAGCGCATTCGCAAGGCCATACACGGTGCTATGGCTTGGTTTGATAAGCACAAGATTACCGGCTACCGCCTGGTACGCATTGGTAAGAAGGGCGAACCAGGTGCCGACACCCGTTTGGTGCCCGACGAGAAGGCCGGACCACTGTGGGCACGATTCTACGATTTGGAGAACTGTCAGCCTTACGTTTGCGACCGCGATGGTATCCCCCGCAAGAGTTTGCAGGAGATTGGTCCTGAGCGCCGAAACGGCTACAGCTGGTACAACAATCGCCCCGAGCAGCTGTTCGAAAAGTACGAAAAGTGGAAAAATAAGTGGGAAAAGAGCAAAAAGTAAGCATAAAATTTGGTTAGTTCAAAAAAACTGCTTACCTTTGCACCCGCATTCGGCGATAACGGCCGTTTGTTAGTCGAAAACGGATCGGGATTTAGCGCAGTTGGTAGCGCACACGTCTGGGGGGCGCGAGGTCGCTGGTTCGAGTCCAGTAATCCCGACACAAAGAATGAAGCGGAATGTCTTTAAACAAAGGCTTTCCGCTCTTTTTGTGTTTTACCCTAACCACCTTTTTAAACCCCAGACTTATTATCGAGTATCTTTATATAGGTATTATTTTGTAGACCAATATGAGACTACCGTACCATTATATATTATTAACTCCTTTAACTTTCATAATCATATTCTTTTTATAAAATGATTGGTTAAGCGGTTTCTCACTACTGTCCTTTTTAGGGACTTTCATTATAGCAGGAGGATTGTTGATTGCGCGTGTTTTTTTGAAAAACAAAGGATAGACTTAACACCTCTCCTCTGTTAATACAAAATGAAATATTAGTTAAATAATGGTATGAGTCGTTATGTAGCGTGACACTTTATGCATAAAGACTTCCTTCGTATCACGATATTATTGAACTTTTACTTCCATTGACGCTATACGATTGCCTTGCTGATCATAAGCCTCAATGATATTATGTCTCCCGCCACCTTCATAATAAGCATAACTTTGCATGATGAGCAAACACTCTTCTTCACTGATGCCAATTAATCCCCGATTTGTTGGCAGACAAATGGCCTGGTCAGAATTGTTGCCAATGATGAAGCTTTCTACATTTCTATAGTCAGAACATCCTTCTACTAATAGTCTTAATGGTTCACCCTTCCATGAAAGAATAGTCACCTTCGAAATCGTCGGTATTGAGTCCAGTGGAATGGAAACACTATGTTCCATCGAAAACCAGCTACCATCTGCTTGAGGATGTGATAATAGAATCTTATTAGCCAACCTCTTATCCTTATCAAACGACCACAAAGAAACTTGTTTGATAGATCCCAAGCCCTCAATACTATCTCCAATAGCTTCGTCATTCAGGAAGACGACATAGTCTTCATTCTCTGCAACACTCTGTGCTGTAGAGGGGATGCCGCTATATTCACTCTCGTTTTTTTCAGAATTTCCACAGCTCATCATAAGACCAGCACACATTAATATATATAATAGGTGTCTCATTTTCTAAATCGTTTTTAGTCTCATTGCTTCTTTTCTCACAGCTTCGGTTGCATTTGTTGATTCATCCAAGAGATAATCCAGGAACTCTGCAGCCTTCTTCTCATCCTTTTCATAAGAACAAGGAATCCCCGTTGCCTCCTCAATAGCAAGATCAGGCATACCAATATACCATCTATACAGACTCTCAATGTCACCAATTCCACTTGCCATCATCTTCCAAATGTCCCAATACCCAGAGCAGAAGAACAGGCGACGAAGCACCTCTGTATCAGTAAAGTCATCAGTATCTCGCTTGAAGAAATCCAAATAGCCATTAAGCCAATCGATTGCAAATTTTCCTATTGGTAACTTCAGAAGAGGGAAGCAGACCCCCAAAAGGACCTCCACACGCAATTCCTCATCCTCTATCTTCTCATGCTCTCTGTCCTTCATGAATGTGTAGAAATCGAAACCATTCTTCCTGAATGCCTGCCATACAGGAAGATACTCAGGAATTATAGCATCCTCATTGAATTTCGGCTTATCTTCTTCATCCGCTCCGCAACAAAATGCATAGACTGCTTTCTTTAAGGCATATACATCTACAGCATTCTTTTGACGGTAATGAGGGTGGTGTATAGGTAAATTCTCAAGAACAACTGGCGCAATCCAATCAACACCTCTGGGTAAAGGGCAATTCGCAAACATTTCATTCATACTCTTGACATTATCCACATTAAAGCTGCTGATATCAAGGTTTTTCAGTAGTATGTCGTTTTTAAACATACCGCTCATATACTGCACCTTTTCCGTATGGAAGTTGCTCAAATCGAGTTCTTTCAGAGAAGAGCAAAATGAAAACATATCTCCCATAAACGTTACGTTTTTAGTCTCGAAGCTGCTAACATCGAGTTTGGTGAGAGATTTGCATCCAGAGAACATCCAGCCCATAGAATGCACCTTCTCTGTGTTGAAAGAACGTAAATCAAGACTGACCAATGATGAACAATTCCAGAACATGCCAGACATATTCACAACGTTGTCAGTCCTCAGATTCTTGATTCCAACGATCTCACTGAGATTCTTGCAATCCATGAACCACTTCATCGTACTTTCTAAACCATCATATTCGGCAAAAGAATCGTCAAAAACCACCTTCTCAATAGATTTTGCGTAGGCTCTCCAACCTCCATCCTCTATTGGCGCAAAAATATTAACGCCACCCTTGCTACGATGCTCAAATAATTCATCGTAATAGAAAGTGAGAACTCTGTCCAATTCATTGTAGACTGCATATGCTATTTTACTCATAAACTATTTGCTAGCGATGGGTTGTGAGTATGTCACTTTTACTTCGTATGTGGCTGTTGCGTTCTCACTGTACTGGCGCATCATCTCATTGAGATCGCCTGTTACCGTTGAATAGTACTTATAATCCATAATTATACTGCTTTTGTTCTTATACATACTTATGTTATCTGATGAGGCAGATGCTGATTACAATCCTATCAATATTTGTTACCTTACAGGAACTAAGCCAACTGCTGACAAGTTCGTGTACATCCCCCTATTGAAAATCCATTTCAAGTCGTTTGCGACTCTCCTTATTTTGTTGTAGTGCTCCATAAAAGCCAAATCTACGTCGCTGGGCATAACAATCCTGCAGACTCTTCCAATAACATTTTCATCTTCTTTAGGAAAATATAAATAAGTACGGGGTTTATGCTCATTGTTTATATCAGAACTCCACTCTGGTATCAACCCTGTGCCAAAATCATCATTATCGTGACACTCCAGTCTTACATTTGCAGGAATATATTTCTCAATCCTCTTCACGAGAAGATAGGCATCCTCCGCATCTTTAAAAATGCGATCGATATCCTCGAAATCACCTATGTCATAAGTTGAATATGCCAAAGCGAAATCATGCTTGTCAGAAACTGAAAACCTGATTTCATGGCCATAAGTACGGTGCCCCGAATCAAAACCAGCGCCACCCATATCATCGGTTACCACATAGTACTTATAGAAATTTGCCAAGTAATCTGGCAGGACAATTCTAATATCCCTAATCTTCTGTGCATTTTTACATTTTTCTTTAATTTCCCTAAATTTGGCCAGATCATATTCACGATGCTCCAACAGCTTGTGAAGACCATACTCCCCAAAAACTTCCCAGCAATAATCTACTTCACTTTGTGCTATTTCCTCACGCTCCTCGTCTGTATAACGAACGATGCAGCCACTAAATGCATCTGCTAACGTTTCGATTAATTTATTCTCGTTATTAACCATAATTATATTGCTTTAGATTGTAACTATATGAATGTTTATACTAAAGTATGATGACAAATAATGCTAACTGTTCCAAGTAGCCAAAGCCCAAATGATAAAGATAATACAGACGATAGTGAATATGATGTACCCCATATCACTGCCCGTAGAAACAAATGCCCCACCGAACAATGCTGAAGCCTCTTTGATCACAATCCATAATAATGGAAGGATGACAACTAGCATTATTAATGCAAGCAAGATGCAGAAAAGCATTTTGAGAATACCACCCATATCTCAGATCTTTTTTATCTCCTACCATAAACCTCTTCGTAATCATACTCCTCATAGCGTTCTGCTATTTGGTGTAACTGGTGAGCGAACTTATTTTTCTGAGTATAAATCTCATATCGCCTGGCGTACTCATCAATAAGATCCTCTAGAGACACCTTTTGCTTAGAACGATTAAATCGCTCATCAATGGCATCACGCAATGGATGACTCTTGCTTAGCTCAGAGATACTGTAGCCAACTGCGCCTGCAAATAAATCTTCAATTAGACTCATATTACTTTTGTTTTTATTAGTTTTA
>CADAOD010000027.1 GCA_902789415.1 uncultured Prevotellaceae bacterium
TTTCGTTACTTGAAACGTTAAATATCAGAGCGTTATATTAATAACTTATCGGGTGATTTCAGCATCTGTTTTTCGGAACATCTAACTGGACACCCTAATTACCAATCCCTTGTCCTTATACTTCTGGTACAACTCCTCCAAACCAGCAAACTGAGGTGTAAATCCACACTTACTGGCTGTATTGACTACCAGCAATACCTTACCTTGAAACTGCGAGAAATCAATCTCCTTACCTCTGCTCGAAAAAGCTTTGAAATCATAAATCTTTGCCATACTCTTATATCATTAATATCGTTTGCGATGCAAAGGTAAGAAGAATATTTTATATCGCAAGCGATTTATCAAAAACTTTAAGAGTTTTTAATAATACATCGCCTGCGATATAATAACCAAATTTACTTAGCAAGGGCATCAAACAACTGATCGAGAGCAGCATTTGGGTTGCCCTCGTTCTCGCTAAGAAGGGTAACGAACTTACTGCCGATGATGGCACCTGCGGCATTATCCTGAGCGGCCTTCAGGGTTTGGGCATTACTGATGCCGAAGCCAATCATGCGGGGATTACGCAGATTCATGCCGTTGATACGACGGAAGTATTCCTGCTTCTGCTCGTCGAAACTCTTCTGTGTACCTGTGATGGCGGCAGAGCTTACCATATAGATAAAGCCATCGGTATGCTGATCGATAAAGCGGATACGTTCCTCGCTGGTCTCAGGGGTGATGAGCATGATGATGCGCAAATCGTAGCGATCGGCGATGGGCTTTACGATGTTCTGATAGTCGTCGAAAGGTAGATCGGGGATGATAGCGCCGCTGATGCCCGCCTCGACACACGACTGGCAGAAAGCCTCGACGCCGTAATGCAGAATGGGGTTAAGATAACCCATGAGCAACAGTGGTATCTGAACCTGATCCTTGATGGCTGTGAGCTGTGAGAAAAGCAGCTTAAGGTTCATACCATTTTTAAGCGCCTGTGTGGCTGCACCCTGAATAACGGGACCATCGGCCAGGGGATCGCTGAAGGGGATGCCGACCTCGATCATATCGATGCCTCGACTCTGCATGGTTAGAATAACATCGGCTGTGCTATCCAGTGTTGGACAGCCTGCACAGAAATAAAGAGACAGCAACTTTTTGTCGCCACGATTATTGAAAAGCTGATTGATCTTGTTCATAACTGTTCTAAGAATTGTTTGAGTTTATTGATATCTTTAAGCCCGGGGGCGATTTCGAAGCGAGAGTTGAGATCGATGCCAACGCACTTGGGATGCTGGAAAGCTTTTACACGCTGAGCATCATCGGGACCAATGCCGCCACTAAGCAGGAAGGGTGTGCTGCCATCGTAGGCTGCGAGGACTGTCCAGTCGAACTGCTGACCACTACCGCCTACCGAGGGACACTTAGTATCAAACAGGAAGTAATCTACCAATCCCTCGAACTGCTTGTATGTGGCAATATCATCGCGACCACTTACGCTGATGGCCTTAATAAGATGCAGTCCCTTCAACTGAGCGCAATAATCGCTACTCTCGTGCCCATGCAACTGGATATAATCGAGGGCATACTCATCGGCAATGCGGCGCACGGTTTGGATATCCTCATCCACAAACACCCCTACCCGCTTGCATTGCGTAGACAGATAAGCTGGGCGCTGGCTGACATAGCGACTGGATTTGGGCCAGAAGATAAAACCCATCATATCCCCCCCAAGACTTTCAACTTCGCGGATGTTATTGGGCTCGCGCATGCCACATACCTTGATAATCATAGCTTGGAGATAAATTCGTTAAGAGCCAGACCTGGGTCGGCAGTCTTCATAAAGTTCTCGCCAATCAGAAAGCCGTTGAAACCTGCCTGGCGGAGTGCCTTTACCGTATCAGGATTAGAGATGCCACTCTCGCTGACTTTCACTGCATCCTTGGGCAGCTTTTCGGCCAAGCGAAACGAGTTCTCAACATCGGTAACAAACGAGCCGAGGTTGCGGTTGTTAATACCACACAGGTCGGGCTGCAGTTCGGCATACTCCAGTTCTTGTTCGGAATGCATCTCGAGCAGCACCTCAAGTCCGAGGTCATGCGCCTTGTTGAGCAGCTGCTGGCACTGGGCTTTGGTTAAGCATGCGGCGATGAGCAATACGGCCGAGGCGCCACAGAGGGCAGCGGCATAAAGCTGGGCCTCGTTGATAACGAAATTCTTATATAACACAGGGAGTGTTACACCGCTTTTTCGGGCCTCGCGGATAAAATCGTCGCTACCACCAAAGTAATGCTCATCAGTTAATATCGAGAGGGCTGCAGCACCGTTCTGCTGATAACTCAGCGGAATGATATCGGCCCTACCCTCTTGCTTAATCCAGCCTTTTGAGGGCGAGCGGCGCTTAAACTCGGCGATGATGCCCGAGTTGCTTTGCAGCAATGCCTGTCGCAACGAGGGTTTGGGCGCAAAAAGGCGCTCCATCTCCTCGTGCTTATGGGCTATAATCTCGTGCAAAATATCCTGCATAGCGATTACGAGTTAAGTTCTACAAACTTCTTAAAGGTACGCAGAGCGCTGCCGCTGTCGATACTCTCGCGGGCAATCTCGATACACTCCTCGATGCTCTTCTGTCCCTTCTCCAATACCTGAATACCAAAGGCGGCATTGGCCAGAACGATGTTCTTCTGGGCAGGCAAAGCGCGATTTTCGAGCACGCTGTCGAATATTTCCGCAGCCTCTTCCTCGGTAGCACCACCCACCAGTTCTTCGGGCTTGGCAATATCAAAGCCGAGCTCCTGAGGACGGAAGATACGCTCGTAGTTGTTGGTGGTTACCTTGAAGTCGCCTGTGAGCGAAATCTCATCGTAACCATCGATAGAGTTCACGATACCATAATCGATACCGAGCTTTTGATAAACGCTGTTGTAGAGTCGCATCTGATCGAGATTGGCCACACCTAACAGCTGGCATTGTGGGCGCGATGGATTAACGATTGGGCCCAACAGATTAAAGATGGTTGGGAACGGCAGCGCCTTGCGGATAGGACCAACAAACTTCATGGCCTTGGCAAAGAGCTGGGCGTGAAGATACACGATGCCAGCCTCGTTGAGCGAACGGTTCAGGCGATCGATATCATCGGTAAACTTAATGCCATGGTGCTGGATAACATTGCTGGCACCACTCACGCTGGTAGCTGCATAGTTGCCGTGCTTGGCCACCTTATAGCCTGCGCCTGCGATGACGAAACAAGCCGTTGTTGAGATATTAAACGTGTTCTTACGGTCGCCACCTGTGCCTACAACGTCGATGTAACGGTCGCAGTCGAGGATAGCGGGCACACCCGTCTCCAGGATACCATCGCGGAAGCCCAACAGCTCTTCTACGGTTACACCGCGCATCTGCAGACAGGTGAGCAGGGCGGTAATCTGCTCGTTGGGGAACTCACTCTGGGTGATGCCAATCAGGATATTCTTCATCTCCTCACGGGAGAGCTCTTCGTGGTTTAACAGGCGGAAGAGGTAGCCTTTCATTGTTGATTCCATATCTCTTTTAATGTTTAATCATTTAATGTTACAAAAACATCCAGTTCTGGAGCATTTTCTTGCCATCGGGGGTAAGTACGCTCTCGGGGTGGAACTGTATGCCACGGATGTTAAGCTCGCGATGGCGCAGGGCCATAATCTGTCCCATCCCCGACGTGCCGTCGCCTACCCGTAGCCCTTCATCGCTCTCGGCTGTAACCTCTAAGCACTCAGGCAATCCTTCACGAGATACTACCCACGAGTGGTAACGGCCGATGGTGATGTTGCGCTCGATGCCACTAAAGATGGGATCGTCGACGATGATATGACAAGGTGTGGCTACGCCATGGAACACCTGCGAGAGGTTTACCAATTTGGCACCAAACACCTCGCCGATGGCCTGATGACCCAGACATACACCCAGGATGGGCTTTTTGCCAGCATAGGTGCGGATAACATCGCACAGCAATCCTGCCTCGGAGGGGATGCCAGGACCAGGCGAGAGGATAATCTTGCTGTAGGGCTCCAAGTCGGCAAGTTCGAACTGGTCGTTGCGCAGCACCGTAACCTCGGCACCCAACTCTTTCACTAAATGACTCAGGTTATAGGTAAACGAGTCGTAATTATCTATGATAACAATTTTCATAACTTCTCTGCTTTTTCGATGGCCTTACGCAGGGCACCGAGTTTATTGTTTACTTCCTGTAATTCATACTCCACATCGCTCTTGGCCACGATGCCGCCACCTGCCTGGAACCACAGTTCGTTGTTACGACTGACGAACGTGCGGATGGTGATGGCCTGATTTAGACTGCCGTCGAGACCGATAACACCAATACAACCACCGTAGGCTCCACGGTTATGTGGCTCGTAAGCCGAAATCAGCTGCATGGCGCGAACCTTAGGTGCACCACTCAGCGTGCCGGCAGGGAAGGTATCGATAAAGGCCTTGATGGGATCGGCACCCTCATCGAGCTGCCCCGAAACACGACTCACGAGATGGATAACGTGACTGTAGTACTGCAGATCCTTATAGAAATCAACCTTTACGTTATGGCAGTTACGGCTCAAGTCGTTACGGGCCAAATCTACCAGCATCACGTGTTCGGCATTCTCCTTGGGGTCGTTACGCAGATACTCGGCGCCTTGCTTATCGGCCTCGGCATCGCCAGTACGCTTTGTGGTGCCGGCAATCGGGTCGATGTATGCTTTCTTGCCCTCGATGCGGCAGTGGGTTTCGGGACTTGAGCCGAAGATGCGAAAGCCGCCGAAATCGAAGTAGAACAGATAAGGCGATGGATTGATGCTGCGCAGGGCACGATAGAGTTTGAAGTCGTCGCCCTCGTAACGCTGGATAAAACGACGACTCAGTACAATCTGGAACACATCGCCACGCATACAGTGCTGAATACCTTTGCGGATGTTCTCACGGTGCTCATCGTCAGTCAAAGTAGAACGGACATCACCCACAGGATGGAAATCGTAAGCCTGCACACTGGCCTTGTTCATGGCCTTCAATACAGCATCGATGTTATCTGCGTCGCCCAGCGTTACAACGGTGAGCATATTGTTATGATGATCGAACACTATCACAGTTTTGTACAGTATATACAACACGTCGGGGGCATCGTTCTTAGCCTGTGTCTCGTCCTTCACGGCGATATCCTCGAAGTAACGAACGGCATTGAACGAGGTGTAACCAAACAGACCGCACACGGCAGCATCGTCGCCCTCAACCTGGATGTTATCAATCAGCGCATGGATGGCCTTGTCGGAACGATAGTCCTTGTTTACCTCGTGCTGCATTGTGCTGCCGTCAGGGTAACTAACCGTAGCTACACCATGTGCGATAGCCACACTGGCAATGGGATTAATACCGATAAAGCTTCGCGAGTTGGCTGCATCATGATAGTCGGCGCACTCCATCAGCGCACTCTGCGGATACAGGTCGCGCAGTCGCATATATACTCCCACTGGCGTGTACATATCGGCCAGTATTGTCTTGCTGCTTGTATGGAATTTAAAAGTTGCCATATTCCTTTGCCATTTGTTTGTTTTTAAGATATGTTTCTACATCCTTGTCGCCACGACCGCTCACGGTGAGTACTACCACGTCGGTGGGCTTGAACTGCAGTTTTGAAAGCGCTGCAATAGCGTGGGCCGATTCGATAGCGGGAATGATACCCTCCATGCGGGTGAGCTCGTAACCACCATAGATAGCCTCGTCGTCGTTAACGCTCAGTACCTGTGTGCGGCCCTGCTTGTACATGTTGCAATGCATAGGACCAACGCCTGGATAGTCGAGACCAGCCGAAATAGTAAATGCCTCCTCAATCTGTCCGTCGTTATTCTGCATCACCAGCATCTTGGCACCGTGCAGGATACCTACCGTACCCTTGTGCATGGTAGCTGCTGTGTGGTTGGTTTCGTAGCCTGCACCACCAGCCTCGGCCAGTACTATTTTCACACGGTCGTCGTTCATATAGTGATAGATGGTGCCTGCTGCGTTAGATCCACCACCGATGCAGGCAATGAGGTAGTCGGGATAATCGCGACCAATCTTTTCTTCAAGCTGCCATTTTATTTCCTCCGAAATCACACTCTGCATACGTGCCACCAAGTCGGGATAAGGATGAGGTCCCATGGTAGAGCCAACGATATAGAACGTGTCGCTGGGATGACAGCACCAGTCGCGGATGGCTGCGCTACAAGCATCGCTCAGTGTCATGTTACCAGTACGAACAGGGTTCACCTTGGCACCCAGCATCTTCATTCTCTCAACGTTGGTGTGCTGGCGCTCCACATCGGTAGCACCCATAAACACCTCGCATTTCATGTCCATCAGCGCACATACGGTAGCTGTTGCCACACCATGCTGTCCGGCACCAGTCTCGCAGATGATACGTGTCTTACCCATCTTCTTGGCCAGCAGAATCTGTCCGATGGTGTTGTTAATCTTGTGCGCACCAGTGTGGTTCAGGTCTTCACGCTTCAGGTACAGCTGGCAGCCATACTTCTCGCTCAGGCGCTTGGCATAGTACAACGGACTGGGGCGACCCACGTAGTCCTTCAACAAGGCATGATACTCGGCCTTAAACTCCTCGCTCTCGATGATTGGGAGATAAGCCTCCTGCAAATCATGCACGCACTTGTAGAGTATCTCAGGCACGTAAGCACCACCAAACTCTCCATAGAAACCGTTTTTGTCAACTTGAAAATTGCTCATATATCCTTTTTTTATTGTATTTACTATATAAAATTTGAGAGGTCCATCGCAAGAACGATAGGCCTCTCAATATCTTTTCTATACACCCTATAGGTATACGGCTACCCTCTCACGATCTTTTGAACCTTGAGCTGCGCCACCACCAATAGAATGAACTTTTTATCATATCCGTTACTGTTTTTATTACTATTCGTTGGCAAAATTACACTTTCTCTTTCAATTTGCCAAATTTTTCGTTGTTTTATTAACTATTTATCATCAAAAACCTTAAACTCTTGATTTATCGCAATTCAAAAAACGCTTACACCTTATTATATAAAGAATTGATGCTTTTATTTTACCAAGACCTTCTTACCATTCATGATGTACAGTCCGTGTTGGGGCGACGACACCTGACAGCCCTGCAAGTCGTACCATTTACCATCTGTAGATTTACTATCGGCAGTTTTACTATCGATGCCCGTAACATTCCCGCCTGTACCAACATAGATGCCGATGTTGCTGATGGTGATGTTGGCAGTAGAGTTAGGACGTATAAAGGTAAGCTTGTATTCGCCCCAATCATCGGTGATATCGAAAGGCAGCGTTGCCGTACTTCCGGCCTGTACGGTAGTCTCGAGCACGATTTTCTTCACCTCGCCGAGTTTCTGAATCTGTACACCAATAGTCAGTGCAGCATCGCCCTCCGACTGGAAGCAGAGCTGATAGCTACCAGCCACAAACTGCAGCGAGCGATAGGTGTTATGATTATTACTATTCCAGCTAGTATTATTCTGTTCGCCACCAAACTGCAGCAGTGTGGTACCGCTGTTTACCGTCCAACCATGAGCCGTAGGCTGATAACCTGTAGCCTCTATTCTTGGGCGCCATCTGTGTGTGGCATCGTAAGGTGCATCGAGCGTGTACTGCTTAAAGAAGTTCCACATCGTCTGGGCCGAGTTTTTCTCTGGAGTTCTATCCGTATAGTCGTTATGCCCCATACCTTCAATCTCGTAATAGGTATAAGGAAAACTACCCTCTACCCCCTCGTAAACGCTCTTATCGTAATAGCCACTTTGCGATGTTTTCTCGGGCACGGGATTGGCACCCAAACGAGCCACCATCTCATCTACAATGATAGGCATCAACGAGTAAAGCACAAAATCATCTTTCTTACCATGAATATGCAAGAAAGGTACTGGGCGCGGTGCCGTATGACGGAAATGGAACTCGTTAAGCGGATAGCCACTGATGGATGCAAAAGCTGCAAACAACTCGCTACAACAGTTGGTGAGCGCATACGTCATCATGCCACCATTAGAAAAACCACAAGCATAAATACGTTTACGGTCAATACTGTACGATTGAGCCACATCCTCAATCACCGCCTTCAGGAATATTACATCCGCATTCTCCTCGCCTGTGGCATCCCAACCTGTTACGGTGCCACCAAACACAGGAAAGTAGATGGGGTTTCCTTGGGGATAAACCACGATACAGCCCTCTTTATCGGCCACATCTGTACGGAATGGACTTTTATCAGTACAATGTCCGCTGGCACCATGCAGCGAAACCACCAATGGTGCATCCTGCTGCACGTTGTCGGGTACATACAGCCAGTACTCGCGACTCTGACTGTTAATTACAATCGATACCTTTTTGTTAACTTTAGCTGCGTGCAGCCCCATCGTGCTGCCAAGTAATAGGATAGCTAATAATACTTTCTTCATTTTTGTGAATCTACTGTTATTTAGGGTGCAAAAATAACACTAAATTCCCAAATTGCCAAATTATAGCGATTATTATTAGTTATTTATGCTGCAAAAAGCCAGCAAATGTGCAAGCTACTGGGTGTTATTGCCCAGTAGCTTGCTTGTACTCTAAGAGTTTGTTTTGATAGTCAGCAAAGGCATCGGTATGCTTGTCGAGTGATTGCTGATAAAGCAATTGAGCTTCGAGCAGATCGCTCATTTTCGAGGTGCCGGCACGATAGTAGTTACGGTTCAGGCGCAGATTCTCGCTGGCCTGTTCGATACTACGCTCAGCCAACAACAATTGCTGGTAACTCTCCTCTACCCCATTCCACGCATTCTGCATACGTATCTTGAGCAGTTGGGTATTATCATCCAGCTGCTCAATGGCTTTCTGATGCTCAATCTTACGGCGCTTGATGGCATGCGAGCCGCCCCACCAATCGCTGATGGGTACACTAACGGTGGCGAACACCATACCAAACGAGTGGTTGTTTTCCAACAGGTTATGGTAGTTATAACCCGCACCTACTGCTACAGTTGGCAGGTTCTGACCAACAGCCATCTGCTTTTGCAGCTTGGCAGCCTCAACCTGCTTTTGCAGGAGTTGGTACTCGGAAAGAGATTGAACATTGACCATTGAACATTGAACATTATTGGCCTTCTCCATTTGCGTAGCTGAATGGTCAATGGTAAACGACGTGTCGCGCAGGCCGCAGTATTGCGATAACAACAGACGAACGATAGAGATGCCATTCTGCAGTTTAAGGCGCTGACTCTGGATATCGTTCTGGCGCAGCTGTACCTGCAACAGATCGTTGCGCATGGCCACACCAGCACGCACAGCCACATCTACATCTTTATATATATCGCGCAGCAGCGTATCAACAGCATTGATGGTGTTCATTTTCTCCTGCAGCGAGGCTAACTGCCAGAAGTACTGTTCGGCAGTTTTCTCCACCTCGTTCTGCGACAACTGTAATTGCAGCTTACTCACCTCCTCGCCTACTTTGGCCAGTTTGTTGCCGTTGATAATCTGTCCACCAGCAAACACAGGCTGTACAGCCATTAACGATCCAATGGTACCATTCTTCATCATCGAGATACTGATGGGGTTGGCCAAGGCAGCCATCGCCTCTTGGGGCAGCGATTGCGCTAAAGCTGCACCTAACTCAGGCGATATGCTGGCCGAAGGGTTGAGCGTGGTTTGCGCCATACCCTTGTTGGCATTAAACCACAAGCCAGTACCACTCACAGTAGGGAAATACTTGGTAAAGGCCTCCTTGCGTTGTTGCTGGGCAGCCTCAACACCGTATTTGGCACTGCGTATGGCAAAGTTGTTTTGCAGGGCAGAATCCTTTATCTGCTGTAAGGTATAAGTCTGAGCCGAGGCTGACATTGCGCAGCCCAAAGCTATCAGTGATAATATCTTTTTCATAATTACTTAGTACTTACTTTCCAATAAAAAACGGGCAGCATGGTGACTACCATGATGAGCGAGCCTATACCACCTGCAAAGATGGTAACACCCACGGGCATCCAGAACGAACTTTGGGCGATAATCATCGGCACCACACCAACAGCTGTTGTAGCTGTAGTCAAGAAGATGGGCACCATGCGGCGCTTACCGGCATCGTAGGCTGCCTGGCGCACAGCCAGATTGTAGGCCTTGCGATCCACCTTCCAGTCGCCATGTTCGGCCACATACTTCTTAATCAAGTCGATGGCGTGTTCGAAAATCAGGATTTCGTTACGCATAATCATTCCCATCAGGGTGATGAGTCCGAAGATTGAAGTCAAGCCGAGGGCACGATTCATCAGTCCGAGACCAATGAGCGCACCAGGAATCATCAGCGCCAGGGCCGCCATACAAACGGTAGTAACGCCATACTTCTTGAAGTTGAACAGCAGGAAGAAAAACACGATAACCATGGCAATGGTAATACCGCCGATAATCTGCGGCATGGCCTCGTCGCCGTATTCTATCTCGCCGCCCACCTCAGTACGAACACCTTGTGGCAGTTTTATCTCCTCGTTCATGATACGGGCAATCTCTTTCTCAACAGGAGCGGTATATACGCCCTGTGCAAACTGGGCTGTAACGGTAATACAACGCTCGCCACCACGATGCATAATCCTACTCTCGCTCCACTTGGGCTGCACCTTGGCAATCTGCCGAAGTGGCACAGTGGTGTTAGTTGACAACACACCACCCGATACCAGCGATGCTGGCGACGCGACACCCAAGTTCGCAATGTCTGAGAAGGTCATATCAGTATCATCTTTCACAACGATGGGTAACTCATAGTTATCTTCCCAAATCTGACCTACACACAGGTCGGTAGAGGTAGCACTCAGAGCCAACTGAGCAGTGGTACGTGTGATGCCTAACTGGGCCGATGTTACAGGGTCGAGCTCGACATTGATGATGGGATACGGCAGCAGATAATCGGTATGTACCCACTCCAGTTCGGGCATCTGTCGCATGCGTTCCATCAATCGCTCAGCCACTACATGCAGCGAGTCGAGATTGTCGCCATAGAATCGATACTCCAACTCTGGCACTTCAAGATAATCCAGACGCTTGAACTTGACGTAGGCATTAGGGAATGCCTCGCTCAATTGTGGCTGATACTGAGCCAACAGGTCGAGTGTAGCTTTTTCGTCCTGGGTATTCACGATAAACTGGGCATAGTTGTTGCCAGCCATCTGGGGTGCATAGGCATCCATGAATCGTGGCGACGAACAACCGATAAAGCCCGTGATGCCAGTGATGCGTTCGTCCTTAGCCAACACATGCTGCACCGAATCGGCAATCACCTCAGTCTCGGCCAATCCTTTGCCTTCGGGCAGGAATATCTCTACCGCAAACTGGTCGCGATCGGCATATGGGAACAGACGAACCTTCAGCGTGGGCGCAATCAAAGTTGACACAAGAATCACACCAATACCACCACCAATTGTCAACCATGGGTTTGCAAAAGTCCAATCCAACACCTTATTATAGGTTTTCTGCACCCATTTGGTAATGGCGTTGAACTCCGTTCGAGCCTGCTCACGCTCGGCAGAGCTGATGCCAGCATCGCTCTGCTCTCGCTTAATCGCAGCCTTGCCCATCATACTAACCTTGCCGGGTTTGATGATACGTGTTTCGAGGAACGGGATAACCGTTACCGCCAGTACCAGCGACACCATGAGGTTGATGGTAATGGTAATGGGGAAGTCCTCCAAACAATCATGGAACATACCCTTCATGGTAATGAGGAACGGATAGAAGATGGCGCAGATACAGATGGTGGCCAAGAACATAGGCATGAAATACTGACGCGCCGACTCGATAGCCGCATCGAAAGGTTTAAAACCTTTACCCAGATACTCCAGATAGCCATCAATAACTACGATAGAGTTATCAACAATCATTCCTAACACCACAATGAGTGCCGCCAGGGTTACAATATTCAGTTCGATGCCCATCATATACATGATAGCCACGCTGACGAATGTACTAAGCGGGATGGTGATGGCCGATACAATAGCCGAACGTAGGGGGAACAGCACCATCATCACCAGGATGATGATAGCCATCGAAATAAGCAAATCGCGTAAGAAATTGCTTACACTCATGGCCACCACTTTGGGTTTATCGGCAATGCGGGTAACCTTTACATCCTCGGGCAGTTCGTTCTGCCTGAACTCCTTCAGCACCTTATCCACCTGCTCGCCATACTGCACCACGTTGTTACCTGGTGTCATCTCCATCGAGAGCAATACACAGGGATGCCCATCCTGCTCAATCCTACTGGCATTTGGCTCATACTCGCGCACCACACGGGCCACATCGCGCACACGTGCCACCTTGCCTGTTACTGGGTCGGAGAAGATAATCTGGTTGGCAATCTCCTCTTCGGAGTTCTCCTGAGCTTCAACGTGGATAGGTATCTCCTGGTCGTCGTCGCTGATAGCGCCACTCATGGTGGTGATGCCCTGAGCCTGTAAGCGTGAGAAGAGCATCTGTTGACCAATGCCATAGGCCTGCATACGCTGGCGATCGATATAGAGCGATATCTGCTCCTTCTGCTCGCCAAACAGTTTTACGTTGGCTACCGAGGGGATGCGGCGCAGGCGATCGCTCAGGTCGTCGCTGTACTGCTTGAGTTCGCGATAGCTACGCTGGTCGCTCTCGATAGCAATCAGCAGGGCCGAGGTGTTACCAAAGTCATCGTTAACCACAATGGCCAGCACACCACTTGGCAACTGCGCCTTAAAGCCATTCAGTCCGTGTTTGATTTTACTCCACACCTCGTCCTTATTGTTCACATCATCGTTCAGTTTTACCATCATGATACACATGCCATTCTGACTCTGTGTAGTGGTTTTTACACGGTTCACCTCTCCAAAAGTAAACAAGTAGCGCTCCAGTGGACGAGCCACTTGCTGTTCAACCTCCTCGCTGGTAGCGCCAGGATACACAGCCACTACCACACCCTGACGGATAGTGGCATGGGGAAATTCGTCCTTTGGCATGATATACATGCCGTAGATGCCCATCACAAACAGTATGCCTACGATGAGCAATGATATCGAGTAATGCTCCAAAGGCCATCGGAGCCAATTCGTATTCTTCATAATCCTCAATATTCTATTTTCAATATTCAATACACCACACGTGTACCTTCGCTCAGTTTCTGATAACCCTCGGTGATGACGCGAATGCCATCGTTGATGCCTGTAGCCACTACGATGCGATTACCTGTGGTTTCGCCTGTAGTAACAGTGGTGCGATGGGCAGTACTGTCATTAGCTACTGTCCACACAAACAGCGTGCCGTCGGCTTTCTTCTGCACAGCTGTTACAGGTACCGAAAGATCCTTGCTTGGCTTTTCTAAATGGGCAAACTGCACGCTGGCCACCATGCCTGGCAGTAATTTTCGCTGACCATTAGCTACGTGTATGCGTATATCATAGGTATGCGTAAGTGCATCGGCCTGCACACCTTTTTCTATGCGTCCACCAGTAAAACTGCCGTTAGCGGCCTCTACCTTAATGATAGAAGAAGTGTTAGCGCCAATACCACTGATTTCGGTCTCGGGGATTGCCACTTTTACCTTTACAGTTGATATATCGAGAATACTCACTACCGCCTGCGATGGCATGGCTGTTTCGCCTGCACCAACCAGGCGCTTGCCTACGATGCCACTTACGGGGGCTACCAATCGGCAATCGGCCAGATTCTTCTTAGCCACCTCCAACTGCGACTTGGCCTGTGCCACCTTGCTTTGTATCTCAACCCACTGCACCTCAGGGAGCGATCCGTTATCGTGCAGCATTTTATAGCGCTCTAAGGCATCGTTGGCCTGAGTCATCTGTGCCTCGGCACCACTTAATAGGTTACGCGCCTGCGTGTCGTCCATCACGGCAATCAGCTGACCTTTGCTTACTGCCTGACCCTCGTTTACGAGCATGCGCTTTACCACGCCCATACCCGTAAAACTAACGGCAGTAGCCTCACACTCTTCGATAATACCTACATACGTCTGTCCATTGGCATTCATAGCAGTAGATACCACTTCTGTTTCAACTCTCGTAGGAGCCTTTGCTGTCTGCTCCTTCTTGCTTGTACAGCTGCTTATCAGCATCACGCCCAACAGCATTAAAATACTCTTTTTCATCACTAACTAATTATTTTTGGTGCAAAATTAATCCAAAAATAAACATTATCTATATTCTATTTCACCACTTTTATTATTAAATTAACTACATATTCCTAAATAGAACATAAACAACACCAAATAAAACACCAAAATTGAGAAATTATGATTAATTTTGCCGCATGAAACAACAAGAAGAGATTACAATTCAGTCATTAGCTAACAACGAGGACGTACAGATTGGCTATTCGGACAACGAAATTGTGGTTGTGGATAGTATCCAGCAGTTTACGCAGATAAGCAGCGCTCATGTGGCCATGAACGCCATTGTGATTTGTACCAGCGGAAAAGCGCAGGCACAGATGAACGGCATACAGATGGAACTGCATAGAAATCAGATTGCCATTATCCCACAGAACGTAACGGTGACCGATGTGATGGTAAGTCCCGACTTCGACGTAAAAGGTATGTTCCTTACCAACCGTATTCTGCGTAGTTTCCTGAACGAGAAAATCAGCGTTTGGAACGATATGATGTATATCCATCGCCAGCATGTAGTAACGATGGACGAAGACGAGATTCTATTCTACACCCACTTCTACGACATGCTCACGCTGGCCATTGAGAAAGGCAAGGAAAATCCCTTCCACACAGAAATCATCCAGTCGTTGCTCCGCTCGGCCATCCTTGGTCTTTGTGGCGAAATGAAGTGGATGCTGGCACAAACGGATAGCAAACTGTCAACGCTCAACGATAAACAGTCTACTACCCAGAGTCACTTCCAGCGTTTTCTGGATTTGCTGCATACTACCGATGTAAAGCATCGCACCGTAGAGGCATATGCCAACGATTTGTACATCTCGCCCAAATACCTCACTACCATCTGCAAAAAGAATTCGGGCAAGACTGCCAACGAGTGGATTACTGAACATGTGATAGAGGACATACGTTACTACCTGAAGCAGACCGATTTGAGCGTCAAGCAGATTTGCAATCAGTTAGGATTCCCCAACCCGTCGTTTTTCGGCAAGTACGTCAAGGATCACTTTGGCATGACGCCCATAGAATTCCGCAATAGTTAAGCCAACACATAAAAAGCCCCGATGACCAATCTACACATCATCGGGGCTAACTACTTACGTATCGTTATCCTGGCTTACTTAATGAATTTATGCGATACCAGCATGTTCTTTGGATCAAGAGCCTCGTCAAGTTTCTCCTGTGTCATCAGGCCCTTCTCCAGCACAATGTCGTAAACACTACGGTTAGTCTCCAGCGCCTCCTTAGCCACCTTGGTCGATGTCTTGTAACCAATGTAAGGATTAAGTGCGGTGACAATACCAATAGAGTTCTTAACCATCTCCATGCAGCGCTCCTTGTTAACGGTGATACCCAGGATACACTCCTCGGTGAGGGTCTCGATGGCGTTCTTCAGCCAAATCAAGCTCTCAATAAGGCACTCGGTAATCACAGGCTCCATCACGTTAAGCTGCAGCTGACCAGCCTCGGCGGCAAAGCTAACGGCTGTATCGTTACCAATAACCTTGAAGCAAACCTGGTTAACAACCTCGGGGATAACTGGGTTAACCTTACCTGGCATGATTGATGATCCAGGAGCCTTTGGTGGCAGGTTAATCTCGTTCAGACCGCAACGTGGGCCTGATGCCATCAGTCGCAGGTCGTTACAAATCTTAGAGAGCTTCACAGCTAGACGCTTCAGGGCCGACGAGTAGCTTACGTAAGCACCCGTATCAGGTGTAGCCTCAACCAGGTCGGTAGCGCTTACGAATGCCTCGCCCGTAAGCTTAGCCAGGTTAGCGGCACACAGTTTGGCAAAGCCCGGAACGGCATTCAAACCAGTACCAATGGCAGTACCACCCATATTAATCTCGTGCAGCAGCTTTACGTTGCGCTCCAGGTTCAGGATTTCCTCCTCCAGGTTGTTGGCATAGGCATTAAACTCCTGTCCGCTGGTCATAGGCACGGCATCCTGCAACTGGGTACGTCCCATCTTTATGCAATCGGCAAACTCATCGCCCTTATAGCGCAGGGCACTAATCAAGCCGGTAAGTGCAGCCACCAGACTCTTGTTCATACGTATCAGCGCCAAACGGATAGTGGTAGGATACACATCGTTGGTACTCTGTCCGCAGTTACAGTGGTCGTTAGGATAGCAGTGCTGGTAGTCACCCTTCTCGTAGCCCATAATCTCAAGGGCACGGTTGGCAATCACCTCGTTGGCATTCATGTTTACCGATGTACCTGCACCACCCTGCATCATATCGATGGGGAAGTTCTCGTGCCACTTACCATCAATCAGCTCGCGACAGGCCTGCGAGATGGCACCAGCAATCTCGTCGTTAATCACACCCAGGGTGTGGTTGGTCTCAACAGCTGCCAGCTTTACGTAAGCGATAGCAATGATAAAGTCGGGATACCACGACATTTTTTTGCGCGAGATATGATAGTTGTTAATACCACGCTGTGTTTGTACGCCGTAAAGTGCATCGGCTGGTACTTTGAGCTCGCCCAAAAGGTCCGACTCAACTCTGTATTTCTGTTCTGCCATAATCTATAATCTTTATAAATTTTCAATTATCAATTTTAAATGTTCAATGATTTAGAACATCGGCAACTGCCAGATGTAACCTAACGAAATGCGATTGGTGCTATAATTGTCGGCACCAAAGGCCTTAGCCTTATCGGTATAGCTGTAGTGGCGACCAACATAAGTAAGGAAGAAGTGCAGGTTGCTATTCTTCAATGGATAGAACTCCAATCCTGCCAGATAGCCGTAAGCCGTGCGATACTTACCCTTCTTAATGTTGCCATTATCCTTGCTGAAGCCTTCGTTCTCAAGCATACCCTTTACAAAGAAGTTCCACTGAGGACTGAAGCGATACTGTGCCTTCATTACCAGCGACAGATACTCGGCGTCGTTCTGATGGCCACCCATGGCATTGTTGCCTACGATGCTTGATACGATACCCTCGCGATCGATACCCTCGCGCATGTACATCACATCAAAGAAAGCATCAAAATTGTTAACGGTAACCTCGTTACCCAGTGCCAGGTAATGACTCTGATGACCCTTGGCCTGACTCATGATTGAGTAGCTCCAGCGGGTGTTAAACACGCCACCAAAATTACCATTCCAGTTAACGGTGTACAGCAGGGGCACCTTCGACTGCTCGTAACCTGCGCCATACATATCGTTCATGCTGGCACTACGGCTGTCCAGAATCTGCAACTGCAACTGGTGTCCAGGAGCCAGCTGGAACTGGAAGTTGGCACCAGTGAGGAAGTTGCTCATATAGTCAACCATATCCGAGTACTCGTAAATCTCGATGGGGTTCAGGTCGAACTCTATACCACCATAAGCGGCACACTGCTTACCTAAGAACATCGAGAAAGCGTCGCTAACCTTGACGCCGATACCAGCCACATCGATACTTGATGTTGGCATGTTATCGATACCATCGGGAGCAGGCGAGTTATTACGGTTCAAGCGCTGACGCCAACGGAACGAGAAGGTCTCGTTGATGTTACCCTTGGCCTCGATACGCAGCTGACGCATGTTGAACTTGGCATTTTGGAACTTGCCATCGCCCTGGTTCACGTCAAAACTGTTGTTCATGTTCAACAGGAAGTGGAAGTTGTCCTGCTTGTTCTCTATCTTGGTTACCTTCTCAAACAGACTCTGCTCGCCTGCCGAGGCATCCTTATCCTGCTGGGCGTTAGCTGTAAATGCCATGCATAGCATCACGCCTAAAATAATCGATTTCTTCATAATTTTCAATTTTCAATCTTCAATTTTCAATCTTCAATTAGTACTTCTTAAAGTACTCCTGAATCTGCTTCCAGTCGCGTGTCTTGGTGAGTGCCAGCATCAGCAGTACGCGAGCCTTCTGTGGATTCTGATCCAGAGCAGCCACAAACTCATACTTCTCGTCGTCAACCTCGCCATTCAAGCAGGTAGGACCAGTTGGACAGCGACTTGAGCGAACCACGTTGATACCCTTCTGACGTGCCTTTACAGCTACATCGAATACCTCGTGATAGAAGTTACCATCGCCTACACCAGCCAGCACTACGCCATCAAACTTGGCATCAACAAAGGCCTGGAATGGCAGTGGCGAACAGTTGGCATAACCATAAACAATACCTACCTGTGGTAGCTTGTCGAGATTGGTCACGTCGAACTCACTCTGTGTGGTGTGCAGAGCCTCGGGCTTGGTAAAGTAGTAAGCCGCACCATTATATACGTAGCCTGCAGGACCAGCGTTGGCAGCATCGAATGTAGCCACATCGGTGGTGTGGGTCTTAATCACATTCTTAGCGCAAATCAGGCGGTTGTTCATGCAGCACATCACGCCACGCCCCTTCGAGTTAGGACTTGCAGCAGCAGTTACAGCAGCATACAGGTTACCAGGACCATCGGCACTGATGGCTGTAGATGAACGCATAGAACCTACCAGGATAACAGGCTTATCACTCTTCACCGTCAGGTTCAAAAAGTAAGCCGTCTCTTCCATCGTGTCAGTTCCGTGGGTAATTACCACGCCATCGTAACCCTCTTTGTTAAGCAGCTCGTTAATGCGCTTAGCCAGTTTAAGCCAAACCTGGTCGTTCATATCCTGCGAGCCAATGTTTACCAGCTGCTCGCCCGAGATATCGGCCAATTCAAGCATTTGTGGCACAGCAGCTATCAGTGTTTGTACGCCCACCTGTCCGGCTGTGTAGGCCGTAGATGTAGCCGAAGTACTTACACCAGCGATAGTACCACCAGTGGCAATAATACGGATTTTTGGTTTAGCCACGATGTTAACCGAAACCAACACTGCTAAAAGCAGAAATACACTACGCAATGTTTTCATACCATTAATTGTTTTAAAAGTTAGTAAAAATATTAGTTTAATATAGGAATGTTATAATGAGATAACCAATGCCGATGCTTACAATGGTGGTGATAAAGCCCGACAACTGGAACGAGTGGTTAAGCACATACTTACCGATACGCGTAGTACCCGTGGTATCGAAGTTGATGGCAGCCACCTCGGTAGGATAGTTGGGGAAGAAGAAGTAGCCGTTAACAGCGGGGAACATGGCCACCAGCGCCAATGGCGGAATACCCAAGCCGATACCCAACGGGAAGAGCGTGCGCACCGTAGCCGCCTGCGAGAACAGCATGATACTCATGATAAACAGGGCCACGCTGAACAGGAACGGATACTGTGTTACCACGTCGGCAATATGACTCTTAAAGAACTCAAGGTTGCCATTGAAGAAAGTGTCGCCCATCCAGGCTATACCAAAGATGGCTATCATGGCATTCATACCTGCGGCAAAAATATTGCCACTCACCGCCTTCTTCACGCTGGCCTTACCTACCAGCAGGATCACGGCAGCCATCGACATCATCAATATCTCTATGGTCTCAGGCATCGACAGCTGTGTTACCACGCCATCCACCTCGAACGATGGGCGCAACGAAGGTGCACTGCCAAACACAATCACCAGCACTACACCCAACAGGAATGCCAGCACACTCCATTTGGCTCGTGGATTGGGACTCTGCTCCATCTGTGCCATCATCATCGCTTCGGCCTCAGGGTCAATCAATCCCTCACGCACACGGCGCTGGTACTCAGGATCGTCCTCCAGCTCCTTACCTACACGGTTCTGCACAAACGATGCCACTAGGATGGCTATCAGCGACGCCGGTATGCACACCAGCAGGATATCTTTCAGCTCAACGCCTTGTCCACCCAGCAGATCTGTACTAATCACAGCAGCCGTAGCAGCCGACATGGGCGAGCCCGTGATACCTAACGAGGCAGCGATGGTAGCCACCGTCATGGGGCGCTCGGGACGGATTTTTGAGTTCTTGGCTATCTCCGAGATGATTGGCAGCAGCGAATAAGAGGTATGGGCCGTGCCTGCCACCAAACAGAACAACCAGGTGGTTAGCGGACCGTAATAAGTAATGTGTGTAGGGTGCTTACGCAAAAACTTGGCTGCCAATCCTACCAGGTAGTCCAAGCCACCGGCAGCCTGCAGCGCAGCCGTAGCCGTAATTACCGAGGCAATAATCAGCATCACATCAATAGGCACCTTACCAGGGTGCATGCCAAAGATAAATACCAGGATAAACACACCAACCATGCCGTAGATACCCAGTCCGATGCCTCCTACCCTTGCACCGATAAAAATAAGAGCCAATACGATAAATAGCTGGAAAATAACCAAGAATGTCGCCATAGACTGTTTTGTTAGTAAATAAGTAAAGATGTTTTAGCTATCGTTTTAGACCGCAAATATACGCATAAAAACCATCCGTTGTTACTTTCGTTAACAATATTTTTATTTTCAATATTCAATGGTCAATGTTCAATCATCTCAACGTTTCGTTGAAAATCCTGGGCGCTTGGTTGATAAAATTTGGCTGATACGCAACTAAGAATTACTTTTGCCACCGATATGACAACAATCAGCAATATACTGGGCACCTTTGCCCCTATCACCTTGCAGCAGATGAGCAGCGTAAAGCTCATGAACCGCACAGATACCAAGTTTGTTACAAACACTGGTAAGCTGCGCCAGCTGCTACAGATGGCTAAAAACGATTATTACGTGCAGGAAATCGATGGCTGTAGGAACTTAGAGTACGACACCACGTACTTCGACACCTACAACTTCGACATGTACCGCCAGCACCAATATAACCACACCAATCGCCAGAAAATCAGGTTCCGCACCTACTGCGTAAGTGGTTTGCAGTTTATGGAGGTTAAAACCAAGAACAACCACGGGCGCACCAACAAAAAGCGCATAGAGGTTAGCTGTATCGATGTTACCAACGAGCTGTGCCGCCTGTTTCTGGCCCGCCATCTGCGTTACGATGTCGATACCCTGCAGCCGGCACTCAACAATCATTTCCGTCGCATCACGCTGGTAAACAAGGCCAAAACCGAGCGTCTTACCATCGACCAGCAGTTGTGCTTCCGCAACCTCATCAGCGGCGTAAATAAGAAGATGGACGATGTGGTGATTATCGAGTTGAAACGCGACGGACTGGTACCCTCGCCCATCCTCGGCATGCTGCGCCAGCTGCGCATCCATCCCCACGGATTCTCAAAATACAGCATCGGCTCGGCACTCACCAACCCCCAACTGCAGGTAAACCGCTTTAAAAGCAAAATCATCGAAATTGGCAAACTAATACACAATTAACAATATGGAATTTCTTTTTTCTAATGGCTTCGGCGACACACTTATCAGGTTCGCCATCTGTTTTCTTAGTTAACTGGGGTATCGTACATTTCCTGTACTTCCGCAAAAGCAAGCGCCAGGATTTTTACTTTACCTTTATGGTCATATCTGTAGCCATCTATTTCTTGGTATATCTCATGATGGGTATGGATCGCGGTAAGGCCACCATGGGTGTGGGCTTAGGCTTGTTCGGCATTTTTTCTATTATGCGCTACCGCACCGATTCTATGCCCGTGCGCGAGATGACCTACCTGTTTGTAGTTATCTGCCTGTCGGTGGTACATGCCATGGCCGATATGTTAGGTATCGATGTGAATGGCCGTATGATTGGCACCCCCATCATGGAACTGGTGGTAATCGATGCCATCACCGTGCTGGCCATCGTGGTGTTAGAGCGCACATTGAAGATCGAGACATCCAAGTTAGTACAGTACGACCGCATAGAGCTCATTAAGCCCGAAAAGCGCCAGGAGCTGATAGCCGATTTAGAGCAGCGCCTGGGCATAGCCGTTACCAATGTAAAGGTAGGTGCTATCGATTTTTTGCGCGATATGGCCATGCTGCGTGTATATTACGAGGGCGACAGCGATAAGGAGATTGATAATAAAACCAAAATTAAAAACACCGATTATGCAAATGTGTAAGTATTATGTGGCTGCACTGCTGCTGGTAAGCAGCGTGCCCACCATGGCCCAGACTGACGATTTTGGCCTTTGGAGCGAAGTGAACGTTGAGAAGAAACTCAACAAAAAGTGGAGCCTCGATGCGGGCTTGGAGTATCGTAACCGTGACAACATGAAGACTGCCGACCGCTGGAGTTTTGGCGCTAATGTTAACTACAAGCTTACCGATTGGCTTAAACTCTCGGCAGGCTACTCACTGTTGGATGATCACTACTACAAACTGAACGATAGTGGCAAGAAATATGCCGATTACTGGGGCCTTCGCCACCGTTTTAACGTATCGGCCACAGCCAGCAAAGCGTTTGGTAATCTTACCCTATCGCTGCGCGAACGCTGGCAGTACACCTACCGTCCCGAAACCACCGTGCAACGCTATTACACCGCCAACGGCACCGAGGCCGACGAGCATACCTACAGCGGCAAAGGTAAGAACGTGTGGCGTAACCGTCTGCAGGCCAAGTACAAGCTTAGCAACATGTTCCGCCCCTATGCCAATGTCGAGACCTACATGTCAGATGGTTGGGATAAGATTCGCTACGCAGCAGGCACCGAACTGCGCCTGAACAAACAACATTCGTTTGACATCAAATATATGTACCAGCATCCCTTTGGCCAGGATGATACCGATGCGAATCGCCACATCCTTGGCTTGGGATACACCTATAAGTTCTAAGCGCAACAGCGCTGTTTGTTAGGCGCGCAGGGCACGCATGGCGTTAAGCACCGCCAGCACCGTTACGCCTACATCGGCAAACACAGCCATCCACATAGTAGCCACACCAAAGGCAGCCAGTACCAGCACAGCCAGTTTCACACCAAGGGCCAACCACACGTTCTGGCGGGCAATCGATAAGGTACGTCGCGCTATGCGGATGGCTGTAGCTATCTTCGATGGCTTATCGTCCATCAGCACCACATCAGCCGCCTCAATAGCCGCATCGCTACCCAGTCCGCCCATGGCTATACCAATATCGGCACGTGCCAGCACAGGGGCATCGTTAATACCATCGCCCACAAAGGCAAGTCCATCGCCCATCAGCGCCTCAACGTGCGATACCTTGTCAGCAGGTAGCAGCTCAGCGTGGTACTCGGTCAGCCTCAACTTCTGGGCCACAGCATCGGCCACCTCTCGGCGATCGCCTGTCAGCATCACCGTACGGGTTACACCCAGGGCGTGCAAGTCGGCAATCGCCTCGGCACTATCGGCCTTTATCTCATCATCAATAACAATATGTCCGGCATATGTACCATCCAGCGCCACGTGGATGATGGTGCCCGTATGGCTACAGTCGTGCCACTTGGCACCTACAGTATCCATCAGTTTGGTGTTACCCACGGCCACCTCGTGCTCGCCTACTCGGGCTATGATGCCCTGTCCGGCCATCTCGCGCACATCGCTCACCTTGCAGCCATCCGTAGCCTCATCGGGGAATGCATCGCGCAACGCTGCTCCAATAGGATGAGTAGAGAAATGCTCCACATGCGCTGCCAAGTGCAGCAGCTGGTGCTCGTCTATAGTCTCGGGGTGTACAGCACTTACCGCAAACTTGCCGTGGGTGAGCGTTCCCGTTTTGTCGAACACCACCGTGCGTACCTTCGAAAGTACATCAATGTAGTTGGCACCCTTTATTAAGATACCACGGCGCGAGGCACCGCCAATACCGCCAAAGAAGGTTAGCGGCACGCTGATAACCAAGGCGCAGGGGCACGACACCACTAAGAACATCAGCGCTCTGTAAATCCATTGAACATTGAACATTGAACATTGAACAATATTCCATAGTGTAGGTAGCACGGCCAGGGCGATGGCAGCCATCACCACGATAGGCGTGTAGATACGGGCAAAGCGCGCAATAAATGTTTCGCTTTGCGATTTATGTTCGCCAGCATTCTCAACCAGCTTTATTATCTTCGATACCGTGCTCTCGCCGTAAGGTTTGGTAACACGCACGCGTAGCACGCCACTCAGGTTTACGCAACCCGAAATCACCTCATCCTCCTCGGCCACATCGCGTGGCAGTGTTTCGCCCGTCAGCGCCACCGTGTTCAGTGCACTTGTGCCCTCAATCACCACGCCGTCCAACGGCACACGCTCGCCCGGCTTGATGATGATCGTATCACCCACCTTCACCTCCTCGGGCGATACGGTCTTCTCTCTAACTTCTTCATTCTTGGACAAGCCAAGCGGCAAAGCCGAGCGCTCACTTCTTAATTCAAGCGTAGCGCTATCCGGCTTTATCTCCATCAAGTGTGCAATGCTATCTCTGCTCTTACCCTCGGCATAGCCCTCAAACAACTCGCCCACCTGGAAAAACAGCATCACAAACACCGCCTCGGGAAATTGCGTTTCGGCACCTGGCAGAAAGCCTATACACAGCGCACCGATGGTGGCGATACTCATCAGGAAGTGCTCATTAAACGGCTCGCCCTCGAGCAAACCCTCAGCCGCCTCCTTCAGCGTATCGTGACCTATTATTAAGTAAGGTACCAGGTAAACCAGCAACAGTTGCCAAGTAGGCAGCGCCAACTGGTGCTCAATAATCACCGCCCCAACCAGCAGCACAGCCGTAACAATTATCAGCCCCAACTGCTCGCGGGTATTATGCTCATGATGATGTTCGTGTTCATGTTCATGATGATGCTCATGATGCTTATGTTCATGATGCTTATGTACACCGCAATATTCGCAATTCTTTTCCATATTCTTATTCCTTTTTATTGTTTCGCGCTGCAAAGGTACGCAGTATTTTCTGCAACCAAGTTGCAAACTTACGCATTGATAAAGTTTACCTTATTCCGATTATCTTTCGGTCTTACTGCAAAGTGTACCCATACAGCCCCATATCTATTACGTTCTATCAACAATTCGTCAAACTCCTGCTGCGACTCTTTGGCATAATTAATCAGGATGGCCGCATAAACTATCGCTTGTTCATAGCCCGAAGTACGTATATCCACCGCGCACCCCGTTAAATGATTCGAGTTCGCCGCCCCTCCAACCTTCCTGTTAAGCTGAGGTGATCGATAACCAGAGTTGATGATGATAGGTTGGGAAGACCTTTCCCTTAATACCTCCAGCCATTGACATAGCCTTTTCAGGTTTGCAATCGCCTCATGACTAGGAATGTTATACACCTCAGGATACTTACTCCTGGTGAACTCCCCGAGCACAAAATGCTCGGAGAGGTTTGCTTTACTATTTAACTGTACTATCTGTTCCATACTCTTATTTTTTACATTCTTACATTTTCTCATTTTTACATTTTTCATTTGAACTAATGAACCAATGAACTAATGTTCCACTCTTAGAATACAAGCACGGCTTTTTTCTTGTAGCGATGCTTGCACGCACCATTCTCAACATATTCACCACACTTCACCACGGCGCCATCTTTTAGCAAACGCTTTACGCGAGTTCGAGCCGAACTAATGCAAAGGTGTAAGCTATTCGCCACATCGTCGATCGAGAATTCCTCAGGTAATCTATTAAAGTCCTCGATGGTTCGTTGACGGTGGCGACGATTGGTTGACGCATCACGCAGCTTATCGTCGAAATACTTCTCGGCGAGGGCGCCAAAGTAGTGACGCTGACAGGCGAACTGGATGTTCACAATCAACTCAGCCAACTGGTCATCGATCTCGTCCGTTTCAAACTCACCGCACCAGTATTCACCCTCTTGGTGCAGCTCACCCCAGTGGCGCATCAGGATAAAGGGGGCCGAGTAGTTAATACCGTGGTAAGCGCAGCGCTTTAGCAGCATCTCGTCGGCTTTACTCTCATTATCCTTAGCATCAGCCATGCGGCGGGCAGTCCAATCGTACATGGTACGCACGATGCGCTTGATACTCAACTCGCCCTTGGTCTTATCCAATTTCTTGGCCCATTCCAGAAGGCGGTTGTCGCTGTCTTCATCTACCTCCTCGTCCAGGTCCATCATTTCAAAATGCGTACTGGGCAGGGGGATGCAGGTTAATCGGGTTGCAAGACCGCTTCCGAAGTTCTGCTCGTTCACCTTCTTTTTCAAGGCGATAGGCGTACCGGTATAAACATAGTTCCAAGTCACGTTAAAGTCCTGCATGATAGAATCCATATTGCTATAAGCCTGACCATCCTCCTCGTTGTGGAAAGCCTTCAACTCCAGGTTCTGCTTGTCAATCCAGCTACCCCCCTTTTGCACTGATAGGGTGTTATCCAACTCGGTATCAAACGTCAACATGTGCAACTGCATATCCGTGCCATCCACGTTTTCTACAGCATTCACCATGTCTTGGATAAACTGGGCATTCGAAGTTCTTGAGGGGTGTACACGCACCACCACCTTAGGCTTTTTAGGCTTTTCCTTATTGGCGCCCTTGGTCTTCATTTCCTCACGGTAGCGGTTGATGGTGTCCTTACCAGCCTTATCGGCAGCCACAATGGGCGCAGCCAGGAACTCGTACAAGCGAGTTGCGAAACTCTTACCACTGGCAGGGTCGCCGATAATCAATGCCGATGCATTCAGTCGGCGAAGCTTTGAGGGTCGGTGATAGAAGCGGTACGTGCAGCGAGTCATCAGCGTCATCATCAGGGCTCCTGATACTATCAGTGCCGCAGGATATTGATTACGCTTAAGTCCCTTGCAGGCATCCTGCAGTGCAGGGTAGTAAGGGAACAGCGCCTCAATCTTCTCACCCCAATCCCACAGCCATCGCTCAATCTCTTCCTCACCTATGGTGGCGGTGTCTGCCGTTTCGCCCTGCGTGATCTGTTTCCATGACAGGCCGCACGCTTGGCTAATTGCCTCTTGCATTGCTTTTGAAGGGCATTGGGTGAGGTACTTCTTTTCGCGCTCCGCCATGCGTTCTGCTGCCGATGCCACCGTCTGTGCCACGTTCTCGTCGCGTTCCGCGATAATCTCCTGCACCCAGGATTGACGTTCAAGAATTCGCTGCACCAGCTTTCGGTCGCCATCAAACAGCACCAGCAGGTCGCTTGCCAGTTTAAGACTCTCGTTGTGTCGGTTACTGTCGGCTGCGCAGGGCAGCTTTGCGCCAAAGCGCTCATCAATAATACGCTGTATATCATACTCTCGCCACTTTATCTCCACTTCATGATTATCCACTTGCCCGCCATCGACAGCCCCTTGCTTATCTGTGTGACGGGCCACAACATCAGCTTGAGTAGCACCACTATGACCAGCCCTGTACTCAGCATTGTATTTCTCAGCAAATTCTTTGTTTTCATACGTAAAAAGTTCTTTATCAATGTACAAAATGTCAGATTCTTTACAAATAAAACTCATCCTTGATGCGTCCTTGCCCGATTCATCGACAACGATATCGTCGCCCAGCTCATGAGCCATAGCATGAATATTGGAAATCAAGTTGCCCCAAGCCAATCGCGCCTTGAACACAATCTTCAATCCTTTGCCGCTGGGGCTGATATAGACAAGTAAAATCCCAAGAGCCTTAAAGTCAAGACCTTTATCTATCCATCCTTGATAGAGCGTCAGGGGATTATCGATGTGGTCCAGATCCATCACCACAAGTCCTGTTAAGCGGGTGGCAGCCTGCTTGCGCCAGGCGCCTGTCTTGCCAGCCTTCGATGTCGTCTCATCAAACGTTGCCTGGAAGATAAACGCAGGCAGTTTACGCTTCAAACTGGCATCACCCGTTTCTCTGAACTTATCAATGTTCTCGTTCCACTTCCCTGCCCTGACGAGCGCATAAAACTGCGCTTCGTCAACGGGCAAAGTAGGATTACTGAAATTTTTCTGATAACTAAAACTCATTCAACCTCCTTTTTTAAATTTACACTCTTTCTACAATCTCACGGTCCATCAGGTGGCTGCAGGCAGTACGCTGCTCTCGCTCCATGGCGGCAACTACACGGGCAATGCCAATGGATTTCTTCAATGATATGAAGAACTTAAAATTCTCAGTGCTCTCTTTCAGCCATCCGTGCTCCATCGCTGCTATCAACTTATCCTTAACACGCTCCTTTCGCTTATAGTAGTTAAAGTCGATTCGCTTGGCCTGCTCATTATAGTGCAACGAGCCTTTAACGTACTTGCCTTCCATGATGCACTTAAGCACCTCTTCTTCTATTTCTACGTATTTTCGCATAAATTTTGTTTTAAGTGAGTCGTTGGGCCCATTGACTCGGTTATTGTTACTAAATTATTCTATTACTACCTGTCTTGTTACAAAGTGGCGCACTACACCTTGGGCATTGCCGGCTTTTTGCAAACCGTAGCTCATCTGCCAGCTGCTACACTTAAACTTGTGCTGCACTTTAAGCCCAAGCAGATTGCATATACGCACACCTTCGTAATCTATCGACTTGTGTTGGCACGAAGCGCAGCAGCGCTTCACTTTAATGCCAAACGCATTTTTTACTGTTTCTATTTCACCATTCATATCTTTTTAGTTTCATTTCCAATCGTTTGTTAATCACCTTCTGCTTGCGCAGTTCTCGCTGTAATGCGGCAGCCTCGCGCTGTATCTGGATTACTGCCGAGCCATCTTTCAGTGCCGCAATCATCTGGTTCATATCCTCTACGGTCATGTCGTTTGGGCGCCCCAGTCCTACATGCAGAAAGAAGCCGTTTACCAAGTCGGGGATGTTACGATACATATACCCCTCATCATTCACATCCAGCGCATAGCCGTTCACTCTGGTTGTCAGTTTCAAGAAAACCTCAGCCGTAAAAATCTTTCTCGCCTTTTTCATATCTGTAATTAATTTTCGAGTTCCATAAAAATCTGATGTTCCAGTGCGATGTGCGAGTAGCAGTAGTCAAGCACATAATCTACCGAGGGGCAGCCTGTGGTGTGTACCACATGGGCCAGTGCAAAGTCGAGTAAATCCTCGGCCATCTCAATCTGCATCTGACCGCAAAAGCCCTGCAGCCCGCCAATCAGCATATTCAGCAAATCCTCGCTCACCTCGCCACTTACCAGTCGCATAATGCGCGCTGCACGCTCATCAATGTCAAAAACGTTCGTCAGGTCCTGAGCAATCACCTTCTCAACCTTTGCGTAGTTCTCTACAAACAAAACTCTTCTTTTCATACCTATATTTATTTTTAATTAGTAAAACATTTTGTTTCATTATTACGAGTGCAAAGGTAAAGCAAAAAATAATGCAAGGTCGAAAAATTCCTCGACTTGGGAACACAATTTTCAAAACGTGGAATTTTAAAAGGAGCCGTTAACCGCAGTTAACAACTCCTTTACTTTTTGACCTTAAAAATTCCTCGATTTTAATCCCATTTCTGCCTAAGCAAGGAACTTAGTAATTGTAGTTTTGTTATCTCGTCGTCATCCAGATAGTCAAACACGTCTGTGCCGTCTATCACTTCATGAACTTCGTTCAGATAAGGAGCCTTCGTCATCATATTCCCTACCCCTATTACCTTATTAATAATAGAGAAGCTGCGCCAGTATAAATCCTTATACTTAACAAACTCATCCTTGGTAAAATCCCTCAGGTTATCCTCATCGATGGTACAGAATGGTTTGCCACTACACTTGCGCAAGGGCTTAATGATGGCATCCTTGTTTACCTTATCATCCTTTTCGCCAAGCAGTTCGTTATTAATAAACTCTACCACCAAGCGGGTGTTGTTGCAATCCTTCTGCATCAGTTTAAAGTCCATCATGGCAGCACAAACAAACGATGATTTAATCTTCTTATCAAAGCCTACGTAGTTATAGAAAGCCTTACCCAGCAACTTAGCCAATTCGTAAGCAGCCTTACTGGTAAACAGTTTACCCTCGTAAGCCTCGCATGGAGCTTTCATGGCAATGGCCACAATGCGAGCTTTAAGCAGTTTGATACTTGCACAATGCTGGCACTGCTGCATCATATCATCAAACGTCTGGTCGTCATGGTGGTGCTCATAATCCGCCTCCATCTCCTTTATCATCGCCTTGATAATCTTGGTTGGTGTAAGCCCTTTGTTATCCTCGTCCTTTAGCGCAGCATCTATCCGGGCTTCAAGTTCTGCCTTATGCTGGGGCCAAAGGCGCTTGGTGTAATAAGCCTCCATCGCAGCCATGCGCTCAGCTCGCAAATCAGGGTTGCGCTTTAGGTTCTTAGCATCATCTATCAACTTTTCAAGCTGGGCTATCACCTCTTTTATGCAGCTTAGCAACTCTTGGTAGTGCGTATTCGCCCTGGTTATCAGCAGCGCTCTGGCATTGGTGTAAGCCTTTTCACGCTCATACGCAGGAAACTGTAAGTCAACATTCTCCTCGTCCACAATCTCGTTAGGCACATAGATGGGCATGGCATCCGGGCTGTAGTTATACGATATCTGCAGATCACAATCACCATGCTCCAGATACGACTGCAGGTTCAGCAGCCGTCCTCGCGTTTCAACCAGGTCAAGGCCTATCACATCCACTACCGAGCACGCTTGCTTGCGCACAGCCTGCGCCATCATCGTGCTTAATCGGCGCCCTGCCAATAGCAAGGCATACATAGCCGTGGCACGCTCCGATGGCCAAAGCATCGTGTACATGTTGTTTAGGTTCGTGCCCATGTTAATAAAGTAAGTCACACCATCATTCAGTCTTTGCTGGAATGCATCTTTTTCTTTTCTCATATTCTTTTCACGAATAATGAGCTTGGTTTCGGCCTACTCCCTCACTCGGGGGTTAATAATTATGTTAACTGTGCTAAAGCGGGTGCAAATATATGGTGTTTTTCAAACATAACAATAAAATAACCGCGGCATTTGGCGGCATGCCGCCAAATACCGCGAATGGCCGTGAAATGCCACGGATAACACATCACACTATGATACCAAAACACTTAGATGCGCGATCCAAAATCTTGTAATAAGCGCGATCTTTTACGCATTTTTGGTTATCTATATTCATATACTCGTTATAAGTCGATAATTTGATTAATCCTTCCTTACCAAACTCGCTACAAAAGCATTCCATTGGTGGTCTGTCCTTAAAGAGGTTCTATCTAGCAATAGCCCTCATTGGTCGCATAAAAGCGGCTATATCCTTTGTATCGCCAATTTCCTTACGCAACCAGTTCATCACTAAGTTTTCCATGCCAGGCTCTATGTAACTCCTAAAGTCGCCAGTTTTTCGCTTGGCTGATTTCTTCTTCAGTTTTTCAAATCCAAAGTTTATTAGTCCACTATTCTCACTCTCTACTTCACATGCATCGTATGTTTCGTAGCAATCCTTTAACCAAAATATCTTTTCGCCAGCAGCAGGCACCCATGGGTCGAGCTTTACACACAGCATATCGCCCTTTAGTACCCAGTTAAATGCCCTTGCCACTATTTCGGCCAATACATCCGCATTGCTAAATGCAGGTCGTATTCTATAAAACGCTACGTAAGGCTCATACGTATCCGAAGCGATATTAATGAACACCTTTGCGTAGTCGCCTTTAGTACGGAATCGCCCCACCTTCAATTCGGCATAGCCTTTAAAAGCCGGACGGTCGTAGTGTCGCTCATACTTCTTGCCATTGTCTTTCGGATGCACAAACTCAAACATTACCTTCTGCTGATAATCGTTTAAGATGGCGTTGCATGGGGCATTCCACTCTTCCGAACAAGTGGCGCCCCCGAATATTAATGGCTTATTTTCAACAAGTCGTAGTTTGTACAATTTGTAATTGCACTTTTTCTGATTCATACTTTACTTATATTTATTAGTTATTAATAATGTTTATTGGACACAACAATAATGTATTCATAAAAAAGGCAGCCACATGATTGCAACTGCCTCATTTTACTATAATAGCACTATTACTTTATTAATTTCAATCCTTTCTCAGAAAGATAGTACTTCTGCTTGGGATGCTTGGGCTTGTCAGGGTATGAACGAAGAACAAAACCACCATCTATTGCAGGAACTATTAATTCTTCACGCACATATCGCCTACTTTTAATTCCCATTCGGGATTGTATTTCAGCTATAGATAAGACCTTATCATTAAGGCAATTTATCAATAACTGAACTTGACCACTAACTTGACCACTAACTTGACCACTAGCTTGACCACTAGCTTGACCACTAGCTGTACCACTAGGTTGTTCCCCAAACCAATAGGTAATTGTTGAGCATACCAGATCGCTAGTAAATTCTACCCTACCCTTAGTCAGCTTTTCCCAAACCAACATCTTGTCGATACCATACCCCGCATTTTCGCCTAATTTTGCATAGCGGAAAAACTTAATGATATTTGGATTACGTGGTATAGAATGAATCTGAGTACGTAGTTCCGACAATGGGAACATAAATCTACCAGGATTTTGCAGTTCTATACGATCTGCAAATACACGAATAGTAGGATGCATCGGACTAAAATAATCAGCATGGGCACAACAATTGGTTAGCCCTTCTCTTAATGCATACAACTGTGTTTCATCTTCAGCCCCTACGCCATCTGGTCGAGCATCGTATGGAGCATCTACAAAGTTACGGAGACGCTGCAGAATAATCTGATATGACTCCCAGATATTATCTTGTTCCTGCATTCGATAAGTATATCGCACTCGTGCATCAGCTAAGCTTTTGCCTGGTATTTCAAGATAGTCTATCCAAAAGTTATTGATATAATGCTGCACAATATCACGCTGTCCAAACATCAAGATACCGCCTATAGTCAACTTACCTTTCTTCGAAATGCCCACCTTATCACAGAATTGATCATCTGGAAGATCCTTATAGGGAAACGACGGGTTATCATTACGAATGCGATTTCTATAAGTTTCTAACGAACCCTTGTTAAGATCAGAAATACTCGTATCATCAACCACCTGTTCGCTCTTGCTACCAAAAGCCTGGTCACGCATCATGGCCATCACTTCTGTTTCGGTAGCACGACGATCGCCACTACCTGTACGTATAAAAGTATTGATAGGATTACCAAAATAAATAGGCTTTACAATCGAAGAAGGCACGAAGAACGCTAATACAAGCTTTCCATCAAAATTATACTTTTCGCCTTTAGCGGATAATCGTACATTGAACTTCTGACCATTACGGAGAGTATTAAGAAAATCAGACTCAGTCTTTTCGCCATTGTTCACACCCTGAATATCAAAATGTTTACCATGCTGTTTAATTCCGAATACAACCCAACCACCCGAAGTGTTTGAGAACGCAGATACAGTCGACCACACATCATCAGGCAGTTTGTCTTGGGCGGCTTTACATTCAAAGTCGTCCCACTCTATATCTGTCAGTTTCTGAAGAAGTTCTTCTTTTGTCATGTCGCTTTTAATTATCGCTTGCAAAAATAATGCTTTTTCTACATATAAGTATGCAGAAAACCAAAATGTTACGTTTTCAGATATATAATAAATGTTAAACACAACTTATCTCTCCACGATGGTACATTAGTTCATTAGTTCATTTCCAATTCTAAGAGACACAAGCAGGAGGGCGAGAGAGGGTAACGGGAGGTGGAGACTATATTTATTCTATATTATATATTAAATTTATATATATTATAATATATATAAATTATATAAAGCAATAAGAGCCCACAGATGCACTACTAAACTTTACAAAATGAACTAATGAACTAATGTACCATTCCAGCCCGCCAGCAGGGCATTTTATGCAGTACGGCAGAATCTGGTGGATAGTTTACGAGAATTTAGTAAAATCTGCCGAACTTTCTCAGAGATTGCAAGGCTGTATCTTTTAAATTGTTGATATAGAGGCCTTATACTTATAGACATTTTCTTTACATTTTAACACTTCAGAAAAGTCAGGGGAATAACTGTTAAAATGTTTGGTTTGCATTATTTTTTTTTGTACCTTTGCACTCGTAATCAA
>CADAOD010000028.1 GCA_902789415.1 uncultured Prevotellaceae bacterium
GGTATCCGCCATCTGACAGGTGTGAAGCTAAACGCCAGTTACCCTATACTATGCAAGGATTTTGGTGACTTGGCAGAAGATATTGCCTATAATGCCACTCTGACAGCATTTGTGGCTACAGCATCTGCTGCTGAAGGCGTTGCTAAGGTTATCAGTATCGGTCTTGATACACTTTTGGAACTTGCCATTCCCTCACAACAGCAGAGTATTTTCTCTGGAATCGGTGGCGGCAGCAACAACGATAGAAATTGGAATGATGACGATAAAAAACGTAAGAAGAATGAGAATTATAAACCCTATAAATTTAGACGATAATGAATAAGACAGACAAAGAGTACATAGACGCTCAGATTGAGAGTGTCGAAGAAAAGTTTGAGGCACGCCTAAAAGAAGCCTACGAGAAAGTGTGTAACCAGAATTCGTTGCCAAAGGATTCAAAGGGGAATGTGGCCATTCCCGCTGGATTTACTCAGAAGGATGGCCAACCATTAATTCTCATCGACCCAGAGTTGTTCGAAACTCTTGCGCGAAAAATCGTCAATGACGTGTATAAGGCAGAGGCAGAATACAATAAAAAGATGAGGGAAGAAGGCAAGATGACTCGCGAAGGATGGTATACCAAGTTGTATAACAACTGCGCAGAATACTGCAATAAGGTCTCTGAGCAGGTTGTATTCCTGTATAATAAGGTCGTTGGATCATTAGAAGATTCACATCAGTCAAGAGAGACCATCAAGAGTGAGCTTAACGAAATCAAGCAGACATTGGTCAGCATTAAAGGAAATACTATAGATATGCATGGAGTATACATCTATGGTAAGCATATGGCAGGTTGCTACTTTTTCACCTTTATGACATTTGTATTCATCTTCTTAGGATTGTTCGGCTATGGATTCTTTGAGATGTCAGAAAGAGCCAAACAAGCGAACGTAAAACTCCAGATAATCCGTGATAATTTCGGACATCATCCCGCTGTCAAACACACCTTCGAAATGCTTGACTCTACATTTGCAAATCCATTACCACCTAAACAAGAGTGAACATTGTTTTCGAATCCGTTATATAATTAACGGATTCGTTTTCATATATAAGAAGCTACTTGGTACAAAAACGCGTCTAATTTATACAAAAATGCCTATACTTCAAAACAATTTTAGTTAAATAATTATTCTGTTTAGATAATTTTGTGTAATTTTGTACCGAAAAATCCCGTGGTCTTACCGACTATGCAAGATGGACGAGTCCATAAAGTGTAAAGGTGAGATAGTCTACGCCGAGCAAATAGAAGGATGTTGCCAAACAACTATTCTGATTGATGCGGGCTATGGGTGGGAAACGGGAACGACATATTAAAGGCGTTTACAAAGCGCTCTGTTCGAGACGTATCGAAATCTTGCAAACTATCGATTGAAATCTTGAACATAGCAACGGTAGGCGTCCTCGGGATGTGTTTATACGCATCCCCTTTGGGGATATAAGGTACGATGTATCTATATTCTATAGGGGGTACTATATTCATATCGGCGTGGGCTCTAACGTTGTCTGTTCAATTTCAATGGGCAATGCAAGAGCCTCGATACGTGGAATAGACAACAGGACGATTCCACGCTTTTTTTGTGTCATATGTAGAACTATAAATAGATAAGGATATGATACAATTACAATCGGGGTCACTCCTCCAAGACGGGAAATACAAAATAATAAGTGTCCTAGGACAAGGAGGTTTTGGCATAACTTATTTAGCAGAGCATTCTTTGCTCGGTAAGAAAGTCGCTATTAAAGAGTTTTTTTACAAAGACTATTGTAATAGGGATGAATCCACAAGTCATATAACAGTTGGAACGCAAAGCAATACAGGACTTGTTGAGCGGTTCCTAAAAAAATTTGTAAAGGAAGCCCAAACAATATCACAACTTCATCACCCAAACATAGTTGAAATATATGATATTTTCTCAGAAAACAATACGGCATATTATGTTATGGAATACATTGAGGGAACTTCTCTCAACGAAATGGTGAAAAATACAGGCAAGCTGTCTGAGGATAAAGCGTATCATTATATACAGAAAGTTGCTAATGCACTTAAATGTGTTCACAAAAATCATATTAACCATTTGGACGTAAAGCCCAGTAATATCATGCTTCGTGAGCGTGATAATGAAATCGTACTAATTGACTTTGGCACTTCAAAACAGTATGATGTTGAAACAAACATGGCATCGACTACAACTACGCCAGTTGGAATCAGTGCAGGCTATGCTCCTATAGAACAATATAGAAAGGGTGGTGTTTCCTCCTTTAGTCCAGAATCAGACATATACGCATTAGGCGCCACTCTTTATAAATTATTGACGGGTATTACACCTCCAGAATCTATTGCTTTAGAAGACGAAGGATTGGATGGATTAGAAAAATTATCCGACAAAAGCCGTTCGGTAATTCAGAAGTGTATGCGTATCCGCAAGAGTGAACGTCCGCATAGCATTGAGGAATTTGAACAACTTATTAAATCTGATAAAAAAGAAGATGAAGAACCTGTCAGTATCGATAATGAGTCAACTCGCATTATTTCTCAGGAAGACGATACTATTGGCGAAACAATAGAAGAAAGTACTTTAGAGTATGAAGATGAAACACTATCAAATAGTAGTTGGAAGAAATATACGATTATAGGATTATTAGCTGCAGTTTGTGTATTTGGATTTGTTTATTTAAAACATAACACTTCTACAAATGACACAAAGGCAGAGAATGATTCTATAAAGGTTGAAAATGTAGATGGAAACGCAGGCTCAAAAGTGACAGAACAGCCAACGAGAGTTGAAAATACGGATAATAATAAAAAAGTAGATTCAAAAAAGTCGCCAAAAGAAGATGTGAAACAAGAAAAGGCATCTGAAGACAACTCACAGATATTAAGCAATGCACTTAAAAAGGGGGATTATGCCACTATACAAAAATTAGCTAACCAAGGGTATGCTCCGTCTTATGTACCTTTGGCAAAATACTATCTTAGTAATAATGAGTATGCAGAAGCAGATCGTTATGCCAAAAAGGGGAAGGCTGCGGGGCAGAGTGGCGCCCAGGCGGTAATAAGTACATTGGAGAATTTGGGATATTACGATTAACAAAATAAAATAATAGCATTATGTTTAGGAAAGTTTTTTTACTTATTGCGTTAGGTATAGCAAGCTATGCTTGTGCGCAGGATGCTTCCTTTTACAGAAAGTACGCAGAAAAAGGCGATAAGGAAGCAATGGTTAATTTGGCACAGTGCTATATGAATGGTACTGGCGGAGTAAACCAGGATTATAACCAAGCTACTGATTGGCTTGCAAAAGCAGCAAAAAAGAATTATCCTCCTGCTCTGCATCAATTAGGATTATGCTATCTTTATGGTGCTGGCGTTCTTAAGGATTTTGCACGTGGATGGGAACTCAACCAAAAAGCGGTGAAAAAAAGTTATCCCGCAGCCTTTTATACTACAGCATGTTGCTATAGAGATGGAATCTATGTTAGTCAGGATTATCATCAATGGTTCTCATGGTTAATGAAGGCTGCAGAAATGGGGGATGACGATGCCCAATCTGATATTGGCAGAGCCTATCTATATGGCGTTCAACAAATTAATTTGGAGCAAAATTACAATCAGGCTTTTTCTTATCTAAAAAAGGCAGCTGACCAAAACAATGCTAATGGTCTTTTTTATGTTGGAGTTTGTTATCAGTTTGGTGCTGGAGTCGAGACTGATGAAAGCAAAGCAACATCTTACTTTATTCAAGCAGCCCAATTAGGAAATGCAGATGCTCAATGTGAGGTGGCAGATATATATATGAGAGGGAAAGGCAACATTCAACCCGATTACTCAGAAGCCCAAAGGTACTTAAATGCCGCTGTTCAGCAAGAAAATGTTCGTGCCTATTATTTGATGGGTAATCTCTATTATTATGGTTTGGGTGTTGAGGAAAATAATGAAACTGCGGCTGAATGGTATAAGAAAGCATCTGATGTAGGAAATACAGATGCGATGACTCAATTGGCATGGATGTACATCTATGGCGTTGGAGTTGCTGAAAACGAATCTAAAGGATTTCAACTTTATAAGCAAGCTGCTGACAATGGTTCAATTGCTGGTTATGCAGGCTTAGGAATGTGTTATGAAAACGGATATGGAACGACAAAAAACATAAATTCTGCGGTTTCAAATTACAAACAAGCAGCAGAATCAAATAATAGTTATGCTCAGCATAGGCTATATTTTTTGTATAGAGAGGGAGATGGGGTTGCCAAAGATACGCAAGCTGCAATACAATATCTGCGACAAGCTGTTGACAATGGCTCTACAAATGCGATGTATTCTTTGGGATATGAGTATTTGGTAGGAGAAATACTCCATCAAGAGAATAGTTCTGCTTTGGAGTATATCACAAAATCAGCAGATGGGGGATATGCATTTGCATGTGCGGTACTTGGTACTTTCTATTATGACGGTGAACCTCTCGTTAGCAAAGATTTCAACCAAGCGTTTAAATATCTATCAGCTGCGGCTAAACAGTCATCATCTATTGGAAATGACGATTTGTTAGCAGTTGTATATAAAGATTTAGGTGCTTGTTATAGATTCGGCAGAGGTACCGAGGCCGACCAAAGTCTAGCATCTTATTATACAGAACAAGCAGCTAAATATGGTGATACAAAATCGCTAGATGCTGTTAAAATGCTTAGAAAGTAATGATTATGAAAAAGATTCTTATCGGACTAGTGTTGGGAGTCCTTTGTATATGTTCCACATCTGCCCAGCAACTTAATTCAACCCAAAAGAAGTTGAAGACGGAAATTTTTAACTATTTGAAAAAGGAAGTTTCAAATCTGACAGATTATTCTGCAACAGATTTAAAATTCACTCTGAATGGAACTACATACTTTGTGAGTATAAGTGAATCCGATTACTCACCTATGTATGTCATTTTATATGCTGGTTTTAACATTCCAGACACGTATAAAAAGGAAGTTGTTGCTTTAGCTGCTCCGACATTGAACTCTTATAAGGGAGTTAAATTCTATAGTGGAGATGATTATATAAAATTACAGGCTGAGATGTTTATGAATGATTATAAACCATTTGCAACATCCTTCCATTCGCTAATAAGTGTAATGAGTACAATTCGAGATGCTTTCGATGAAGCATACGAAAAGGCAAAGCCATCTTATACTACAAGTTCTTCATTTACCTCTCAATTTAAAAAGAACTCCAACGAATATGTATGGCCATATTGCAGGAACTTGAGTGATAGTAAATTGTATATTTCTAAAGTTTCCCTATTAAAAGATTATACCCTATTAGAAATGATTTCTTATAACGGAGGACAATATCAGAATTGCGCAATTGACAGAAATAGCTATTTATCGGTTGGTGGCTCGAGGTATACATTATTAAAAGCTGAGGGCATTTCATATAGTCCCCAATTTACGGATTATCCTGGCTATCAATCAGGAAGGGAGGTTTCTCTTAAATTCAAATTATATTTCAAGCCATTGCCATCAGGAACAAAAACTTTCAATTTTTCTGAATCATCAAGCAATGGCTGGCAAATAACGGGTATAACCTTAGAAGATAATGCGTCTATATCAGTGCATGGAGACGAAATAGCGACTGACGCACATAGATGGAAGTGTTCTTCAATAATATGTCAAGAAAAACAAACAATAGTAAAGAAAGTTGTAACCCCCAAAAATAACGGTACATACATGTATAGTAGCCAAGGTGAATTCATTGAAGATGCAGATACAGGAAGGAAATATTACCTAATAAATAGTTCTATCGGATTTGAAGGGAATCCAACAATATCATATGACACCAACTCTATTGAGTTCTACGAAGTTTATCCTGCTTTACCTGCATCAGTAAAGAGAATCAACATATCCTCGGGGTCTCAATATTACATTAAGAATTTGAGTATAAGATGACGGAATCTGATTCGTCCACTAACCCCCTACGTTCGTCCAATATGTAGAATTATCCTCTTTCACATTCAAAAAATATAGTATTTTTGCAACATAACAGTTTAACTATATAAACAAATTTGAGTTATGTATAATAATGAAGAAACAAGGGTTCTGAATCAAGTAGAAAACAACCCTACAGCAGAAAGTCGTGTTAATGAAAACGAAGTAAAGAATGAGTCTAAAAATGAATTAGGCAAACGTGCTGCTACAGTAGGATCAGCATTTGTAGGTGGTGCGGTTGGTGCGGCTGGCGCAGAATATGTTCAAACAATTCTAAATCAAGGGGCAGAACAAATCTTAGAAGAAGATAAACCTGACGAACAGACTGTAGAACCATCTTCCCAGACTTCCACCTCCCATACACCTAAGACCGAAGTTCAGTCAGAGGAAGTTCAGTCAGAGGAAGTTCAGGCTGTTGTTGAAGACGCAAGCGATATGCCTACAAATGCGACACTTGTAAGTTATGAAGAACCGATAGCGGATACTACCGATACAAATGACTCTGAAGTTCGGGTTGTTGGTGTTCAGGCTTTTCAGAATGAGGATGGTAGCCAAGCGATTGTAGCTGGTTTGGAACTGGACGGAGACCGTGCTTTAGTTGTTGACGTGAACTCAGACGGGACAATGGATTTGTTTATTCATGATGATAACAGGGATGGTCAAATTTCTGACGAAGAGATTCATGACATAACTGCCGATAATGTCTCAACACAAGCTGTTATAGATGATTATGCGGTACAAGCTGGGCATAATGATCTGTATATGGCAAATAACGATATGCCTGACTACATGAATGATGCAGATGCGGGCCTAATGGATTCGTAATACAATGGATACAATTACTATAGTATGCCCAAACTGCCGTTCACGCTTGTCTGTTCAAAATGCACCAGACATTCGCGATAAAATGCTTACGTGTCCTATATGTAAGTATAAGGCTAAAGTTAATGTTTTCTTAATGGGAACAGCTGCGCAGGGTGGTTTGGGCGCTTCCGATGAAGCGACCCGACTTCCGGGCAGTTATCAACAACAGATAAAAATTGATCCAGGCCAGATGCGTGTTGAACAAACAGGACAGATATGTGAATTACGAATCGGAAGTCAAGTCCTAGGTAGACTGGCAAATTCTGGAAGCGCAGACATTCAGATTGGTAGCGAGACTTATAAAGATGAATATATGAGTCGTCGTCATGTTCAAATTGATGTCGTTAAAACGGACACAGGTATTGAGCATCATTTGGTTGAAATAGGCTCCAAAAATATTATTCAGTTAAATGGGGAACCAATTCAACGAGGCGATGAAATTGTGTTATCTTTTGGAGACAAACTAACGTTAGGTAAAACAAATCTAACATTAGAGGAAACTGACGAAGAAGCTACACGAGTTATCTAAATAATAGAATCAAAGATGAAGATTTCGATAAGACAACCTTTGTGGTTTACTGAAATTGGAGCTAAAGATAATCAAGAGGATTATTTGTGGCCCAATCCCCAAAAAATAAATGAACGTCAACGCATATTCATTTTGTGTGATGGTATGGGAGGCCAAGATAGTGGTGAAATAGCAAGTGAAACGGCTGCAACATCTATTGGCGTGTATTTGACGTCTCATAGGCCTAAAGATGGATATGTGTCGGAAGGTCTTTTAAATGAGGCATTATCATATGCGTACGACGAATTAGATAAGAAGGACAATCCGCTATCTCAAAGAAAAATGGGAACAACAATGGCTTGTGTTGTTTTTCATCGGGGAGGTGTACTTGCTGCACACATTGGAGACAGCCGAATATATCATATTCGCCCATCTTTAGCCAATGTCGAAAATGGATTGTCTGGAATCGTTTACCAAAGCGCAGACCATTCTCTTGTTAATGATTTAATCCGTGCTGGTGAGCTGACTGAAGAAGAAGCAAGAAATTTTACTCAAAAGAATGTAATAACTCGAGCGATGCAGCCCAATTTAGAGAGGCGCTATAAAGCGGAAATATATAATATCGATGACATTCAAGATGGCGATTTCTTTTTCATTTGCTGTGATGGTGTGCTGGAGCAATTGTCAAATGAGAAACTTGGTTCGATAATGGCCGAAGAATCGTTAAGCGATGCTGACAAAATTGCTGCGATTAAATCTATTTGTGATGGTAAGACAAAAGACAATTATAGTTGTTGGCTGATACCAGTTAATGAAGTCATACCAGAATCCTCAGACCAGAAAGCGGGTGAGGAAGTAATCGTTACAGTATCATCTTCAGACACGATTTCGACAAACACCGATAAAATTGGTTCTGTGCCAAACTTGATTATAGATAGACAAGAACCAACCAATAAAAAGTCTTCATTCCGTAAATGGCTAATTAGTATCTTCACTTTCTTGTGTATAACTGCTGTTATTTTAGTTGTTATGTTTTTGAGGAATCCAACAGAAAATAGTCAAGACGCAGACAAAATGGTTGATTCTATTAATATTGCAGGGCTTAAAAATGGCAAGACCGATAGTATCCAACAATCAGCAAAGTCTAGCCAGGAAGCCAATATTGAGAAAAAAGAATTGCCAAATAAAACAGATAGGTCTTCTGAAGATAAGAAAGGCAAAAGGGAACTTATAATAAAAGAAGTAAAGACTCCAGAAAAAGTTGAAGCAAAGCCACAGGAAACGGAGAAACCTGAAGAAGTTAATTCTGTTAAGTTAGACAACAGTGATAAGAAAAAGAGTATGTTGATAAATAATTCTAAAAGCCAAGATTCACCAAATGGAAAGCAACAATAGCGAAAAGACAATTGTCTATTTCAACACTCGTGATGAAATGGTAAAAATAAATCTGCATAATGTTGTTTACTTTCAAGCTGATAGAAATTATACAGATATATATTTTATCAATGGCGCTCATATAACTCTAACTACTGGTTTGGTAAACATTGAGAAAATGCTTGATGATCCCAAATTGAATGGGTTGTTACCAGCTTTTATTAGATTGGGGCGTAGTTTTATCGTAAATCCCATTTACATTTTTCATATAAATGTGCTAAAGCAAGAGTTGGTTTTGTCTGATACTATTCAGACTCATATGTATCGATTACAGGTATCAAGAGATGCATTAAAGAAACTAAAAGAATTATATAAGCATAACTAAGAATGGAAGTAATAGTTGGAAAACAAGGAAATCAAAGGATCCCTATTACGGATCAGTATGTCAGTCGTAAACATTGCAAACTAACTAGCAATGGTGACGGAAGTTATACTATAGAGAATTTAAGCCAAAACGGAACTTTCGTAAATGGGCGTAAAATATTAAAAACAAAGGTTCATGCAGATACTGAAATTCAGCTTGGCCCGAACTTTACTGTAAAAGTTTCCGAATTACTCCCTATTACGAATTCTATAGCCAGCAACAAACTATCAGCCCCTCAAAAAGAGTATTCTATTAAGCCTTTGGAGGCTATATGGAATGAGTATCACGATTCTCTGTTAGATCTACAGGCAAAACAGCATCGGTTAGGATTGTTAATAAGAATTCCAATGCTATTTACTGTTATAGGTGGAGTTTTAACGGCTTTAATAAGCGACGATTATCGGTTTGTTACTCTTGGCATAAGCATATTGGCTGGAATTATAATGATTTATGGTTTTATAAAGTCTAAGAATTTCGTTTTTGCAAAGGAGAAAGATAGATTGGATATTGAGTTTCAAGACAAGTATATATGTCCTAATCCAGAATGCAACCATTTTCTTGGGAACAAGCCCTACAAGATTTTAAGTCAAGACAAGTGTTGTGGGTATTGTCGATGCAAATACAATTCAAAATAATGGTTTATCTGTATATGAAAGTTCGTTTATTACTTCTCGCTATCTTTTCTTGCATGGTGTTATTTTGCCATGCAGAGACATATGTCGTTTGTGTCGGAATTGCAAATTATCAACATATCGGCTCTCTCACTCTTCCTGAAAAAGATGCGAAAAGCATAGCAAAAATGTATAAAACACACACTAATAATGTGATTCTAATTACAGGAAAATATGCAACCCACGACACAATAATTAAAGCTCTGAAAGATCAATTTAAGAGAGCCCAAAATGGTGATTATGTCATCTTCTTTTTTAGTGGACATGGATATTTAGGAGGTTTTTGCCCATATGATATGGAAGAGTGGTACAAAAATGGGCTGACATTCAAGGAAATATATGCTATTTTCAGAGAGAGTCGTGCTTCCCATAAGATTATTTTTGCAGATGCATGTTATTCTGGTTCAATGCGTAGAGGGAATAAAACCACAAAACCAGAAACATCTTCAGATGTGCTACTATTCCTGTCCTCCCGTTCAAATGAGTCAAGTATAGAAACGCCCAAATTGAAGAATGGTTTTTTTACTGCCTATTTGGAGCGTGGATTACGTGGTGGCGCGGATAGTAACAAGGATAAAAAGATAACTGCTAACGAATTATTCCGTTTTGTAAGTAATGGAGTGAAAAAAGTCAGCAACGACAGACAACACCCTGTTATGTGGGGAAATTTTGATGACAGTCTTGTATTACTTGATTGGAGATAAGAGTATGAAAAAAGATATTGAAATTCTATACAAATATCGTAGTTTGTCTAATCTAAAACGGCTTATAGAGATTGTTTTAGATAGCAAATTGTATGCTTCTCGATATAAAGAACTTAATGACCCTATGGAGGGCTATTATTCTTATTCGAGAGAAATTGTGCCATATAAGAAAGAAATCAATAGGCTAAAAAAAGAATCTCTTATCTGTTCTTTGTCTAAGTCTAATTATATCGGAATGATGTGGATAATGTATGCCGATGAAGGAAAAGGCTGTTGTTTAGAAGTTGAAGTTGGAGGCAACACTTCATGGGAACGTGTTGAGATTGGATATAAAGCAGAGATACCGAAGATTACTGATTCTACCGACATAAACATTGAGAGTATTTTTAAATATAAGTCTTCTGTTTGGGATTACGAACAGGAAGTACGTTATATAAAAGAATCTCCCAGGAAATATAAATTTCCTGTTGTAATTAAAAAGATATATTTAGGATATGCGTACAAAGCAAGTTCTAATGAATACAAATTGTATAGAACTTTGTTTAAAGACAAGCTAGGTATAGATGTAGAAATAATTGACAAGAGTAAAATTGATTTTGGTTTTATGAAATAAACTATAATATGCATGAGTTAATTGGGGATAGATACAGCCTTACAAGGTGGAAAGTATAAAATAGTCAAAGTGCTAGGTCAGGGTGGTTTTGGCATCACTTATCTTGCTTCACAAACAATGCTAACCAGAAAGGTTGCCATCAAAGAGTTTTTTATGAAAGATTTTTGTTCCCGTGATGCGCTAACTCATTCTATACTAACCACATCAACTGATGCTGATAGTCAAGTTGAATTGTATAAAAAGAAGTTCATAAAAGAGGCTAAGAATTTAGCGAAGTTACATCATCCTCACATAATAAATGTGATGGACATTTTCGAGGAGAATAACACGTTCTATTATGTAATGCCCTATTTTTCTAATGATTCACTACAGGATTTGGTGAATAAAAAAGGTGTTCTTACGTGCTTCAGCTTTTCATGGCAGGTTTAGCTATTGTCAGTACTATTACCCTTTATAGGTCTTTAATGGCTATATCCCTGGAAACTTACGGATATGTTCTCCCATTGATGTGGTCAGACATTACTACCGCCATAGGGCTGGCTATTCTCGCCGGCTATGCTTTTGTGGCTTTATATAAACGGTGGATAAATGCGATTCACCTAACTTACTTCTATCTTGGAGTTTGTGTCATATTGAATTTGATTGCACTCTTCAAATTGGCAGATACAACAAATCCCTTAGAAAATATTGATTTTTATCGTCCTGTTTGGGGTATTGTTATAGCTGTAATATGGTGGCTGTATTTCAAAAACGCGAAACGGATCAAAGCTCGTTATCCCCAAGAGAAAAGGGAATGGTTCAAGAGGGATAAATATATTCTTGGGGCTGTCATAGTGGTGCCAATAGTGTTGTTATTATGGGGAATGTTTTCGAATCCTTCAACACCATCCTTATCTGTAGCCGACGGAATAGATGTTACGGAAGTAGATCAGTCTTCATATCTAATTGATGAAAGTAAATTGAATGATGATGAAATCACAGATGGCATGATCATTATAAAAGTACCAAAAGGAACAGAATATGAGCAATTGTCACTAGATGATGGGACTAAGCTTTATGAATTAAGCAATAAGAAAGATAACCCTGATTATGTAGACTATGTAATCAGAGTGACCAGTCAAGGATATGTGGGAACGGGAGATATTGTTTTTGAGGACATATGGATGCAGTTCCTAGATAATAATATGAAGGATATTCCATATCAAGTTATTCGGGATGACATGACAAATATAGAATTTGGTAAGTGTTATCGTAAAGTTGTTAAATACAAAACTGATGTGGATATGGTGTTGGATTTCACTTTATTACATGATTTAGGTGATAAAAAAGCATGTCTACTCACATCTTATTATAGAGAGGGCGTAAAAGCTCCTATAGATGAAGTAATAAAAGGAATTCGTTTTAGGCAAAAGTGATATTTTTTCCATTTGATACATCAATCCTGCTATTTCGTACAAAATAGCAGGATTGATGCTGTTTATTCAAAACCTCATGATTATCTTTGCACTTGAAAACATGTCAAACTTAAAGATTGAAAAGTATGAAAAAGTTATTATTCGTTTGTAGTATGATTGTTGTTTCGCTAACAGCTTCAGCACAGTTTACAGTTTATCAGCCGGTGGAGGTACCACGCACAACTTATACCCCAAGTCTAGGCTATGGTACACCATTCACAATCTATGAACCCATATATGGCAATCCTTATCATCAACAACAGCAGGCAAGACCAAGAATGCTGGAGGTAACACTGAGAGGCTACTATAAAAAAGGTAATGACTGGTACCATATGCCTATCAGGGTTGGGGTTATTGGTGAAGAGGTCAGACTGTTGAGCATCAAAACTCAACATGGCTGGAGTAACTGTGTCAATAAGGCCAGTGAAGTCGGAGCTTGGGATGCAGAAGAAATCCGCGATAACTTCAACTACAAGGCATACTCGACACTCTGTGGCACGGTATATTTCTAAAAGTTTATGAATAGGAAGAGACTAAAAACAGCCCTTTATAGCATAGTAGCACTATTGATAATCAATATGCTGCTTCCAACTAAAATCCAAAATCCTGTTGAGGGCTGTGGGCGAGAGAGTTATAATCAGAAATCATTTTGGCATCCGTGGGGAGATCATCGACATGCAGGAATAGACATCTTCGCCAAGAAAGGTACTAAGGTGCATCCTGCTATTGGAGGAATCGTCCTATTAACTGGTCACAACTTAGGGGCAGGCGGCAACTGCATCTTGATACTTAGTTCAGGATGGAGGTTACACTATTATGCTCATCTGAGTGAAATCGATACTCATATTGGTGCTATCGTAACAAAGAGTTCCGTTATAGGTAAAGTGGGTAATACTGGTAATGCGGTAGGCAAGCCCTATCACCTGCATTACAGCATATCCAGCATCGTCCCACAAGGTGATTGGCGCTGGGAACCAAAGCAGATAGCTTTCTACATTAACCCGATTAAAGAACTTGAAAGATGAATAAGGGCGGATGATACTCTATAAAATGCCTGCCAAAGTATCTCTGAATGTCATGATTATAAATGAGCTGATACTTAAAAAACGTAAATAGATAACCAAATCTTCATTTTGACAATGCGAACACCGAAACAACAATTTGCAAACACCGAATCTGAAATATCAATAAATAGAGTGTTTACGGCAATCCTTTAAAAAGCACCCGTGTTCGCATCGTGTTCGCAAAAAGAAAAACCAGCAACCTCAAAATCTTTGTAAGTTGCTGATTTTCAGTGTGGACCAGCCAGGGCTTGAACCTGGGACCTCCAGATTATGAGTCTGTTGCTCTAACCAACTGAGCTACAAGTCCGATGCCTTTGCTGTGAAAAGCGAGTGCAAAGGTACGCTAATTTCTTTAAATATCCAAATTATTAAGAGAAAATAACTAAAAATGATTGAATGTCAAGGAAAAATTGCGGATTTTTGAGTACCTTTGCAGCCTAATATGGAGATTTTTCGCAATATATACGATACGATGATTGTGCCCGAATGCGCTGCAACGATAGGCGTATTCGATGGGGTGCATGCTGGACATCGACAAGTTATCAGACAGATGATGGACGAGGCCCAACAGCATGGCTATAAATCGATGGTGATTACCTTTGATAAGCTGCCACAGCAACTGTTTGTGCCAGGTTTCCAACCTCAGCTGATTACCACACTCGACGAGAAGATACAACTGCTTGAGGAACTTGGTATAGACTACCTGGTGGTACTGCCTTTTGATATGCAGATAGCACAGCTTACGGCTCGTGAGTTTATGACACAGATACTGCACGAGCACCTGAATGTAAAGGCTCTTTGCATAGGATACGATAACCAGTTTGGTCGTGGACGTATGGAAACGTTCGACGACTATGTGGAGTATGGTAAGGCACTTGGCATGCGTGTGTTTAAGGCTATCGAGGTGCAGTTTGAGGGGTTTGATGTACCTGTAAGTTCATCACTGATAAGACATATGATAGCCGAAGAGGGCAAGGTGTTTGAGACCTCTCAGATGCTTAAACACTATTACAAACTTACTGGCAGCGTGGTGGCTGGCGAGCATATTGGTACAGGGTTAGGTTACCCAACAGCCAATGTAGTGCCAGATAATGCCGAAAAACTGATACCTGCCGATGGTGTGTACGCCGTGTGGGCCAGCATAGAGGGTGGTGAACCCATGCAGGCGATGATGAACATAGGTAAGCGTCCTACCTTTGATGGTAAGCAGCGCACGCTTGAGGTACATATTTTTGATTTTGAGGGTGACTTGTACGGCAAGCAGATTGCTGTAAGCTTTGCCCACATTGTGCGCTATGAGCGTTACTTCTCATCGGCTGAAGAGTTGAAAAGACAGATAAAGAAGGACGAGGTGTCAATAAAAGAATTATTTGAAAAGATAAAGAAGTTAACAAAGAAATGAAGAATGCAATCATTTATACCATTGTGTTTGCTGCCTTGCAGGTAGTGGTATCAACAGTTGCCCAGTTAGTGTGGACCCTGCTGTTGGGTAATAGTGGCATAATGGGTACTGAGTTTATGATAGGCACGCTGATGGCATCTAACGTGCTGGGGCTGATAGTATTCTTGGTAACCAAGTGGGCAGAGGTTAGTAGAAACTGGATACGTAAGCGCCCTTGGATGGTGCTGTTCTGGGCGGCGCTGGCTTCGGTGGGTTGCATAGTACCATCGATGTGGCTGCAGGAGGTGATGCCTGAGTTGCCTAATCTGGCGCAGGAAGGCTTGGAAGAGCTGATGGGTAATCGCTTAGGTTACATAGTTGTGGGATTGCTGGCACCATTGGTTGAAGAGGTGGTGTTTCGTGGCGCCATCCTGCGTGCGCTGCTTAAGTGGAACCAGAACCACTGGCTGTGTATAGCCATATCGGCAGCGCTGTTCGGTCTGTCGCATTTTAACCCAGCACAGACGCCGCATGCTTTCTTGGCTGGCTTGCTGCTTGGTTGGATGTATTACCGTACGGGCAGCATTGTGCCTGGCGTGGTAGTACACTGGGTAAATAACTCGGTGGCTTATGCCATGTACAACATATCTAAGGCGGCTTATGGTACTGGCGATCCAACGATGGCGCAGATGTTTGGCGAACAGCGTGTGGCGCTGGCTGTGCTCTTCTCGCTATGCATACTGATACCGGCTATCTACCAGCTTAACCTGAGAATGAAGAAGTAATATACCATATATTTATTGAAGAAGGCTGCACAAACGTGCAGCCTTTAACTTCAGCGTTAGTATTTCCTGAAAATTTGAGAGAAACGAACCGGAGCTTCACAGCTTTCGGCGTTTAATTGTTTTACTTGTTTTATTTATAAAGAAAGCATAGAAAAAAATATCTTATTCGTATAAGGCGGGCGTATCCGTGGTGTTTACCTTGGCGGTATCGACCATATTCTCAGCCTGCATGGTGCCGAGAGTATTAACGGAATCGGCCTGGTGCTGCTCGCGGAACTTGGCATAAGCCTCTTTGGGATCGTCCCATCCGCGGTCCCATGGTGCCTGTGCGGCATTACCCAATGTTAGGATGATGGCTACCACGGCTGCAGCACGGAAAAGTGGCATGAGGCGTGTGGTAAGTGTTACCATCTTGGCCTTTGGCTTTTCCTCGCCTACCATTTCGAGTATACGGGCATCGAAGTCAGCACCCAGCTCGGGTTTCTCCTGCTGGAGGGCAAACAGCGCTTTGTACTGCATAAGACTGGCTGGAACATCCTCCTGACTGAAGAATGTGCGCAGGATTGACTCTTCTTGTAGTGTGGTCTCACACTGCCAGTAGCGCTCCAGTAACTGTTCGATGTATTTATAATCCATATTTCTCTTTTTCAATATATTTTTGTCGGATGGCTTGGCGAGCGCGGAAGATATTTACCTTTACCTGCTCTTCGCTGATAGCCATTATCGACGCTATTTCTTTATAACTCTTGCCTTCGAACTCGCGCAACTGCATGGCGCTTCGTTGTTTCTCGGGCAGCTCATTAATCAGTTGGCGTATCAGCTCGATGCGATCGCGCTGCATAGCCTGCTCCTCGGGGTTAGAGGCGTAGCTTTGGTCGGCTTTGTCGTGGTCGCCTTCCTCCAGACTCTGATTCTGGTTTTCCAAGTGGCGCATTCTGTCGAGCGACAGGTTGCGGCAGATGGTGAGGCAAAAGGCTTCAATCGATTCGATGTCGTCCCACTGCTCTCGGCGGTTCCACACTTTTATCATTGTGTCCTGTACTACATCCTCTGCCTCTGCAGGGTTGAGGGTGATGCGGAGGGCAAGCCTGTAGAGCTCGTTCTTCAGCGGCAAGATGTCAGTTTTAAAACTTATCTTTTTCATCCTCTCTTAATATATGACGAATAACCTGGGGCAAAAGTTACAAGTAAAACAAAAAAAATTAGAAAATTTTTGTGCCGCTCTCTCCATCGATGGCAGTGGCCAGGGTGATAATAACCTTGCTAACGCCTGCATCGACGGCGCTTAGGGCGTTTTCAATCTTTGGCAGCATGCCGCCATTGATGGTGCCGTCGGCCTTGTACTGCTCAAAGTCGGCACGGGTAATGGTGGGGATTACAGAGTTGTCGTCGTCGGGATTGCGTAACACACCTTTCTTCTCGAAGCTGTAGATGAGAGTTACATCGTAGTAGGGTGCCAGAGCCTTTGCTGTTTCGCTGGCTATGGTGTCGGCATTGGTGTTAAGGATGTGGCCCTGACCGTCGTGGGTGAGTGGAGCCATTACGGGAGTGATGCCAGCCTGGATGAGATGACTGAGCATCTGACCATCGGCACGATCTACATCGCCTACAAAGCCAAAATCCACGCCATCCTTGATGGGGCGCTTATGACTACGTATCACATCAACATCGGCACCGGTAAGGCCCAAAGCGTTAACACTATTGGCCTGCAAGCGGGCTACCAGATTCTTGTTAACCAGACCACCGTAAACCATGGTTACCACGCTTAGCATGTCGGCATCGGTAATACGGCGACCACCAACCATCTTCGACTCGATGCCTAAGCTTGCTGCAACCTGTGTAGCGCGGCGTCCACCGCCATGAATAAGCACTTTCTTGCCCTCGATGGCGCTGAAGTCCTTAAGCAATTGGGTGAGCTGGGCTTCGTCTTCTACTACTGCTCCTCCTACTTTTACTACTGTTAGTTTCTCTTTCATTGAATAATATGTGTATGAGTGTTACAGCTTTTGCCCGATAGCCGCGTATTGGCGTATCATGGCATCGGCCAGTATCGTATTACTTTCGTTGGCACCGTATAGGGTGTCGTAAATCAGTTTCACATCGTCGCGACCGCCACCATGTTTCAAGGCGTAAACCAAGCATAGGTTCTGCAGACCTACAGTTTCCGACAGGATGTCCAAATCGGTAACGGCCAACTGCGATAAGGCCAGTTGGTAGGCGGCATCGCTCAACTCGTCGACCATCGCCTGCACCTCGCCTAACGACTCCATACCGAAGTGCTCCAGTACGGGCAGGAACGGCATGAGCGAGGCAGGGAACAACTCAGCTTGGTTAACTGCAGCAATGCGCTGGTTGAGACGCTCGAACGGGTGCAACTCAAGATAGCTGCGGAAAGAGTCGGTTGAGAGCGTAACCTCGTTCAGATTGCCCGATTTTACCAACGTTTGTATTTGTCGGCGATACTCGGTCATGGTGGTACGTAAACGGCTGAATTCGTCGTCGGCCAGTTCAAGCATACCAGCCAGACGGCTGAACTGACGCTTGTACTGAGGGGGCAGCTTAACGGCGCCCTTGTAGCCAATGTCGTGCTCGATGGCCGACCACGTGTGCTGCAATGCTGTACGTATCTGTATTTCGAACGGGATGCTACCCTCGTGCAGCTGGCAGATGTAGTGCAGCGAGTTGTAGCCAAAGCTATTGAAATCGTGCAGTTTGCGCTTATCTACAGAGTTGCTCCAATCAACATCAAATAGCTGGCTGACGATAGCTGCTACCTTATCTACATCATCGGTGTAGAAGGTAACAATACGCAGACCAATCAGGTCGGTAATATCCTGTAGCGAGCGGTATTTCTCGCCCTTGCGCTCCAGTTTGCCTGCCAGCGACTCAACGCCTTTTATGCGATGCTCAATGCTGTTAAGTTCGATGCCCTGTTGCTGCATAGTGGTTTGCAACAACTCGAAAATCTGATTATCGAGCTGTACCAGTTGTGGCCGCAGGTTAATGAACTCCTGCAGCAACGATTCACAATGTGGCGACAGGCGCATTAGATAAACTCAAAAAGATTAATAAAACCTGTCATGGCAAAAACCTGACGCAGATCCTCGTTCATTCCGCGCAGATATACGTGACTGCCTTTTGGCTTTGCTGCCTTAAGCAGGCCAAGGAACAAGCGCAGACCACTTGATGAAATGTACTCAAGGTTAGTGCAATCCAGAATAATGTCGTGACCAGCGCATTCGTAAAGCGGAGCCATGCTCTGCTCAACCTCTGCTGATGCAGCCGTGTCCAGACGGCCCTCGAAGTACATCACGAAATTCTTGTCTTCTTCTTTAAACGTTGTTTTCATAACTATTTATTATTTAGTGAGATTTTTACGGAGCGTGAGCACGTTTTTGCCATCTACACGCTCGTAGTTAATGGTGTCCATAATTTGTCGTATCAGGTGGATCCCTAATCCGCCTATACCACGTTCCTCGGCCGATAGAGTAGTGTCAACCTCGGCCTTAGCGGTGGGGTCGAAGGGGGTGCCGCTATCGCTAATCACAAACTTCAGACGTACGTCGTTTATTTGGGCGTCGATATCCACATTGCCCTTTACGCCATTGGGATAAGCATAGTTCATAACGTTTACAACAGCCTCCTCAATGGCTAAGTTTATCTTCAGGGTGGTGCTCATGTCGTAGCCTGCGGTTTCGCAAACTTCATCAACAAAAGCGCTGAGTTGGGGCACGGTCTGCACGTCGTTAGGCAGCGTTAGGTGGTTCTGATAGCGCACATCTAACTGCTGTTTGGTGTACTGGACGGCCAACATAGTGAGGTCGTCGCTCTGTTCTGCATCGCCTACAAAAGCATGTACGGCTTGTTTCATCTGTTCGATAATGGCATGTGGCGCACAACTGCCCTGAGCCTGAATGCTGTTGACCTGAGCCATAACACGGTTCATGCCAAATTGCTTGTGGTCGCAGTTTTCGGCTTCGGTCAGTCCGTCGGTAAACAGGAAGATAGTGGTAAACGGCTTGATGATAGCTTCTTGCGTGTTATACTTCCAACCAGGCATTACGCCTACAGGAATGTTGGAATCACAAGGCAGGGTGCTTACCTGTATCGTGTTATTGTAACGCACTAACAACGGGGCATCGTGGCCAGCATTGCAGTAGCGCAAACGGCCTGTTGGTAGATCGAGCACACCAACCAGCAGGGTTACAAACATCAGTGAATCGTTACCCTCGGCCATCGCGTCGTTAATGGTGGTAACAATGCGATCGGGGGTAGCTTCGTGGGCCGAAACAGTACGGAACTGGGCACGTGTTACTGCCATAACCAATGAGGCTGGCACACCTTTGCCACTTACGTCGCCTATGCAGAAGAACAGTTTCTCGTCGCGGATATAGAAGTCGAACAAGTCGCCGCCCACCGATTTGGCTGGAGTCAGCTCGCCGTAGATGTCGATATCGTTACGGTCGGGGTATGGCGGGAATATCTTGGGTAGCATCGACATCTGTATATTGCTGGCTACACGGAGCTCGCTCTCGATAGATGCCTTTGAGGCAGTGGTGCTTTGCAACTCTTCGATGTATTTGGCCAGCGAATGCTGCATGTCGTCGAAGGCATCGCGCAAACGGCGTATTTCGTCTTTCGATTTAAATTCAGGCAAGCATACATCAAAGTTGCCTTGTGATATCTCGTGTGCCTTATTTGATAGTAGCTGTAAGGGCGACAACTGAGAGCGGATGATATAATAAAGTGATGCAAAGACAGCACCTAACAGCACAACGAGCAGTAATAGCATATTGGTTCGTAACCGGTTGGGAGCCTCCATTATTTTATCTTGCGGAATGGTGAAACATACCGACCACTGCACGCGATCTACTGGGGCATAGAACACAATCGATGAAGAAAAGTCCTGTTTGCTATTATCGCTTTGAAGCAGGCCCGACATATCTACCGTATCGGCACCACGTTGCCAGGTAAGCATCTTTTTGGTCATGCCAAAGAAAGTGGAATCGTTCTGCCTGTGGGCTTGTTCTATCACATTAATCGATTGTATCCAACTCTGGTCGGGGTGGCACACGTACTGTGAATCGCGGCCTACTACAAATACGGTGGAGTAAGAGTAAGGTTTGGCCTGATCGCAAAGGTTCTGTACCCAGTCTAACGATACATCGGCACACAGCACGGCATAGGTGTGACCATTGTTGTCGTGGAGTGGTACCGAGTAAGTTACCATGGCGCGTTTGGTTGACATGGAATCGACGTATGGCAGGCACCAATAACCTTTGTCTAACTTGTTGGTGTAAACCCAGTTACTATCGGTTTCCAAGTAGCAGAAGTCGTTCTCGGGGCCACCTATCTCGTCGGTCTCTATCTTATTGTCAGTTGTGCGATATACGGTGGGGGCAAAATAGCGCCCGTGGTTCTTAAAAAAGTTGGCCTCGTATAGCAAGGTAACGGCAGAGATGTCGTCGTTGGCTTCAATCAGTCGCTGCATGAGTGTGCTGCAAAGTGCCTCGTGTGGGGCAAACATGTAAGCGTACGAGGCAGCTGTGTTAAGGGCTGTTTCGACATTGGAGAGTCGGTTGTCGATGACATTGATGGCATTCTCCATAGAGCGGCCAGCCTGGCGGTTCACCTCTTTTACCACCTCGCCGCGTACGTAGGTCATTTGCCAAATGCCTGCGGTAAGCATGATAACTGTTACCACTACAAGCACAATGCATGTGGTGCGCACTGCTACCGAGTGGTTCAGAATCGTAAATATTTTGGCTTTCACATGCTTCATACGCTATTGTTGTTAGTTAATCGTTACGTTTCAGGTTTGCATAAGGCTGCCCCATCAGTGTCAGGTTGCCATCGTGCACAATGCTTACATTAATTCCCTTCTGGAAAATCATGACGATATCCGAGCCTCCGAACTGGAAATATCCCATCTCATCGCCGCGATGAAGCTGCTGCCCCACGTGAAGCGATGGAATCCAGTTTACGCTGCATATCTGTGACATGCCTACAGGCAGCATGGCTACTAAGCCGTAGTCTTGGGTTTCAATGATGGCACAGGCACGGGTCTCTACCATCTGGAATCCCAAGTCGTTCACATAATAGTAAAGTTTCTCGTTGTCATCCCACAGGGTGTAGCCACCACCAGCCGATACGCCAGGAACAGTGCGTAGTTCCTTGAGTACACCGTCAACTGGTGAGTGATAGCGGTGATAGCAGTTGACATCGAGGTAGGTATGGGTGAGTGTGCCACCTGCAAAGGCATCCTTATATTGTGAGTCATTGCCGATAAGCTGGGCTATGTCTGATATCTTGGCTGTTTTGATTTGCAAGTCCTGAGGATACTGTAACTGGTTATTGTCATCAATCTTCCAGGTCAGCTTTGGCCAGGAGTCGGCAGGAGATACAACTTCTGTGTCGGCAATGGGACGCATGTCGGGAGATGCCAGGCTGCGCGCAAAGAACTCGTTGAAGGTGCGCCACTGGTTGCCCTCGCCATACCAACCTTCGGTAAGGCCCCATTCAGGGTCGTATTTCACCATATTATAATAGGTGTCGTTCCAACTGGCCTCGGTATTCAGGAAATCGCCCCAGGTATTGCTGTAGGTGCTGAGCCACGAGGCAAAGGGCTCTACGAACTCAACGGTGGGGTAGAAGAAACCACGGTCCTTCAGTTCGTCGAGTGGTTGATCGACGATGAACCAGAAGTAGCCGATGCCCTGATCGGTGCGACCGTAGAGTGAACGCCCATAGTCGCTTGGCGCTTGGTGTATCATGACATCCCAAGGCAGCTGGCGCACGTTCCAATCTACGAAATCGTAGAATTCGCTGAGCGACTGAGCTGGATTGTAGCGGCGGTCGGGGTTTATCTCTGCAGCCTGTGCTATTGCATGTTCAAGAAGCGATTTAACCTCGGCATTCTCGTCGCAAATCTTGATAAGCGCCAGAGTGGCCTCTGTACGCTGCCGCTCAGGTGTAGGGGTTACTACAGGGGCATCATAGTTAGCGCAAGCTGTGAACAGCGTGCTAAATAATAAGGTGGCTAACAATAGCCCAAGATTAAGTTTCTTCATAGTCGTTCCCTTTTTTATCGTCCTTGCTCTTTATTCTAAATAGGTGTATCCGTAAAGTCCTGAGCGATAGTTGGACAGGAACTCCTTGCCCTCGTCGAGGCTAATCTTGCCCTGCTTTACGCTCTTGGCTACCCAGACCTCCAACTGGCGAACCAACTTTTTGGGATTGTACTGTACGTACTCCAGTACCTCCTCTACGGTCTCACCATCAATAATCTGATCAATGTGGTAGGTGCCGTCTTTCTCAGAGATGTGTACGGCATTGGTATCGCCAAATAGGTTGTGCATGTCGCCTAAGATTTCCTGATAGGCACCTACGAGGAACACGCCTAAGTAGTAAGGCTCGTTCTTCTTGAGTGCATGCACAGGCAGCGAATGCGAGTTGTGGCGGTTGGTGGTGAAATTGGCTATCTTACCATCGCTGTCGCAGGTAATGTCCTGAATGGTAGCATTACGTGTGGGACGTTCGTCCAAACGCTGGATAGGCATGATGGGGAACACTTGGTCGATGGCCCATGAGTCGCTCAGACTCTGGAACAGCGAGAAGTTGCAGAAGTATTTGTCGGCCAAAAGTTTGTCGATCTTCATGAGCTCCTCGGGGATATGCTTGAGGCTTTTGGCCAGTGCATGAATCTCGTGGCAAACGCTCCAATACATAGCTTCTACCTCGGCACGGGTTCTCAAGTCAACAATACCATGACTGAACAGGTCGAGAACCTCCTCGCGAATCTGCTCGGCGTCGTGCCAGTCCTCCAGTACGTTGCGTGGACTCAGGTTGTCCCAGATCTCATACAGATCCTTTACCAACTGATGACTGTTTTCGTCGGGCTCAAACTCCTCGGGCATCTCTGGCAGTGAGGCTGTCTCAAGCACGTCGATAACCAGCACCGAATGATGGGCTGCCAGTGAGCGGCCGCTCTCGGTGATGATATTGGGGTGAGGCAGCTCGTTTTTGTTGGCAGCATCTACAAAGGTATAGATACAGTCGTTGACGTACTCCTGAATAGAGTAATTGACTGAACTTTCGCTGGATGGAGAACGTGTGCCGTCGTAGTCAACGCCCAGACCGCCACCACAGTCAACAAAGTCGACATTGTAGCCCATCTTGTGCAGCTGGATGTAGAACTGTGAGGCCTCACGAAGTGCTGTCTGGATACGGCGAATCTTTGTGATCTGACTACCAATGTGGAAGTGGATGAGTCGCAGACAGTCGTTCAGGCCCTTTTTATCCAAAAAGTCGAGTGCTTCGAGCAACTCGGCACTGGTAAGTCCGAACTTGCTGGCATCGCCACCGCTCTCTTCCCATTTGCCTGAGCCGCTTGAGGCCAGCTTGATGCGGATACCGATGTTTGGACGGATATTCATCTTCTTAGCCTCACGAGCAATAATCTCAAGCTCGTTCATCTTCTCAACTACAATGAAAATCTGCTTGCCCATCTTCTGTGCCAGCAGGGCCAGTTCGATGTAGCTCTGATCCTTATATCCGTTACAGATGATGATTGAGTCGCTTTGGCACTGCATGGCGATAACGGCATGCAGCTCGGGCTTTGAACCAGCTTCAAGACCGAGGTTGAACTTGCGACCATGCGAGATAATCTCTTCGACCACTGGCTGCATCTGGTTTACCTTGATGGGATAAACCACGTAGTTCTCGCCTTTGTAGTCGTACTCCTCGGATGCTTTCTTAAAGCAACTCCATGTTTTCTCGATACGGTTATCAAGAATATCGGGGAAACGCAGCAGTACTGGTGGCGTAACATCACGCAGTGCCAGTTCGTCCATCACCTCGCGCAAGTCAATCTGTGTACTGTTCTTGCTGGGGGTAACGTAAACATCGCCCTTGTCGTTGATTCCAAAATAAGAAGTGCCCCAACCGTTGATGTTGTACAACTCCTTTGAATCCTCAATCGTCCATTTCTTCATTTTCTAAACGGATATGAATGTTGTTATAAATCTAATAGTTCTTTTATCTTGTCGACGCTAATCTTGATTTTCTCGTAGTTGTCCATCAGACTTACGTCGAGTGTATACTTGGCTTTGGTGTAGAAAGGTTCGCGCTTTTGGAGCTGTTCGCGGATGAATGCTATCAACTCCTCGGGACTTTTGCCTTTAATTAGCGGGCGCTCAACCTTACCCATCAGCAGGTGATTGTACAGTACCTCGGGATCGGCCTTCAGGTAAACCGTCAGTCCCTGCTGGTTCAGATAGTCCATATTGTCAAAGAAGCAGGGCGTGCCGCCGCCACAGCTAATGATTACATTCTCAAACTCTGCCACCTCGTGCAGCATGTTGTACTCCATTTTTCGGAATCCCTCTTCGCCGCGTTCGGCAAATATCTGTGCTACGGTTTTGCGCATGCGGCTCTCGATATACCAGTCGAGGTCGTAGAAGGTAGCGCCTAACTCCTTTGAGAGAGCCTTACCAATGGTGGTTTTACCAGCTCCCATATAGCCTATCAGGATAATGCGCTTCATGACTCAGCCTCTGCTTTTGTGGTTGCTTTCTTGGTGGCAGCCTTTCTACCAGCACCTTTCCTTGCGCCTCGTTTGGCCGTTTTCTTATCGCCTTCTTCGCTCTTCATCTGCTCAATAATCTTCATGCACTCATCGTAGGTAAGTTCCTTGGCGTTCTCGTGCAGATTCTTTGGCAGGCGGTAGTTCTGTCCGTCGTAGGCCAGGTAAGGACCGTAGATACCGTTCATAATCTCCAGTTTGGGGTCTTCGAGGAAGAACTTCATGTGCTTAGCAGCTTCCTGACGGCGCTTTTCCTGGATGAGCACGATGGCCTCTTCGAGTGTGATGGACATTGGATCGGCATCCTTAGGCAGTGATGCAAACATGCGGTCGTGCTTAACGTAAGGACCGAAACGACCAGCACCAACGCTAACGGTCTGACCTTCGAACTCGCCCAGGTCGCGTGGCAGCTTAAACAGCTCCATAGCCTCTTCCATGGTGATTGTCTCCATGCTTAGTTCCTTGGGCAGCTGGGCAAACTGGGGTTTCTCTTTATCCTCTGACGAGCCGATCTGTACAACAGGTCCGAATCGACCAATCTTAACAAATACTGGGCGACCAGTCTTAGGATCCTTACCCAATTCGCGCTCGCCAGCCTTAAACTTCTGACGGCTGTTCAGAGTCTCCTCTACCGTTGGCTCAAAGTCCTTGTAGAAGTGCTTCATCATATCTTTCCACTTCTCGTTGCCTTCGGCAATCTTATCGAAGTCCTGCTCAACCTTGGCAGTAAAGTTATAGTCCATAATGCCAGGGAAGTTTTCCATCAGGAAGTCGTTTACTACAGTACCGATATCGGTAGGCAATAGTTTGCCGCGCTCCGAACCAGCCATTTCCTTGCGGGTTTTCTGGGTAATCTGCTTACCCTTCAGTTGGTAGATAGAGTAGAAGCGTTCTTCGCCCTTCTTATCGCCCTTCATTACATATTCGCGCTGCTGGATGGTAGAGATGGTTGGGGCGTATGTTGATGGACGACCGATACCTAACTCTTCCATCTTGTGTACCAGACTGGCCTCGGTGTAACGCTGAGGACCGGCACTGAAACGCTCGGTGGTAAGGATTTCGCGACGTGTGAGCTCCTGTCCTTGCTTGATAACAGGCAGTGAGTGGCTGTAATCCTCGCCGTTCTCGTCCTCGTCAGACGATTCGCGATATACTTTCAGGAAACCATCAAACTTGATAACCTCGCCCTGGGCTGTGAATACCTCCTCGATGGCATCGCTTTTGATGGTAACAGTGGTTTTCTCAATCTCTGCATCGGCCATCTGACTGGCGATGGTGCGCTTCCAAATCAGATCGTAGAGTTTGCGCTCCTGTGCACTGCCTTCGATCTCTGTCATATTCATGTATGATGGACGGATGGCTTCGTGAGCCTCCTGAGCACCCTTTGAATTGGTGTGGTACTTACGAAGCTTGCTATAGTTCTCGCCATAGAGGTTGACGATTTCGCTCTTGCTGGCGTTCAAACAAAGTTGCGACAGGTTTACAGAGTCGGTACGCATGTAGGTGATACGTCCGCTTTCGTACAGATGCTGTGCAACCATCATCGTCTGACTAACGGTGAAGCCGAGCTTGCGCGCAGCCTCCTGTTGCAGTGTAGATGTGGTGAATGGGGGAGCAGGTGTACGTTTTGAAGGCTTTTGGGTGATAGCGTCGGCATAGAATGTGGCTGTCTTGCACTTCTCCAGGAAATCCAATACTTCGTCCTCTGTGCTGAAACGCTTGCTCAACTGGGCCTTAACCTCCGAGGCTGAGCCATCGGGGTTAGCAACGGCAAACACACCGCTTACGCTATAGTAAGGCTCGCTCTTGAAGTTCTGTATCTCGCGCTCGCGCTCTACAATCAGTCTAACGGCTACACTCTGTACACGACCTGCTGACAGGGCTGGCTTAACCTTACGCCAAAGTACTGGTGAGAGTTTGAAACCTACCAGACGGTCGAGCACGCGGCGGGCCTGCTGGGCGTTAACCAAATCCATGTTGATATGGCGTGGATGCTCGATGGCATCGAGTATAGCCGATTCGGTAATCTCGTGGAATACAATACGGTTAGTCTTCTGCTCGTCCAATCCTAATACTTCGCAAAGGTGCCATGAGATGGCTTCTCCTTCGCGGTCCTCATCGGATGCCAACCATACAGTCTCTGCCTTGCTGGCTTTTGATCGTAAATCCTCTACCAGACTAACCTTTTCTTCTGGAATCTCATATTCTGGTTCCAGCGTCTTTTCGTCGATGCTGATTTCTCTTTTCTTTAAGTCGCGGATGTGTCCGTAGCTCGACATGACCTTGTAATCCTTTCCCAGGAATTTCTCAATAGTCTTTGCCTTTGCGGGTGACTCCACTATCACTAAGTTCTTTTGCATATTCTGTCGCGTTATATTTCTTTTGGGCTGCAAAAGTAAGCAAAAAACTCTCTTCCACCTTATTTATATAGAGGATTTTTAGTTTTATTAACAGTTTTGTGCTAAGAAACGGTGCATGGCTTGGCGTATGGAACGCAGTCCGAAGCGCTCTACATACACCTCTCTGAGGGGTACCCACTGTAGTTCGGCGGCATCGTCGTCGGCTTTCACATCGGGCTTGCCTGCTACGTGGCATAGGAAGAAAAGATCGAGCGTGTGTATGTCCATGCCCGAGTAGTGGTATACATTGGGGATAGAGAACTGATACTCAACAGTTTCCGGATTGATATCGAGCCCGGTTTCTTCTTTGATTTCCCTTACCATGCCCTCTTCGGCGTTCTCGTCGTTATCCACAAAACCGCCGGGCAGGTCGAGGGTGCCTTTGGCGGGCTCCTTGCCACGTCGGGCTACCAGCAGCTCGCCTTTCTCGTTCAGAATAAAAGCGGCTGTTGAGGCTCGTGGGTTCTGATAGAACGTAAAGCCACAGTTGGCACAATGGCGACTCAGCGCGTTGTGAATCTCAAAGTCCTGACTGCCGCACTTGGGGCAGAAATGGAATACTTCTAATGGATGCTCTGTCATAAGCGTTTACCAGTTATCGGTTCTGAATGGGAATAATGGCAGATTGGCGCCGTTCTTTACGTTGCCTATCTGGAAATTCTTAAAGCAGTAGCGTACAGCCACGGGCTTTTTTACCTGGGGCGATGAAAGCTTGATTGCCTCGTCCCAATAGCCGCCACCTGGCTGCCAGAAGTGTTGGGCCTGAGCGGGATAGAATACCTTGTCGTCGCCTGCAATCTCAAAGCCCTGGATGTCCTCGAATGGAGCATCGGTGTGGTAGTTGTTGTCTAAGTGAATGTAGATGGCATCGCCCTTAATGTTCATATCCTTAAAGGTTGAACTCTGGTAGAGGATGCCTTCAAAGCCATAGTCGCGATTCAAGGCTGTATAGGCCAAACGCTCGCCTACCTGCTGTTTCTGTGCAGGGTGAATCTGACTGTATTCGTAGGGGTAAACCAAATCGTTGATGCACACTAGCGAGCTGTTAGGGATAATCTGCTGAGCCTTGAACTGCTGTTCGCGCAGCAGGGCACCGCTTGTGGCGTTGTTATCGTCGTCGTATCGATAGGGGGCTATCTGTACAAAGTAGAAAGGAATCTCGCCTAATCCGAACTGACTGCGCCACTGATCAACCAACAGCTTCAGGCGCTGCGAATACTGATCGCCTGGGTCGCCAACGTTCGAGCAGCCTTGATAGTACAGGATGCCTTTAACGGTGAAGTTCAGGATAGGGTTAAACGTGCCGTTACCCCACAGCAGCGAGCGATGGTAGTCGTACTGAGCCCATTTTTTGCATATTTCGACAGAGTCGGTAGGATCGTTGGTGTATTTCTCCAGATTCTCCTTGGTGAGCCAGCTTTCAACACGCGAACCGCCTTTGTTGGCCTCGATGAGTCCGATGGGGATGTCGAGCGCTTGATGCATGGTGCGGGCAAAGAAATAGCCTGTGGCTGAGAAGTTACCAACAGTCTTAGGCGAACATACGCGCCACTCGCACTGGGCATCGTTCTGGGGTTTTGCTGCCATCACGCTGGGTATCTTAACGCTTCGCACACCAGCATGGTTCTTGGCATCAATCACTACCTGGTTATAATCCTTTACAGGACACATCCAGAAACCCTTTACAGGCATCTCCATGTTCGACTGTCCGGCGCATACCCAAACTTCGCCTGCCAGCACGTTGTTGATCGTAAGCTTGTCGCCATCGTCGAAGGTGATGGATAGTGGGGTATAGCTGGCTTTTGGTGTTTTTACTTTTACCAGCCATTCGCCCTGTTTGTTGGCTTTTGTGGTTGCTGTTTCGTTGCTCCACGAGGTGGTTACTTTCACCGTCTGGCCAGGCTTGGTCCATCCCCACAGACGGGCGTCGGTCTGCTGTTGTAAAACCATATTGTCGCCAATCAAATGAGGCAGTCTTACTTTGGCCTGAGAACCCATCGCAAGTATAGCGATGGCAGTAATAGCTAAGAGTTTCTTCATAATTTTTTGTAAAGTTTCAAGTTTCTGGCCACAAAGATACAAAAATAAAAATAAATTGATTACCTTTGCACCGTCGATTAACATAATTAAAGAAATGAAGTATCTGAAAATGGTAATATCTGCAATGTTGCTGGCTTGTTCGGCCGCTACATTTGCGCAAAAAGGTACAGTAATGGAATTATGGCCTGATGGTCCAGCGGTAGTGAGTGCTGATGATAAGGATAAGGCAGAGGTGACTGTTTATCTGCCTGACGCCAAAAAGGCGACGGGGCGCGCTGTGGTGTGCTGTCCTGGTGGCGGCTACCAGCACCTGGCTATGGACCACGAGGGGCATCAGTGGGCGCCTTTCTTCAATACCCAGGGTATTGCTCTGATTGTACTGAAATATCGTATGCCTCATGGTAACCGCCAGGTTCCTATCTCTGATGCCGAGGAGGCTGTAAAGATGGTTCGTAGTCATGCGGCTGAGTGGCATATTAATCCTAACGATGTTGGTATTATGGGCTTTTCGGCTGGCGGTCATTTGGCTTCTACCATTGCTACTCATGCCAAAGGCGATGCTGCGCCTAACTTCCAGATTCTCTTCTATCCTGTAATTACCATGGATTTGGGCTATACGCATAAGGGTTCGCACGATAACCTGTTAGGTAAGGCGCCCGAGGATAAGAAAGCGCTGAAGGAGTATAAGAAGCTGGAATTTGAGTTTAGTAACGACTTGCAGGTTAACCGCACCACGCCACGTGCATTCCTGGCGCTGAGCGATGATGATAAGGCTGTGCCTGCTGCTAACGGTTTTAATTACTATCAGCAGCTGTATAAGCACGATGTGCCTGCCTCAATCCATATCTATCCTACAGGCGGACATGGCTGGGGTTATCGCGAAACGTTTGCCTATCACTACCAGGTGGTATTCGAACTGAAAGGTTGGTTGCAAAGTTTTTAACTGATTGATTATGTATTTTACAGGTATTATTATAGCTGCCAGCACTTTCTTAGCCATTGGCATCTGGCATCCGATTGTAATCAAAACCGAATATTATTGGGGTACACGTCCCTGGGTTATATATCTCATTGTGGGCTTGGCTTGTGTAGCGGGCGCCTTGTTTATCGAAAATGCCATCCTGTCGTCTGTTGTAGGCGTGTTTGGCGCCTCGGCCTTATGGGGCATAGGCGAGCTGTTTGAACAAAAGAAACGTGTAGAGCGAGGCTGGTTCCCCAAGAATCCCAATCGTAAGTATTAAAAAGAAAAATCCCTTCCAGAGAACCGGAAGGGATTTATTGTTTACAAAAGCTTTTTGATTTCAGCTTCAAGGTCGGCTATCTGAGCAGCTCGCTTAACCAAGTTGTTGCCGCGGTCGATAATGAAGAAGTCGGGAACGGCCTGAATGTTGTAAAGCACCAGACGCTGCGAACTTGTACCATCCTCGTCGCGAACGCTGATCCAAGGCAGAGCAGCTGTCTGCTGTTTCCAGAAGTGCTCGTCGCTGTCAAGACTTACCTGGAAAATCTCCAGACCCTGTGCGTGATATTTATTATACAATTCGCGCAGCTGGATGATGCGTGCAGGCGAATCCTTCAGAGCAAATACGTGGAAGTCGAGCAGTACTACCTGACCCTTCAAATCGGTCAGGTGACGCATGTTACCTTTGTTATCGAGCAGAGCGATATCCAAAACACCTGCCTCCTGTACCTTGCTGGCTTCAATCTGAATATCAGCATTCTGAGCTGCAACAATGCGCTGGTTCTTCATACCCTCGATGGCTATGTTGTGCAGGTTCTGTCCGCGCTCAGCGTGTGGGTAGTAAGTATCCCAGCTGGTAGCTACAGCGGCAAAGGCCTTGATATCCTCCTTGTTGGTACGAGGATTGAAAATCAGGTAGTTGCCGATGGCCTGGAACAATGCGAAGTAAGAGTATGCCTTGTAAGGCTCTTTGTAGATGTAGTTGCGCTTAACCTCTTCCTTGTAAGCGTTAATCAGTGTCTGAATGCTGTCGTTAGCCTTGGTAATACCTAACTCGGTGTTGCTCTGCAGTGCGATGGCCTTAGCCTGCAGGTCGATCTGCTTGAGTGCCAGCTCGCGAATCTTCGAGCAGTTCTCTGAACCGCTTACTGTGTAGTTAGATGCCATACCAGGGTACTGACCCTTAACCTGAACAGTCTCGGTAGAGTCGATACTAACGTTGATAATCTGGTCGGCAATGCGCAAGCGATAGAACTCAGGAGCTGTGTTGGCGTCCTGACTGAACGAGAAGTCGCCATTGTCGTTAAGCTTTACAGAGTCGAGCACGTTGATGCCCTCCAAACCTACGTTCTCAAAGTAGAGTACAGAGTCCTTTGCGCCGGCAATCTGGCCCTCTACGGTGAACTTATTGTTGTTGCACGAAGCAACCGATAATGCAGCCAGAACCAGGGCTGCTGCTTTACAAATATGTTTCATTTTTCTAATTAGAATTTCGTTTTGCGGGTGCAAAGATACGAATAAGCGAGTAAAAAACCAAAATGAATAGTGAAAAATTAAAAAAAATATTGAGTTTTCTCGTTTATTAATATAATTATGTGTATCTTTGCGGCTGTTTTTTATATTTTAGATGTTTTATTAAGATGAACGTAATTACAAAGACCCTTCAATTGGCTGATGGACGTACCATCACCATTGAAACCGGGAAAGTGGCAAAACAGGCCGACGGCTCTGTTGTTCTGCGTATGAACAACACCGTATTGCTCGCCACTGTTTGTGCCGCAAAAGATGCAGTTCCCGGAACAGATTTTATGCCTTTGCAGGTAGATTATCGTGAACAGTACAGCGCAGCCGGACGTTTCCCCGGCGGATTTACCAAGCGCGAAGGCAAAGCCAGCGACAACGAAATCCTGACATCACGACTGGTGGACCGTGTTCTTCGTCCACTCTTCCCTTCTAACTATCACGCTGAGGTATTTGTGAATGTAATGCTGCTTTCAGCAGATGGTGTTGACCAGCCCGACGCCCTGGCAGGTTTTGCTGCTTCGGCTGCTCTGGCTTGTTCAGACATCCCATTCGAGTGCCCTATCAGTGAGGTTCGTGTAGCCCGTATCAACGGTGAGTATGTTATCGATCCTACCTTCGAGCAGATGAAGGATGCCGATATGGATATCATGGTTGGTGCTTCGGCCGAGAATATCATGATGGTTGAGGGTGAGATGAAAGAGGTGTCAGAACAGGATATGATCGGCGCTCTGAAGGCTGCCATGGCTGCTATCAAGCCAATGTGTGAGCTCCAGGCCGAACTCTCAAAGGAACTTGGTAAGGATGTAAAGCGTGAATACGACCACGAGGTGAACGATGAGGAGCTGCGTGAGCGTATGAACAAGGAGCTGTATCAGCCCGCTTACGATGTTACCAAGCAGGCTCTGCCCAAGCAGTACGCTATGATGGACCGCTACTACCACGACGTGGAGCGCGACGCTATGCGCCGTTGTATCCTCGACGAGGGTATTCGTCTCGATGGTCGTAAGACTGATGAGATCCGTCCTATCTGGTGCGAGGTTTCTCCTCTGCCAATGCCTCACGGAAGCGCAATCTTTACACGTGGTGAGACACAGTCGCTTTCTACCTGTACTTTGGGTACTAAGCTCGATGAGAAGATGGTTGACGACGTGCTTGAGCATGGTTATCAGCGTTTCCTGTTGCACTATAACTTCCCTCCATTCTGTACTGGTGAGGCCAAGGCCCAGCGTGGCGTAGGTCGTCGTGAGATTGGTCACGGTCACCTGGCATGGCGCGCACTGAAGGGCCAGATTCCTGAGGACTTCCCTTACACAGTTCGTCTGGTAAGCCAGATCCTCGAGTCGAACGGTTCTTCATCAATGGCTACCGTATGTGCTGGTACACTCGCCCTGATGGACGCTGGTGTTCCTATGAAGAAGCCTGTTTCGGGTATTGCCATGGGATTGATTAAGAATCCAGGCGAAGATAAGTACGCAGTACTCAGCGACATCCTTGGCGACGAGGACCACCTGGGCGATATGGACTTCAAGACCACTGGTACAAAGGATGGTCTGACCGCTACCCAGATGGATATCAAGTGTGATGGTTTGAGCTTCGAGATTCTCGAAAAGGCTCTGATGCAGGCTAAGGCCGGTCGTGAGCACATCCTGAAGTGCCTGACCGATACTATTGCCGAACCACGTGCTGAGATGAAGCCTCAGGTTCCTCGCATCGTTCAGATGGAGATTCCTAAGGAGTTCATCGGTGCTGTAATTGGCCCTGGTGGTAAGATTATCCAGCAGATGCAGGAGGATACAGGTGCTACTATCACTATCGACGAGGTTGACGGTGTAGGTAAGGTTCAGGTATCAGCTCCTAACAAGGAGAGCATCGATGCCGCTATCGGTAAGATAAAGGCCATCGTAGCTATTCCTGAGGTAGGTGAGGTTTACGACGGTGTGGTACGTAGCATTATGCCTTACGGCTGCTTCGTTGAGATTATGCCTGGTAAGGATGGCTTGCTGCACATCAGCGAGATTGACTGGAAGCGCCTTGAGACTGTTGAAGAGGCTGGCATTAAGGAGGGCGACCACATTAAGGTTAAGCTCCTTGAGATTGATCCTAAGACCGGTAAGTACAAACTCTCTCATCGCGTGCTGATTGAGAAGCCTGCCGATTATGTTGAGCGTCCTGCCCGTGGTGAGCGTCGTGAGCGCCCTGAGCGTAACGGCGAGCGTCGTGACCGTCGTGGCGACCGTGGCGATCGTCGCAACGGTGAGCGTCATGGTGAAAGGCAACGGGTAGGCGATTCGTCAGAATCGGGAATGCGCCGCCCACGTCCTGAGCAGCAGCAGGCTGAGGCTCCAAAAGAGGAACAGCCTAAAGACTTCAGCGACTCGTTAGATAACATGGATTTCTAAGAAAAGAAATCTTAAAAATAAAGAAAAGCGTTAAATTTGTATAAATTTGGCGCTTTTTTCTTTTGCGCGTACCTTATATAATAAAAATAGTTAGTACCTTTGCACACCGATTTAGGGGAGAGGCTTAGAATCCCCGTGAAATGTTGTGTGAATAGCGGTGTCTTTGGCCGGGCATTGCGGTTCGTGAATCAGCGTTTCTTGCGACGTTAGACTGACAACCGGGAGTTAGACCCTGGGAGTGAGTTTATGCGCGTACATATTAAATAATAAGTTAAACTGTTTTTTAGTAGTAAATTTAAAAATGAACACTTTGAGTTACAAGACACTTTCTGTAAACAAGGAAACAGCAAAGAAGGAGTGGGTGGTAATCGATGCCACTGACCAGGTTGTTCACTCCACACGTTGACTGTGGTGACAATGTAATCCTTATCAATGCCGATAAGGTAGTATTCACTGGTAAGAAGGAGACCGATAAGGTTTATACCCGCTACACAGGTTATCCTGGTGGTCAGCGCTTCAACACTCCAGCTGAGCTTCGCAAGAAGAACGGTGGTGTTGACAAGATGTTGCGTCACGCCGTAAAGGGTATGCTGCCAAAGGGTCCTCTGGGCCGCAGCCTGCTGAACAACCTCTTTATCTATGAGGGTACCGAGCATCCACATGCCGCTCAGCAGCCAAAGACTATTGATATTAACCAGTATAAATAATAAGGAAAGATGGAAGTAATTAACGC
>CADAOD010000029.1 GCA_902789415.1 uncultured Prevotellaceae bacterium
CGGCGCTCCTGACTCTCAAACTGTACTTTTCTAATCATTGTCGTATCCTCCTATTATTCTTTACGTGGGTCAATAGCCTTAACTGCACCCTGCTCCTCGGTTGTGCGACCGTAAGAACCAGTGAACTTCTTCATAGCCTCGTTGGCGTCCATACCATTCTTGATGGCCTCCATCATCTTACCAAGGTGTACATACTCGTAACCGCAAACCTCGTTGTTAACATCGAGGTACTGCTTTGTGATGTAACCCTCAGTGAGCTCGAGGTAACGTGTACCCTTAGCAACGGTGCCATAGAGTGTACCAGTCTGTGAACGCAGACCCTTACCCAGGTCCTCAAGACCAGCGCCGATAGCCAGACCGCCCTCAGAGAAAGCACTCTGTGTACGTCCGTAAACAATCTGCAGGAACAGCTCACGCATAGCGGTGTTGATAGCATCGCAAACGAGGTCGGTATTCAGCGCCTCGAGGATTGTCTTACCTGGCAGAATCTCAGAAGCCATAGCAGCTGAGTGAGTCATACCAGTACAACCGATGGTCTCAACAAGAGCCTCCTGGATAACACCGTCCTTAACGTTCAGGCTCAGCTTGCAGGCACCCTGCTGAGGTGCGCACCAGCCAATACCGTGGGTGTAACCAGAAATTTCCTTGATTTCCTTTACTGCTACCCATTTGCCCTCCTCGGGGATAGGTGCAGGTCCATGGTAAGCGCCCTTACAAACGCTACACATGTTCTCCACTTCTTTTGAATAAATCATTGATAATAAAACATTTAAATGTTAAACAACTCCGATTTAGGGTCTATCATTTAGGAAATATTAACCAACTAGCAGGTTTACAGACCTCTATACTTCAGGAATCCTGAGGCATCGAGGTTCTTCATGCCGGTAAAGTCGGTAAACATCTCCATCTGGTCCTTGGTGTTACCACGACTCAGCACCTTCTGGCGGAAGGCATCGCCGGTCTCGGGTTTCAAGGCACCCAGTTTCTCAAAGGTATCGGCCACGTTGCAAGCCAGCACCTCGGTCCACAGATAGCTGTAGTAACCTGCTGCATAGCCCCCACCCCAAACATGGTTGAAGTAAGATGTGCTATAGCGTGGTGGAATCTGGGTATCGTAAAGACCGATCTTCTTCAGCGCGTCGATTTCGAACTGCGCAGCGTCGTCGGCTGTAGGAATTTCGTTTGATGCAAGATGGTGCCAAGCCAAATCCAGACAGGTAGCAGCCAGGTTCTCGCCCAAAGCGTAGGCTGTCTGGAAGTTAATGCTCTTCAGCATCTTCTCCTTCAGGTCGGCAGGCATAGGCTCACCGGTAACAGCGTGCTTGGCGTAGTGGTCGAAGATCTCAGGAATCGAGGCGAAGCTCTCGTTAAACTGCGATGGCATCTCCACAAAGTCGCGAGCCACAGCGGTACCGCTCAAGGTGTTGTAATAACAGTTTGAGAGCATACCGTGCAGGGCATGACCAAACTCATGGAACAGCGTTGTTACCTCGTCCCAGGTAATCAACGTGGGCTGTCCCTCGGGCGCCTTAGCATAATTAGTTACATTATATATAATAGGCAACTGCTGGCGCAGACCGCTCTGCTTGGCAAAAGCGCTCATCCAAGCACCGCCACGCTTAGTGGGACGGCGATAAGGATCGCTGTAGAACAAAGCAAGCATCTTGCCGTTCTTATCACGTACCTCAAACACCTTCATGTCGGGGTGATAAGTAGGCACATCCTTGCGCTGTACAAAGTTCAAGCCGTAAACACGATGAGCAGCGTAGAACACACCGTTCACAATCACGCTGTCGATATTAAAGTAAGGCTTTACTTCGTCGTCGCTCAGGTTCAGCATCTCCTGCTTCATCTTAGCCGAATAGTAGAAACGGTCGTAAGGCTGCAACTTAAAGTTGGGACCCATCTCCTTGCGGGCATACTCCTCGATGGCCTTGGTCTCGGCCTGGGCCTTTGGTGTGTACTCGGCTATCAGCTGCTTCAGGAAGTTGTACACATTATCAGAGTTTTTAGCCATCGTCTTCTCGAGCGAATACGAGGCATAGTTCTTATAGCCCATCAGCTCGGCCTTCTCGGCGCGCAGCTTAGCAATCTCTACTACCAGGGGAAAGGTGTTATACTGATCAGAGCCGTCGGCACGATGGCGTGAAGCCTCGAAAACACGGCGACGCAGATCGCGGTTTGCCAAGTTTGTCAGGATAGCCTGCTGGGTAGTGTTTACAATCACGATAGCATAAGGTGCCTTACCGCCACGAGTCTCGGCATCCTTTTTGCACTGGGCTATATCAGCATCGCTCAAGCCCTTCAACTCGTCCTTGCTGTACACCCAAACCACAGCGTTGTTAGTGGCAGCGGGCAGCATGTCGCCCCACAGCTGCTGCAGTTCCGAGATACGCATGTTAATCTGCATCATGCGCTCCATCTTGGCATCATCCAGCAGTGCACCCGAACGCACAAAGTTCTTATACACCACCTCGGTCAGACGCTTGTCCTCACCCTTCAGATTCTTAAACTCGTTGTCGTAAACATATTTCACACGTTTAAACAGAGCCTTATTAAATGATATTTCGTTCTCCAGCTCAGTCAGCAGCGGTGTCGACTTCTTCTCAGCCTCGGCGATAGCGGGCGTCTTGTGTGCGCTGGCCAATCCCTCGGCTACGTTCAGCCATTTGTCAAGCTCCACCCCACTCTTCTCCAACGCCAGGATGGTGTTTTTAAAGGTAGGTTTCTGCTTGTTGCTTACAATCTTGTTGATTTCCTGTCGCTTCAGCTTGATAGCCTTCTCGATAGCGGGCAGGTAATCGGTTTCCTTAATCTTGCTGAAATCGGGCGCACCTTTAGGCAGTCCGTCAGCGGCAAAAGTTGGCAGCATAACTGCTGCGATACTCATCGTCATGAGTGTTCTTTTTAAATCCATATTCATTAATGCTAGTTTAAAGTAAAGTCTATTTGTTTGAGTGTGGCAGGTGGAACTTATACTGATTAGTCATCACCTCCTTCACAGTGTTAATCTCCAGGAACTTGGTACCACCTCCCTCGCCGATGTTTCCGCTCAGGTAGGCAATCTTGTCGACATCCTGCACATAACCCTTCTGGCGCAGCATGCGTACAGCCGCATGGAACAGCACCTCGTTATCAATATGTCCCTTCTGATATACAGGAATCACACCGTACGACAGGTTCAGCAGTCGCTGCAGCTTATCGTGGTAGCAGATAGCCAGCACAGGGTTAGGACCACGGAATGCAGCCAGGTTACGAGCGGTGTCGCCCGAGCTGGCATCAGTGATGATACCCTTTACACCCAGTTTCTCGGTAGCCTCGATAGCCGAGTGAGCCATAAACTCACGGATGTCGCAGTTAGGCGACATGGGCACCTCGATATCATTCTCGCGCATCTTATCCTTCTCGGCCTGCTCGGCGATAGCCGCCATAGTGCGTACAGCCTCTACAGGATATTTTCCGCTGGCAGTCTCGCCGCTCAGCATCAGCGCATCGGTACGATAGTAGATAGCGTTAGCGATATCAGTAACCTCGGCACGTGTGGGTCGAGGGTTATTAATCATAGTATGAAGCATTTGTGTAGCTACGATTACCGGCTTCTTAGCGCGAACGCACTTGCGGATAATCTGTCGCTGAATACCAGGAATACGCTCGATGGGCACCTCGATACCCAGATCGCCACGAGCAATCATGATACCATACGAAGCCTCGATAATCTCGTCGATATTATCCACGCCTTCCTGATTCTCGATTTTCGAGATAATCTTGATGTCGCTGTTGTAGGCATCCAAGATAGCCTGCACGGCACGCACGTCGGCAGCCGAGCGCACAAAGCTGTGGGCAATAAAGTCGATATCCTGATCGATAGCCAGCTTAATGTTCTTGCGGTCCTTCTCAGTCAGTGTTGGCAGCGCGATGTGTACACCAGGCACGTTCACACTCTTATGCGAACCCAGCACACCATCGTTCTGTACCTGTGCGATTACAGCAGGTCCGTTAATACCAATCACCTTCATGTCGAGCGCGCCATCGTCGAACAGGATGTGGCAACCCTCGTGCACGTCGGCGGCAAAGTCGGCATACGACAGGTTAATGATGTCGTGCGTAGTATCCATTTCGGGGCGTCCGAAAATCTTCACCACATCACCTGTTTTATAGGGGATGGGTTCAGGGCATCCGGTAGTACGCACCTCTGGACCTTTGGTATCAATCAAGATACCAATATGGTGGCTCACGCTACGCACATTATTAATAATGTTTTTAATACCCTGCTCATCGGCATGAGCCGTGTTCATTCTTACCACATTCATGCCTGCCTCAAAAAGACTGCGAATGAAATCCTGATCACATCTTCTGTCACTAATGCTAGCTACAATTTTTGTCTGCTTCATGTTATTTTTCGTTCTTTTGTGCTGCAAAGATACAAAAAAACGACCAAAAAGCGGTGATTTTTGTGATTTTTTGAAAAAAAAACGAGAAATATTTTCGTAATCGGCTGAAAATTAGTAACTTTGCAGTCCGAAATCGAAGAATTTCGAGATTACACATTATTAATATATAAAAAGAGAAAAGAAACAGATAAGAAATGACAAAGGCAGAAATCATCAACAGAATTGCTGAAGAGACCGGCCTGGCTAAGAAAGATGTAGCCATCTCAGTAGAGGCTTTTATGGAGTGCATCCGCGAGAGTCTTGCTGAAAAGAAGGATAATGTATACCTTCGTGGCTTCGGTACTTTCGTAGTTAAGCGTCGTGCTCAGAAGACCGCCCGCAACATCTCTAAGAATACCACATTGGTAATCGAGGCTCACGACTATCCAGCCTTCAAGCCCTCGAAGAGTTTTATTGAAAAAATGAAGTAATTAACATTATAAATTTAAGTATTATGCCAAACGGAAAGAAAAAGAAGGGCCACAAGATGGCTACTCACAAGCGTAAGAAGCGCCTGCGCAAGAATCGTCATAAGAGCAAGTAAATCTTGATCCTCTGTGACCAATGGTAAAGAAATGAAAGGAGTGTGTCTTGCTAATCCCTCAAGGAGAGCGGCACACCCTTTTTAGTACAAACGAGACATCCCGTCAGAAATTAAGGAACAATTAAGGAGAAAAGACAATGACAAGTGAAGTTATCATTGATGTGCAACCAAAGGACATTAGCATTGCCCTGCTCGAGGATAAGCAGTTGGTAGAGTACCAGCAGGAGCAGCGCACAGCCTCGTTCTCGGTGGGCAACATTTATGTGGCAAAAGTTAAGAAACTGATGCCAGGACTTAACGCTTGTTTCGTTGATGTCGGTGCCGAACGTGTTGCATTCCTGCATTATCTCGACTTGGGAACTCAATTTAACTCTTACGAGAAATATCTGAAACAGGTAGTGAGCGACCGCAAGAAGCTCTACCCTATCCAGAAAGCCCACATCCAGCCAGAACTTAAGAAAGATGGCAGCATTGCCAACACCTTGAAGGTTGGTCAGGAAATACTGGTACAAATTGTAAAGGAACCTATTAACACCAAGGGCCCCCGCCTCACCTGCGAGTTGAGCTTTGCCGGCCGTTATCTGGTACTTATTCCTTTCGAGGACGGTGTTTCTGTTTCGACCAAAATCAAGAAGGGCGAAGAACGTAGCCGACTGAAACAGCTTATTCAGAGCATCAAACCCAAGAATTTCGGTGTTATTGTACGTACAGTAGCCGAAGGTAAGCGCGCAGCTGAACTTGATGCCGAGCTGAAGATTCTGTTGAAGCGTTGGGAAGATGTGATTAGCAAAGTACAGAAAACCACAGAGCGCCCACAACTCTGCTTCGAGGAGGAAAGCCGAGCCGTAGCTCTGTTACGCGATCTCTTCAATCCCACTTACGACGGCATCCATGTAAACGACAGCGGCATCTACGACGAAATCAAGAACTATCTGGGACTCATCGCACCCGAAAAGAAGGACATCGTGAAGCTCTATAACGGCACGGTACCCATTTTTGATAATTTCGATGTAACCAAGCAACTCAAGTCGGGCTTTGGAAAAACGGTAAACTACAAACATGGTGCTTATCTGATTATCGAACACACAGAGGCCATGCATGTAGTGGATGTTAATAGCGGTACGCGAATCAAGAAAGAGAACAACCAGGAGGCCAACGCCCTCGAAACCAACCTCGGAGCTGCCGACGAGCTGGCACGCCAGCTGCGACTCCGTGATATGGGTGGTATCATCATTGTCGACTTTATCGACATGAAGTTACCCGAGGATCGCCAGCTGCTCTACGAGCGCATGTGCAAGAACATGCAGAAGGATAGAGCCAAGCACAATATCCTGCCCCTTTCTAAGTTCGGACTCATGCAGATTACCCGTCAGCGCGTTCGCCCTGCTATGAATGTGAACGTCGAGGAAACCTGCCCCACTTGTTTCGGTAAAGGCACTATCAAGTCGAGCATATTGTTCACTGATACCCTCGAGAGTAAGATTGATACCCTTGTAAATAAGATAGGTATGCGAAAGTTCTATCTGCACGTTCATCCTTACGTTGCCGCCTACATTAATCAAGGCTTATTCAGCCTCAAGATGAAGTGGCAAATGAAGTACGGACTGGGCGTACGGGTCATCCCCTCGCAGAAACTGGCTTTCCTTCAGTACGAGTTCTACGATGCCGACAGGCAGTATATCGACATGAAGGAAGAAATCGAAACAAAGTAATAAAACTCTTATATCGAAGTCTATGTTTACACTAAAAACCTTATTCTGGGCTATGTTGCTCATAGTATTCTACACCTACTTAGGTTACGGAATTCTATTATACATTATCCTCAGGCTAAAACGGCTTTTTGCGGGCGCCCCCCGCAAAGCCGCTGTGCCTGCCGATGCCGACCTGCCCACCATCACCCTGCTTATTTGTGCTTATAACGAAGAAGATGTGGTGGCCGAGAAGATGGCCAACACCTTAGCTATCGATTACCCGCGCGAAAAATTCCGCATCATGTGGGTTACTGATGGTAGCACCGATAACACAAACCAGTTGCTTAAGGCCTACCCCGAGGTTGATGTGGTGTTCAGTCCAGAGCGCCGCGGCAAAACGGCAGCCCTCAAGCACGGCTTGCAGGAACTCAAAACCCGCTACGTAGCCTTTACCGATGCCAATACCATGATTAATCCCGGCGCCATGAAGGAGATTGCCCGTTTGTTTACCGACCCCACCGTAGGTTGCGTGTCGGGCGAGAAACGCGTGGCTGCCCGCAAGGAGGGTCAGATGGCAGCCGAGGGCGAAGGTCTTTACTGGCGTTACGAGAGTACTCTTAAGCGATGGGACAGCGAACTCTTCTCGGCCATGGGTGCCGCCGGCGAGCTTTACGCCATCGATCCCCAGCTGGTTCGCGACGTACCCAACAACGCCCTACTCGACGATTTCATGATGTCAATGTACATCGTACAGGATGGCAAGCGCATCGCCTACACCGCCGACGCCTACGCGCAGGAGTACGGTTCGGCCAACATTTTCGAGGAAAGTAAACGCAAGCGCCGTATCGCAGCTGGCGGCTTGCAAAGCATCTGGTGGTTGCGCAGTTTGCTCAACCCCATCAAGTACCCACTGGTAAGCTTCCAGTACATCAGTCACCGTGTACTACGTTGGAGCGTTACTCCAATTGCTATGGTTATCTTACTGGGTAGCAACGTATTACTTTCGGTAATGCGTGCAGGTTTGTTCTACGATATCATGTTAGCGCTGCAGTTGCTGTTCTACTTGTCGGCCTTTTTCGGCTGGCTGTTGGCCCGTCACGGCGTTAAGAACAAGCTGCTCTACACCGCCTACTATTTTGTGTTTATGAACCTGAATGTTTTCCGCGGAATGGCCTACCTCAGCAACCATAACCAAAGTGGTGCATGGGAAAAAGCCAAAAGAAGTTGAATTTTTTGCAAAATTCTTTCATTTTTCTTTTGTGTTTACAAAAAAAGCATTACCTTTGTAGCCAAATAGTGATTTGATGAACCTATGGATTATAGCGAGAAGGAAATAATGCTTCAGAAATATGCGGAGGCCAACCGCAAATTATCTCTTGCACAGGAGCAGTTGGAGGCCGCCAATCAGAAGCTGAAAGAGTATGAGGAGAAGGCCCAGAAAGCTGAGAAAGCAAGCAAGATGAAGTCGCTGTTCTTAGCCAATATGAGTCACGAAATCCGCACCCCCTTGAATGCCATCGAGGGTTTTTCTCGCGTTCTTGTCGAGACCGACTCGCAGGATGATCGCATGAAGTTCTTCGAAATCATTGAAAGCAACAATAACCGTTTGATGAGTTTGGTAAACGAGATTCTCGACCTATCACGTGTAGAGTCGGGCGAGATCGTGATGAAGAAGTCGAGCACCGACCTCAACCAGCTCTGCGACAGTATTAAGAATCTGTTTAAGTTCCGTTGCCCCGAGACAGTAAAGCTCAGTTGGAAGAAACCCAACATGGCCGTTACCTTCAACACCGATGCTAACCGTATCACACAGGTATTCTCAAACCTCATCAGCAACGCCTTAAAGCACACCTCATCGGGTAGCATCACTTATGGTTATCGCATGCTCGACGAAGGTTCAAACATCGAATTCTTTGTTCAAGACACCGGTTCGGGTATCAAGCCCGAGGATTTGCAGCATATCTTCAACACCTACGTATCTCGCGATGCCGAGAACAACAACGGCTACGGCTTAGGCTTGGCGCTGTGTAAGATTATCGTCGAGAAGTTGGGTGGTAAGATATATGTCGAATCAACGGTAGGCGAAGGCTCGCTGTTCCACTTTGTGCTGCCCTTCGAGGGTACCATTGGTGGCGCCGAACCCGCCCGCAATACCACCACCTCTAACGTTCGCACCATTCGTGTGAGCGGTCGCCCCGACAATAAGAATAAGAAGACCATTCTGGTAGCCGAGGACGAGGATAGCAACTACGAACTGGTAAAGATTGTGCTCCACAAGCGTTACCGCCTTATTCGTGCCCATAACGGTATCGAGGCTGTAACCATGAACGAAGAGGAGCACCCCGACCTGATACTGATGGACATTCGTATGCCCGAGATGAACGGCCTCGACGCTACCCGTATTATCAAGGAGGTAGATAGCGAGACGCCCGTTATCGCCCTGAGCGCCTATGCCTTCGAGGAGAATATCCGCGATGCAAAGGATGCTGGCTGCGATGAGTTCATGCCCAAGCCATTTAAGGTTGAGAACCTGATTGAGATGGTTGGCAAGTATCTCGACTAAAAGAATATATTTTTTAGCGTATTATCTATACATTATGGGAAAACTAGCTGTACAAAAGTACTTTTCGTTTACAATTCTTATTTTTACAGTGCTTGTTATGATATTCACCATCGTGGGTCTCTACGGCGGTGATGTTCAGCCTGCAGGTAATACCGCTCGCGCCATGCTGGTGTATGCCCTGCCCGTGCTGATAGCAGTCAATGTGGTGCTGTTTATTTACTGGGTTGTTATGCGCCGCTTCCACTGGGCCTTTATTCCGCTCATTGCCATTCTGTGCTGCATTCCCTACTCAGGCACCCTTTATCAGTTTGGTTCGCTCGACGAGCTTGCCGACTCTAAACCCGGTATTAAGGTAGCTACCTACAACGTGGCCATGTTCGGTCGCGAAACCTCGGGCTTTATCGCAGCCGATATCCTGAGCGAGATGAAGAAGCAGAAGGTTGATGTGGCCTGTTTCCAGGAGTACAACGACCAGAGCGGCGACAAGAAGAACAGCGATTTGTACAAGGAGTACTTCCCCTTTATGGCACAGGGCGAGCACGATATGGTAATCTATAGTCGTTACCCTATCGTTAAGTCGAAGAACATGAACTTCGAGATGACCAACAACAGCGCCATGTGGGCCGAGGTAAACTATAAGGGCACCGTTATCCGTGTGTATAACGCCCACTTGGAAACCACCGGTATCAACACCACCCTGCACAAGGCTGGTAAGCTCATGAATCAGGGTATGGATATCGAGAGCAATGCGCTCATGCGTGCCTTCTACGGCAACTACACCTTAGGTATGATTGCCCGTTCGGGGCAGGCCAACATCCTGGCGATGGACATGCGCGATTGCGAGCGCCCCATCATCGTATGCGGCGACTTCAACGATGTGCCCTACTCTTACGTTTACAACACCATGTTGGGCGATAGGGTTGATGGCTTTGCCGAGTGTGGTAGCGGCTTTATGTACACCTTCCGTGGTGGCAATAAAAAGGTGCGCATCGACTATATCTTCCACGATAAGGCCTTCTTAGGTCTCTCGTATTACAAGCGCGAGGTAAGTTATTCCGACCACAACCCCGTGTTCTCAAAAATTCAGATTCCCCAAGCACAGCAATAATACAACAAAGAATCCCGCCGTTCGAGCGGGATTTTTTTTGTTATTGTACTATCTTAAATCTTACACGGAACGAACGTTCTTGCTCATCCCAATTGGTGCCTAATAGTTCAAAGCGCCCTATTTGGCTGGTGCTCCTTACGTGCTTACCAATACAAGGGCACACGTCGTAATCGCCAATGCGCACCAGGCGGATGGTCTCCGATGCATCATCGGGCAGTCGGTCCAGCGTCACATCATCGGGTATCGTGTCGCGGGTCACAAATTCAAACGTCACAGGCAGATCCTGCTCAATCAGGTCGTTCATGCGCTCCTCTATCTCACGCTCCTCGGCGCGCGATGGTTTCTGGTCCAGGTGGAAACTCATCTTACTCTTCTTGCGCTCCACATGGGCATTATACGATCGTCCGCAGTCAAACATCCTTATCATCGTTTGGTTCAGCAGATGCTCGGCTGTATGTGCGGGTGGAAACTCCTCTTTGTTGTGCTCGTTTAATATATAATCGGCCATATCTTTAAAATTTTGGCGCAAAAATACGAATTTTAATTAAAAAAAGCAAGTTTCTTGCAACTTTTTCATACCTTTGTGCGTCAAACCTATAAAAATAAACCAATTAAAGTAATAAAGAAGTATGAAAAAAGTATTGTTTTTGATGTTCAGCGTTTTGGCGCTCACATCTTGCAAAGTAAACTTAGGCGACTGGAGCGGAACCGGCAACCAGATCGAACCCAGTGGCAACGTAATCACTAAGACCTACAAGGTATCTGCCTTCGAGGAGATTAACATGAGCTGGGTAGGTCATGTAGAGATTGTACAGGACGAGAAGAAGAGCGGCACCATCGAGCTTACCGCCCCCGATAACTACCAGGAACTGTATAAGTTCGAGAGCAAGGATGGCAAGCTTACCATCGCTAACACCAAGAAGAGTATCAATATCCATACCCGCAACGTAACCATTAAGGTTTACACCGCCGACCTGATTAACATCCACAATAGCGGTGCCGCCAGCATCGAGATGGACAGCTTGGATACCGACCGCCTGAAGATTATCAACAGCGGTGTTGGTCACATCGAGATAAGCGGTATTGCCGACGATGTAGAGCTGCGCAACAGCGGTGTAGGCAGCATCGAGGCCGGTCAGCTTAAGGCACTCAACGTTAAAGCCAACGTATCGGGTGTAGGCAGCATCGAGTGCTACGCCAGCGAGAGCATCGAGGGTCATGTATCAGGTGTTGGTTCGTTAGAGTACGGCGGCCATCCCAAAAAGAAGGATACCCACCGCTCCGGCGTCGGCAGCATCAACGAAATATAAAAACAATAATTCCCGCCCAACTGGGCGGGAATTATTGTTTATGCTCTGAACTTCAGCACTACGGCGCCGTTCTTAGGAACTTCTACCACTACCGCCTCGTCGCGCTTAAAATGCAGACGGAACTTAGCGTCTGTTAGCAAGTCGGTTACCTGCGAGTTCTTCTCGCTCAGACCTAAGTAATCAAAGGCGTGGGCGGGAATATTTACGTTCACCGTAGTAGCCTGGTCGGCAAAGTTGGCAATCACTAAGATAGCCTCACCGCCGTGCTTACGAATAAAGGCATACTGGCGCTGCAGATGGCCGTTGGCATACATCAGGTCGAACATCTCGCCCTGCGTGATGGCCTTCTCCTTTTGTGCCAGCGTCATCACCTTACGGTACATATCGTATATGTATTTTTCGCGAATGGTGTATTTGCGGTTAGCCGCACGCACCATCGTATCCACGCTCCAGTAGTCGAAGATGGTTGTTCGTCCGTCGCAGCCGCTAAAACCCTCCTTATCCATACCACGCTCACCATACTCCTGACCGAAGTAAATCATCAGCGGGTTCTGCTGCAGCAGGGCCGATACTACTAATCCAGGAATACCCTTGCGGCCGTCGCCAGCAAAAAAGTCGCTGGCCACGCGCTGCTCATCGTGATTCTCCAGGAAGTACAGCATGTGCTGTTTGATATCATCCGTCTGCTGCCAGGCGCCAGTAATCGCATGGGTACTCTGCTGGCCGCATATCACGCTGCGCACCGTATCGTACATACCCACCTTATCATACAGGTAGTCGAAACCTGCACCTAAGTAGTTACGATACTCGGCAGGATTATACACCTCGCCGATAAACACGCACTCAGGATAGCGGTACTTCACCTTATCCGTAGCCCAGTGCCAGAAGGCAGCAGGCACCATCTCGGCCATGTCGCAACGGAAACCGTCAACGCCCTTAGCCGCCCAGAACAGCAGTATATCCGCCATCTTATCCCACGTGTTGGGGATAGGATTAAAGTGTCCCACGCCGCCGGCATAGTAATCCACGCCGTAGTTCAGCTTCACCGTCTCGTACCAGTCGTTCATGCCAGGTGCATTGTGGAAACAGTCGTTACCCGTAGCCTTGGCGGGCTCTTCGTGATACTCCTCGGTCTCGCCGTGATACAGGTCGAAGTAAGGATGGAAACGCTGACCGGGACAATAATAAAAATTGTTCTGCGGGTCGAATCCGTTCTGTGGGTTATCCTCCTCACCCAAGTCCTTCACCCCTTGTGGCTTGCAGATAGAGTGATACTGGCGTGCCACATGGTTGGGCACAAAGTCGATAATAAGTTTCAGTCCGGCCTTGTGCGTGCGCTCAACCAGCGCCTCAAACTCCTGCATGCGCTGCTCTACGTTCTCGGCCAGATCAGGGTCGATATCATAGTAGTCGGTAATGGCGTAAGGCGAACCAGCCTTACCCTTCACCACCGCAGCGTGCTGTTTGGGAATGCCGTACTGGGTGTAATCCGTTTGCGAAGCGTGTCGGATAACACCAGTGTACCAAATATGGCTCACGCCCATCTCCTTGATAGCTTTCAAGGATTTGGGCGTGAAGTCGTTCAGTTTTCCGCAACCATTCTCGGCAATCGTGCCATCCTCTTTACGAGTAACGTTATGATTGCCGTACAATCGCGTAAAAACCTGATAAATTATCATCTTATTCGATGCCATGTGCTGAAACCTCTTTGTTGATCTTAGCGATCATACCCTGCAGGGCCTTACCAGGACCGCACTCAGTAAAGTCGTCGGCACCATCGGCAATCATGTTCTGTACGCTCTGAGTCCAGCGAACCGAGCTTGTGAGCTGAGCAATCAGGTTAGCCTTAATCTCAGCGGGATCGGTATGAGGCTTAGCATCAACGTTCTGGTAAACGGGGCACTTAGGAGTCTTAATCTCAGTAGCCTCGATAGCTGCCTGCAGCTCGTCCTTAGCAGGCTGCATCAGTGGCGAGTGGAAAGCACCGCCCACCTTCAGCACCAGTGCACGCTTAGCACCAGCAGCCTTCAGGCGCTCGCAAGCCTCCTCGATAGCCTCTACGTTACCGCTGATAACCAGCTGTCCGGGGCAGTTATAGTTAGCTGCAACTACTACACCCTTACCCAGCTTGCTAACCTCGGCGCAAACCTCCTCTACCTTCTCATCGGGCAGAGCAATGATAGCAGCCATAGTTGAGGGCTGAGCCTCGCAAGCCTTCTGCATAGCCATAGCACGAGCGTAAACCAACTTCAAACCATCCTCAAAGCTCAGGGCGCCAGCAGCAGTAAGAGCCGAGAACTCACCCAGTGAGTGACCGGCAACCATCTTAGGATCAAAAGCGTCGCCCATGCAGAGTGCCGAGATAACGCTGTGAAGGAAAACGGCGGGCTGTGTAACCTTAGTCTGCTTCAGCTCCTCGTCGGTACCAGCAAACATAATATCAGTAATACGGTAGCCAAGAATCTCGTTGGCCTTCTCAAAAAGTTCCTTTGCCAGTGGGTTGGTGTCGTACAAGTCCTTACCCATTCCTACAAACTGTGCTCCCTGTCCGGGAAAAACAAATGCTTTCATCTTTCTTTAATTTTACTATTTTACAATTATCTAATTTACTAACTAAAAATCCTCCTTTTGCTCTTTTCAGGATGCAAAATTACTAAAACTTTCTGAAAAATGCCCCCTAATCACTATTTTTTTGCCTAAAGTGGTGCGAATATCGAAAAATTGGTGTAATTTTGCAGTTAGAAAGAGAACAGATGGCAAAAATGAAGCTTATTGTAATGACGAAACCCACATTCTTCGTCGAGGAGGACAAGATACTTGCAAACCTCTTCGAGGAGGGATTGGATAATCTGCACCTGTACAAACCAGGTGCTTCGCCCATGTATTCTGAGCGCTTACTGACTCTACTTGGCGACGACTATCACAGCAGAATCACCGTACACGGTCACTTCTACTTAAAAGAGGAGTACCGCCTGCGCGGCATACATATCGACGATGCGTTCACCGAGGCTCCTGTAGGCTATAAAGGCAACATCAGCCGCACGTGCCACGCAATCAGCGAACTCAAGGAAACAAAAAAGAAGTCGAACTATGTTTTTCTGCAGTCCATCTTCGACAGTCAGACCAACGCCGACGAAAAGCAGACGTTTACGATGGACGAGTTGCGCGAGGCCTCAAAGCAAGGTTTAATAGATAAGAAGGTGTTTGCCTTAGGCGGAATGAATCTCGACCGTGTAAAGGCTATCAAGGATTTAGGTTTTGGAGGCATGGTGATATGCGGCGACCTATGGAACCGCTTCAACATCCACAACGAGATCGACTACAAGGCCCTTCTTAACCACTTTGAGAAACTGCGAAAAACTATCGATTAGCATGCTAAAGTACTAATATATAATATAAATAGGTATTAACAATGAGTGATAAGAGCTCCTTTTTGGTATTCTCAGGAACAGCCACGAGATACCTGGCAGAGCGAATCTGTCAAAGTCTTGGTTGTCCGTTAGGTAAGTTACAAATCACAAAATTCTCTGATGGAGAGTTTGCTGTTTCGTACGAGGAAAGTATCCGCGGTCGCGACATCTTCCTGGTTCAAAGCACCTTCCCCAGTTCCGACAATTTGATGGAGTTGCTGCTGATGATCGATGCAGCTAAGCGTGCTTCGGCCCGCACCATCAATGCCGTTATCCCCTACTTCGGATGGGCCCGCCAGGACCGTAAGGATAAGCCCCGTGTAAGCATTGGTGCAAAGTTGGTAGCCGACCTTCTGAGCGCTGCTGGTGTTAACCGTGTAATTACTATGGACCTTCACGCCGATCAGATTCAGGGTTTCTTCGACGTTCCTGTCGATCATCTTTATGCATCAAACGTTATTCTGCCTTACCTGCAGTCGTTGAACCTCGACGACCTGGTAATCGCTTCGCCCGATGTTGGTGGTTCAAAGCGCGCCAACACCTACGCCAAGTATCTGGGCTGCCCACTGGTGCTGTGTAACAAAACCCGTGCCCGCGCCAACGTGGTAGCATCAATGCAGATTATTGGTGAGGTAGAAGGTAAGAACGTAGTGATTATCGACGATATGGTTGATACTGCCGGTACCATTACCAAGGCAGCCGACCTGATGAAGGAGCACGGTGCCAAAACCGTTCGTGCTTGCGCCAGCCACTGCGTCATGAGTGGTCCTGCCAGCGATCGCGTACAGGCTTCGGCCCTCGAGGAGATTGTATTCACCGATTCTATTCCTTACACCCAGCGTTGTGCAAAGGTTAAGCAGCTCAGCGTAGCCGAGATGTTTGCCGAGGCCATCCAGCGTGTAATCGATAACAAGAGTATTAGCGATTTATACATCGTATAATGACCCACCGTAGTTTTATCGGACTGGCAGTTGCAGGCCTTGTGCTTTGCGCCTGCCAGTCTGATGTTTATCAGATAAAGGGTTGCGCCCCCGAGCTGAAGGATGGCGATACCGTAACGCTAGCCTTCGAAGACCCGCCACAAAAGGTACTCGGTCAGGCCATTGTCAGCGGCGGCACCTTTAAGTTTGTCGGCACCACCGATACCACGCTGTTCTGCCGTGCTTACCTTAACCGCCAGCAGCTCAGCAGTTGCAGCTTCTTCTTAGAGCCGGGCGAGATAACCATCGAGCTTTACCAGCATCCCCGCCCCTCTCGTGTGTCGGGCACCGTGCTCAACAATCAGTGGCAGGCCCTTAACGATACCGTGCAGAAGCTTGGCACCCAGCTCATCCGTCTGGCCCAGCTCTCTACCCGCACCAATGCGGCCCACCGCCAGCGGTTGCAGCAGCAGGTAGATAGCCTGCACCGCCGCATCAGCGATTGCATCACGCAAACGGGCCAACGCAACAGCCAGAATGTTCTTGGCCGATACATTCAGCAAAACTATAAAAAACCCGAGTTCAAAGACTGAACCCGGGTTCTTTTTTATGCTTTTACCTATGTAATTACACATTAGTGTTAGGCAGCTCCAGCCACTTAATGTAGCAGAAGTCCTGACGGTGAGGCAGCTCCTTATGCTTAGGATACATACGGATAGCGCTCTTAAACTGTCCGGCCTGCTGTGGAGCCAGCGTAGCCTCAAAGGTATAGTTGTTACCCTCGTGGCCAACCACCTTCAGAGGTTCGATTGAGAAGATCTTCTCCTCGCCCTCCTTGTTGATATATACGTTCACCTTCTCGAGTGCAACAGCATCCTCCAAGCCCTGCTCGTCAATCACGTAGCGGATGGTGTACTTCTGTGCAGTCTCGATACCGGCAGCAGGATAAGTCCACTCGGCCTTAACCACGCGGATGGCATCCCAGCGCTCAGCTACGGTTTCCTTCCACTGTGCCAATTCCTTAGCCAGCCTGTTGTTGTCCTTGCTCAGAGCCTTAAAGCGCTTAGCCTGCTTGTTGTAGAACTTCTCGTAGTAGTCGTCCAGCTGGCGCTTCATGGTGTAGTGAGGAGCAATCTGAGCAATCGAGTTCTTGATTACCTTCACCCAACCCTTCGACAATCCAGTCTTCTTATCCTTATCGTAGTACAATGGGATAATCTCGTTCTCCAGCAGACCATAGATAGTAGCTGCATCCAGATTATCCTGATAACCCTGATTCTGATAGGTGCGCTTCTCGGTAAGAGCCCAACCGGCACCCTCACGATAGCCCTCCAGCCACCAACCGTCTTTTACTGAGAGGTTTACTACACCGTTCATCTCGGCCTTCTCGCCCGATGTACCCGATGCCTCCAGTGGACGTGTAGGCGTATTCATCCAGATATCAACACCCGATACCAAGCGGCGGGCCAGCAGGAAGTCGTAGTCCTCCAGGAAGATGATCTTACCTAAGAACTCGTCGCGCTGCGAAATCTCGTAGATGCGCTGAATCAAGCCCTGACCGGCACCATCAGCTGGGTGAGCCTTACCGGCAAACAGGAAGATTACTGGGTGCTCAGGATCGTTCACAATCTTGCTCAGGCGCTCCAGATTGGTAAACAGCAGGTGTGCGCGCTTGTAAGTAGCAAAGCGGCGGCAGAAACCAATTACCAGTGCGTTAGGATTCATACCCTCCAACAGCGAAACCACACGCGAAGGATCGCCCTGGTTCTTCAGCCACTTCTCGCGGAACTGCTCCTTGATATAGTCAAACAGCTTATTCTTCAGTGCCATACGGGTAGCCCAAACCTCCTCATCAGGACAGTTGTAGATACCGTGCCAGATTTCCTCGTTGCTCTGGTCGCTCATGTGCTTAGCGTCGAAGTACTTAGCGTAAACCTTGCGCCACTCGGTAGCACACCATGTTGGGAAGTGAACACCGTTGGTTACATAGCCCACGTGGTTCTCCTCGGGGTAGTAACCGGCCCAGATTGGGGCAAACATCTTCTGGCTAACCCATCCGTGCAGCATTGATACACCGTTAACCTCCTGACAGGTGTTGCAGGCAAATGTACTCATGCAGAAACGCTCGCTGTGGTCGTCGGGGTTAGTACGGCCCATGCCGATAAACTCATCCCACGAGATACCTAACTTCTGTGGGTAACCGCCCATGTACTTACCAAACAAGCCCTCATCGAAGTAGTCGTGACCGGCAGGTACTGGTGTGTGTACGGTGTAAAGACCGCTGGCACGTACCAGCTCCAGAGCCTGGTTAAATGTCAATCCCTCGTCGATATAGTCGCACAAGCGCTGCAGGTTACACAGGGCAGCGTGTCCCTCGTTACAGTGGTAGATATCCTTCTTGATGCCCAACTTCTTCAGCAGCAGCATACCACCGATACCCAGCAGAATCTCCTGCTTCAAGCGGTTCTCCCAGTCGCCACCATACAGGCTGTGGGTGATAGGCTTGTCAAACTCCGAGTTCATATCGTTGTCGGTATCCAGCAGATACAGCTTTACACGACCCACGTTTACACGCCAAACATAAGCGTGAACCTGGTAGTTAGTGTAAGGCACATCAATAACCATAGGGTTACCATCCTTATCCAGCTGGCGCTCGATAGGCAGATTGCTAAAGTTCTGTGCCTCGTAGTTGGCCACCTGCTGTCCCTCCATCGAGAGACTCTGTGTAAAGTAACCAAAGCGGTACAAGAAACCAACGGCACACATATCAACATTTGAGTCAGAAGCCTCCTTCACGTAGTCACCAGCCAGCATACCCAGACCACCTGAATAAATCTTCAGGGCAGAGTGGATACCGTACTCCATACAGAAATAAGCCACCGATGGGCGCTTCTTGTCGGGTTCAACGTCGATATACTTACGGAACAAGGCGTAAACGCTCTTAATGCGCTTCATCAGTGCCTTATCCTTTACAATTTGCTCTTTACGGGCAAAACTCAGTCGCTCAAGCAGCATAACTGGGTTGTGTTTTACCTCATGATAAAGCTCAGGGTCCAGGTCGCGGAACAAGTCGCGAGCCTCGTAGTTCCATACCCACCACATGTTGTGGGCAATCTCGGCCAAACACTTCAGTTCTTCAGGCAGACTCGACTTTACGGTCAAATCCTTCCACATTGGAGCATTTGCATAATCAGCTTTAATTTTCATAATCTCTCAAATTTTATTTGAATTCTTCTTTAATCTTTCTAACAATCGCTCGACATCCCGCAGGGTGGCGCTTGCTACCGAAGGGACGCAAGAATGTTTAATGTACTCGCTCTTGCGCCTTGCGCAGCGCGATGTCGTACGCTTCGTAGTAGTACTCGATAAAGTGAGTCCAGAGAGCCTTCTCCGAGAGGGCTTCAGCATTCTTGCGGCAAGTCTCAATCTGCTTTTTAGTCATGTTCGAGAACTCAGCCACCGTATCTTTGATATTATCGGCCACTTCGCTATAGTTGTAATCCGTGCGGTGAATCACCTTCACACCATCCTCAAGCTGTCCGTCGTGACCGAACACCTTGTTGGCCCACAGTCCGAATCCTGCCAGATCGGTTGTGATACAAGGCACCTTAAAGGCAATTGCTTCGAGTGGCGTATAGCCCCAAGGCTCGTAATACGATGGATAGATACACAAGTCGTTGCCCAGCACCACATCGTAGTATGTCATGTTTACGATACCATCATTACCATCCAGATAGCAAGGCAGGAAAATCACCTTCACGTTCTCGTCCTTACGGTTGTGCATATCGAAGTATTTCAGCATGCTCAGCACGTTATCATGACTCATATTGTGCAGCCAGTGCGTCACCTGAGGCACATCCAGTGGCGAGTCAAAGTTCGATTGTCCCTTGTCCAATGCTTCAAGTCGCTCCTGCAGATCTTTGCGAGGCTCTCCTACCCAACCGGGCACCTCGATAAAGGCCACCACCTTCTTTTTCAGGTCGCGGTCGCGCAGCAGTCGGTTCATAGCCTCAACAAACACGTCGATTCCCTTATTGCGGAACTCATATCGTCCCGAAGTCGAAATCAGCAGCGTGTCGTCGTCCAGCTGCTCACCCAGCAATGCATTTGCCACATCCAGCATCTTTTTGCGGGCAGCCTTACGCTTGCGGGCAAAAGCCTGCGCTGTGCCGGGCACAAAACTATTATCAAAACCGTTTGGCAGCACCACGTCAACGGGCTTATCCAGCAGCTCAACACACTCCTTAGCCGTAATGTCGCTCACTGTCGTAAAGCAGTCGGCAAAGTGGGCAGTCTGTTTTTCAATAGAGTGTTTGCTCTGCATGTTCAGCTCACCAGCCATCTGGTCGCCGTTATAGGCAAACAGGTAGTCGTAAAGCGGCTTCTGGTTGCCAGCAATCGATCGGCCAATGCTCGTAGCATGGGTCGTAAACACCGTACCAATCTGTGGCAGCTTATTGTTCAGGTACAGCAGCCCCAGACCGCACATCCACTCATTAGCATGATAGATCACCTTGGTTTTCCCGGTCCACTCGCCTTTCACGCTCTTAAATTTATAGAAGCTCTCCGTTACCAAGGCAGCCGCATACGAGAACATCGAGGCCTCATCGTAGTCGCCATAGGCATGCAACGAATCCACGCCGTAGTGTTCCCACAGCCAACCGTAAATCTCGTTCTTCTTTTCAAAGAACGGCTTAAAATCCACCAAAATAGCAATAGGTTCTCCTGGAATCGTCCAGCGCCCTACCTTAAGTTTCAGCCCCTGTTCTTTTGCCTCCCATTGCCAATCGGCAAACAGAGAAGTTTCTTCTTTGAAATAGGGACACTCACATTCGTTCCAAAAATCAGGACCTATAAAAAGAATCCTGTCCTTCATAGTGTTTTGCAGGGTCTTGGCTCGTGTCGAAAGCACAGTGTAAATTCCCCCTACTTTGTTGCAGACTTCCCAACTTGCCTCGAAGATGTAGTCTGGCATCATTCGCTTATTAACCATGTTAAACTAACTAATTGGCTGCAAAGATAATTAAAAAATTATTAAATCACTAATCTTTTTGTTATTTTTTTCAACGTAAACGTTTAAAAGATGATTTAGATTAGTATCTTTGTGCCGTATAAAACGTATAAGTGTTGAAAAATGAATAAGTTAATAGTTTCGGCCCTGCTGTGTTTAGCCAGCATTACGGCCAGCGCTCAGCAGGCTGATGGTCCCTTTCGCGCGTACCTTATAAATAAGCAGTACGATATAGTGATGCGTATTAATTTTTACCAACAAGATGTTACCGTACCCGGGCAGGATTTGTTTGGCCAGGTGCCAGGATATCTTAGTAAACGTTTCAATTCGTTTGCCTGGATTATCACCGATGCCCAGGTGAAGGGCCACAAAGCCACGCTGCAGATGATCAACGATTACGGCAGCGAAGACCTCACCGCCACCCTCACCGTTCAGGGCGATTCGGTATTCGTACTCAAGCAAGAATCGGGCAGCACACTAAAGGTTCCCCTCAAAGGAAAGTGGCAAAAATTGCCCAAGACCATGGAGTTTAAACGTCAGAAATAATTTTCTGACGTTTTATATAAGTTATTCAACCTTTGTCATCTGGAAGGTGGCGGTGTAGGTTGAACCATCATCACGCATACGCAGCGCCGTCCACTTCATCACGCCATCCTTGATGCTCTCAATCTCCCACCACTCGCGCAACTCTTCACTATCGGCCGTCTTCTTCCAGCGGGTGCAGAGCAAGATACCATCTACGAAATAGTTTGAAAGATAATCAGTGTCCGACTGCCATTGCCCCTCCACCTTACTATAATAGGCGTAGGTGCCGTCGGCTTTATACTCCCAGCGGTGCAGTTCGCCATCGGTGTGTTCGTCCTCAGTGCTAGTCACCTTGCCTTCCCATGTGCCAATAATATCATTCTCATAGTCGTTTGTCACACGTATATAGCGCTCTTTGTCGTAGATCTCATTTATTACCACATTACCGTCAACATAGACTTTCCAGTCAGACTTCAACATCATATCCTTATCAGTAATGGAGTAGATGGTTGCTTCCGTCACATGCGTAGTATGTTCATTTTCTTTCGCTCTAAGCGTTACATTCTTGCCTTTAATCGTAACTTCAGCCGACGCATGGTTGTTCCACGACTCGCTATAGTAGTCAGAAAGACTACCATACGCTTCCGTCGGCGACAAGAAAGTAATGACTGCTTTCAGGTTAGTAGGACACGCCTGACCGTCTAGTTCGTCCACCATCCACTTGCCCATCAACTTTGTTGAAAGGTCGGGTTGGGCAGGTTTGTCGTCATTCGACGTACATGATGTAAACACACTTGCGCCGCAAACGAGGGTGGCGACGAGCACCCAGTTCAAAATCTGCTTCATAAAGGTTTTCATTAAATTGTTTGTTTGCAAATATACATAACAATTCAATATCTTCCAAATATTTTAGCATTTTTTTTGGCGTTCTGCCAAATTATCAGAAAGAGGAATCAACATCATTCCTCTTTCTGATAGCCTCAACCACCACCCAATCTGCTGGTAGCCAATCCACACTATCAAGCTGTTCTTTCGTAAGCCATTTGGCAGCCTCATGCTCCTTTAGCGTTAGTGCCCCACTCTCAACATGACACCAGAAGCAATGCATAGTTAAATGGAACTTAGGATAATCCCACTCTACGGTTTTAAACAACCGCTCCACGGTGATTTTTGTTTCCAGTTCCTCCCATATTTCACGTTTCAAAGATTCCTCGGGCGTTTCGCCTGGTTCCATTTTGCCCCCAGGAAACTCCCAACCATCTTTAAAATCCCCATATCCACGCTGCGTGGCGAATATCCGCCCAGCCTCATCGTGTATTATCGCTGCTACTACTTCTATTTGTATCATATATTCTGGTTGATATCCATGGCACAAAGTTACAACTTTTTTCGCACTCCACAAAATTTACAGCCATTTCTTTTGGTTCTCTACAGAAATCTTAGTACCTTTGCACCCGAAACATCAAGAGCAGTCGCCTTTATGGCGGACTCACCAACCGAACATTAGGATGTCACGGTGGCCAAGGTACGATGTGGAAGCAACATTATTATTCACTTCAAAATTATCCTAAGTTATGCAACAGCACATTTATTACATCAAGTTTGCATTGCAATTTGCCGATATGCAAATCGCAGAGTTAGTTAACGTATTCAATGCCCAAGTAAATCATCGAGGTTTCACTTCGATGCGCGCTTATCACGACGCAGCTCTAATCGATGAATTCCAACGTCGTGGTATCGACACCACCAGCGTCCACGATGGACACAGTATATCATTCGCCCACCCTATTGCTTATGATATGCATCAGAATAAGTTAGTTCTTCTCAGCTAACACCTCTATATAAAACCTCCGCCCCTATACTGTCTGCTCTGGTATAGAGGCGGAGGCTATTTATTCTTCAGCAGCAATCAACATGCTATCATTCTCTTCTTCTATGGCTGCATAAGCCACATTCTTCAAACTGTGGTCTTGAAGCCAAATGTGGTTCAAGGTAAAAGCTAATGAGTCAAGTGTTTCTTCCCGTTTCGATGGTTTTAGCTCACATTCCCAAACCGTAATGCAGTGCCAACCCATTTTGGCCAATTCGCGCTGCTTTTCATTATCACGTTCTTTATTGCGCCTAATCTTCGCCACCCAGAAATCCCTATTACTCTTCGGAATCTTACAGCACTCCGAATTCTCAACTAACTCCATGTCCACATTGTGCCCGTGCCAAAAACATCCATTCACAAAAATACAAGTACGATATTTCCTGAGTACGATATCTGGTCTCCCTGGCAATCGTTTATGATTTAAGCGATAACGAAATCCCCTACTCCACAACCCTTTTCGCACAATAATCTCCGGCTTCGTGTCCTTCGCACGAATCGCCACCATGTTCTTGTGCCGTTGCTCAGGAGATAGTTTGTCCATATTATTTCAATGCTTCTATCAGTTCATCCATGCTGCAGCAGACCTTGTCAAACAACTTATACATCAGCTCAGGTTCCTGCTTTTCAGGAATGTAGGCGATAGTTTTACACCCGCGCCCAGCAAACCATCCTGCCTCAGTATGAGCACTGCGGCCACAAGGCAGCACCAACACACAAGTATCACAAGCCTCCATCGCCTCGATGTCATTATGAAACTGACGCTCAGCCTTTGGATGCTTTAACATATCACGATACTGAGCTGGACTCCACTCCATATAATCATTCGAAACGCTACTCCACTTAAACCCAGGATCCCCCGAAGGCGGATTACGGAAGTCATACACATCATGCCCAGCCTCCCTCAACTTCGCCACAACCTCAGGATAATACTCATTGCGCCAGCTACTTGCCACGTAAATTTTTCGGTTCATAACTATAATTACACACAATTAGTCCAACAATTCTTTAACTCGCTCTAAAAAGTCTACATAAGATAATGAGAAGTACTCATCTTCCAGATAGGCATATATTTGCTCGTCTATTCGCATTGCGTTGTCATCTGCATATCCTTTATCGTCATCATACAAAACAATATTTAAAGAATGAGGCCCAATCAATATATTACGATTGGTACCAGTTATGACGTCTGGAATATTTGCCACACTATATTCTTTACCCTCATAACCAAATGAAATTTTCTCTATCTTATTCATATGGGTGCAAAGATAATATTTTTGGCCCAAACATACAAGCATATTGCTTTTTATTTTTCAATCTCAACAATTTGAGGACGACGTTGTAATGTATTAACTTTTTCCAAGATAGACGACATCATCACATCATTGGCAACCATTTCTTTTATTCTAAACAACCAGTATTCTCTTCCACTTGGCCTGAACCCTAGTTCCAGAAGGAAATCTTTATCGCAACATTGAACACTAATTGAATGCAATTCGAACAACTCCACTTTATTGTCATGATGAAGCAATAACCATTTTACAGGCTTACTTAACTGACCATATTGCAGAGCTCCAGCCCTATTTCCACCTCTTATATAATATACCTTTTCTCGCCTTATTATGGCAAAGTCGGATTCACTTTTCACATAACCAACCAAAGCAAGATCAGATTTCCCTTTATGTGAATACAATGACGAAAAACATTTTTCTATTGACAATGCAATATGATATGCTAAACGTGGCGGAACTGCATTACCAACCATTTTATAACCATCTTCCACCTTATCGTAATAGAAAATGAAATTGTCCGGGAAACTTTGTATCCTTGCACACTCTCTAACGCTCAATCTACGATACAACGACTCCCTACCTTTTACAAATTTTCTCTCATTAGAAGACACATAAATCATTGGTGGAGCCTGTGGATGGAGAGGCTCATTTTTGGCTTGAGCTTGTATGGTAAACGATTGTTCTTCCCATGTTCTCACTCTATTTCTTGCCATAAATTTTCGATCATAAGGACCCGTATAGTAATCATGATTAGGAATACTAGCCTTTTCAATGCATACGTGTTCTTTTTCATAGGGTACAGGCGCTACCTTTATGTCACCTATAGCCTGAAACAATGTAACGGGAGATGAATCGATCTTATCTGGGAACAAGAATTCAACATTTAAATCACGTCTTATTCCCACAACAATAACCCTAAGCCTATCTTGAGGTATTTTAAAGTCGACAGCATTCATGAGTTCGTATTTTATTATATACCCAGCATCACGAAGCAGGTCAAGGAAAGCATTAAATGCCCGAATATGTTTGGAAGACACCATACCTGGCACATTTTCCATGACAAAGAATTTGGGTTTCTTAGCATTCACAATGCGAATATAATCAAAAACCAACTTTCCACGGTCGTCTTCAATTCCAAGACATTTGCCTCCTAAGCTCCATGACTGGCATGGAGGTCCCCCAATTATACCATCACAATCTGGAATGTCTTGTGCAGCAAGATCCCTAATATCAGAGGTATTTAGCTTCGTTTGGGGATGATTCCTTCTATACGTAGCATGTATTGAAGAATCATATTCATTTGCCCACACTACATCAAAGCCAGCCCTTTCAAAGCCAAGGTCCAAACCTCCACAACCAGCAAACAGAGATACGACTTTCACTTTATTTCCATCGACAATTAATCGTTACTATGGTTGCAGGCATGCCGATAATTTGTATATCAAATTTTAAGCTGTTCTCAACATAGCTATCAGCACTATGAATTCTAAATGAGAATTGCCAACCATTATCCATATACAACTCTACTGTAGTCTTACTCTTGGGTTTAAAGCCCAAACTAACAATACGAGTTGGCAATGGTATTTGTGGGATAATACGTTTAGGTTTCTTAACCTTTCCTGACTGGTTTAAAGTACCATATAAATTAAAAACATTCACTCTGGTTGTTTTCTCATTATCGATACTTATAACCTTATAAAAATCATATTCTCCAAGCAAATAACCAGTCATCTTAGCTGGAATATCTTTATGGGCAGAATAGGCGCTATTTATCTCCTCTATAAAAGCATTAAGAATTGGAACATAGATATCTTCTTGTTTCTTAGGAACCTCACTCCACAAAGTCCCTAATGCTTTATATTTTTCGAGTTTGTTAAAAATCGGTTTAGTTTTCGACCAATACGAATCTGAGCATTTGTACCCAAACCATTTTTCGCCGAAATCAATCAAAGGTGACAATCTACTATGTTTGACAGCAAAATGGTTATGTTTCATGCTTAAACCAATTTCCCACTCAATTCCGCTGCGCACAATAAGAATATCCCTAACATCACCATCTTCTCCTTTTTGATCCTTTTGAATAAACAATTCAACTTCATCACCATCATCTTCAAGAATAAGAGGCTCCAATTCAAAGATTGTTGGAACAATAGATTTTGCACTTAGCGACAGCGTATTTTGGAGATTACGATCAATATTGCCCCATGCATCTTTGGCCGCGAGAAGACTACTATTTTGTTTAATAGTAGCCTTCCTTTTTTTTGAAATTTCAGAATGTAGTGTTATAAGGGTTATATATTCATATGCCCTTCCCTGGTCATTACTTCTACTGCTCATGATAATGCTTTTTTAATTGCCAATGCTATTTCGTATGCGAGGTTTACCGGTACAGCGTTACCTATCATCTTATAAGCATCATTTGTACTCTCGTAAATGAACTTGAAATCATCAGGGAAGCCCTGAACTCGAGCAACTTCACGAATAGTCATTCTTCTATAAAGATTCTCCTTACCTTCAACAAATCGACAATCGTTCTTGTCGAATTTGACCATTTTAGGCGCCTGAGGATGTAACTGGCATTGACGACCAGATGCTTGAACTGTAAATGCTTGTTCGTCCCACGATTTCACCCTGTTACGGCTCATAAAAATTGGAGAATATGCGCCTGTAAAATACTCATTATTATTAATAGCTTCGGAATTACGTTTATTGTTACTTGCAGAAGGAACTGCCGTAAACTGCAAATCCCAGATGATATCTCTAAGCGTCAGTTTCTTTTTATCATCTTTTGTAGAGCCCTCAGGGAATACAAAGTTGACATTAAGGTCCTTTCTAAAACCTATATAAAAGACTCTTTTACGTTCTTGGGCAATGCCATAATCCTTAGCGTTAACTAATGTTAGTGAAACATTATAATTACTTTCGTCAAACAACTTTAGGATATTCTTTACTGCATCAGAATGACGATTGGCAAGCATTCCACTTACATTCTCCGCTAAGAAGAATTTTGGCTGAGTTTTTCTTAACACCCTAATATAATCAAAAAATAATTGACCACGCTGATCATCTATTCCTCTAAGAGAACCTGCCTCAGACCACGACTGGCATGGAGGGCCTCCAATTATACCATCGATATCCTGTGGAAAATCGTTCTCCGAAATATTTCTTATATCTCCTTCAATTAACTTGGTGTTAGGATGATTCGCCTTAAACGTTGCAAAAATGGCTGGATCAAACTCATTTGCAACAGGAACCTCAAACCCAGCTTTTTCAAAACCCAGATCCAAGCCTCCACAACCACTAAATAGACTAATTACTTTCATTTTTATATTATTCAAATTATCGATTTTTATCACAAAGAAAACGGGTAAAAAAACGAGGTCAAATCAAGTTCTCTCTGATGACGATGCGAATTGTTGATGAAATATAAAATATCGTTCTTTTTGGCAACATCAATTCGATATCTTTTTTCACCTCGCATCAATCCTTCTTTCCATGAACAACCCAGCTTATAAGTTTGGAATACATCCATAGGAACAAGAACAAGACCCAAAAGCCCTACAGTAAACAACATGAACTTAACACCCATGTCAGCATAACGGTCAGCATAAACATAGTACCATGCCATATTACCTTTTGTATAAACCCTAGAATTAGACACGCTTATAAGGCATCCATTCGCAGCACGATATACGCCACGAGCAAACCTTTCCGAGTTTAGTTTTAACTCGGGAGGCATTATTGAGTTAATTTCAGCCAGGTCTAAAAAGGTTTTTTCTGTGCCCGGTTTCTTCATATCAAATACTATAGCATAAAAAAGCCCCTGCATTTCCGAAAAACGCAGGGGCTGTCATGCTCAGGTACAAGCGACTGGAAACGCTGCAGAAAAAGCATAACGAATCCCCCACGCAAACTTCTCGTGCGAGGTCATTATCTTTTCTGCTTCTGCATTATTAGATTTCCAGTTCTGTACCTTCAGAAGCGAAATGATTCTCGTATATATGTTATGTCAGTTACTCTTTTGCCTTTAATTATTCTTTTTGTTCTGACAAGCACCTAATTCAGATTGGTTTTACTTAATTTAGTATCTACATAAAGAAAAACGTGGTGCTTAACATCCGCCTGTTCGACAATCAGGCCTACCACAGCCCAAGTAATAAAACAGACAGAGTAAACACCAACGCTGGAAGCATATAGATACACCGTAAAGTGTGCTTGAGGCATAAGCCTCTGAGCACACTACGGAGATGCTAATACACAACCCGTGGAGCCACCTCTGCAATGTTTTTGATTACTTGTCGATTGTGGTAGTTCGATTGTCCAAAAACAAAGCGTCAGTAACGCCTTCCAATATGTAGTGTCCCACCCTACAGCTCACTGCTTCGATAAGGAGTTCAAAGCCATCATGGGTAGATAACAGTTGCAAAAGTACAAAATAAATTGGAATTAGAGAAAGAAACGAGGAGAAATTTGAAATATTTCTCCAAAAAGTTTGGAGCGTATAGAAACATTTCTTATATTTCTTCGATAAACGAAGCGGCAAAGCCGAGCGGCCACGTCAAAAGGTTACCTTTGGCTATCCGGGTAAGTTTCCCGCGAGGGGCAAGACTTTATCGACACTACCCAAGATTTTTTGGGGTGCGAAAAGCTACTTTTGGCACATCAAAAAGTAAGTTTTTGCAATACGAAAACTAAGGTTTCACCTTGTGAAAAGCTACTTATTGATAAACCAAAAGTAGCTTTTTGGCAATAGTTTTGGCGGTATGCCTAATTTTGTAATACAGCAAAGGGTGTAACGAGTGTAGCGAGTTTTTGTAACTTTCTCTATATAAATATATTCACCTGGAACCAAATGTATTTCTATAAGAGAAGTTTGATATTCTCGTTACACTCGTTACACAAATATAATTTATTATATTTGAAAAATCAACTTAGTTTTGTATCAAAATCAAGTTACTTTTTACTCATAATCAACTTACTTTTTAACCCAAATCAATAAGTAAACTACAAAATTAACTTTTCGGCTTTTTTTTTGGCGGTTTGCTAAATTCTTTGTACCTTTGCACTCGAATTAAATAAATGACTGAAGAATAGTTGATAATAAGTTAGTTTTAAAAAAACGTCAAAAAGAGGAACCAGCAGCGATGCTCGTTCCTCATTTTTTTGTAACTTTTAGGCAATTGTTTTGGCGGTTTGCTTAAATCTTTGTACTTTTGCAATCGAATTAATTTAATCTATTTTTTTGACGACTATAAATAATAAATGATGAAAACAACTAAGTTATGGACGAAGACCGCCGTCCTGTTTTGCGGTTTGGTAGTAACAGCCTGTACCAATTACGATGTGCCCGCCACCTCGCAGGCCGAGCAGGTTGAGCAAGAGTTGCAGCAGATGACGCTGCGCGAAAAAGTAGGTCAGATGTTTTACGTGCGCCCCGAGGTGCTCGACACCACTATACATTGGACGGCCTATTCTGAACTGGAGAACCTGAAGCTGCAGCAACTTAACGATCGCATGACTGCGCTCAACGCCGATTATCCCGTGGGTGGCGTGATACTCTACGCCTGGAATATCGATAACGAGAGTCAGCTGGCCGGTTTCATCTCGCAGATACGCTCGCTTAACGGCAGTCCGCTACTGTGTATCGACGAGGAAGGCGGTCGTGTGGCACGTATCGCCAACAATCCCAATTTCGATGTCAAGAAGTACGAGTCGATGGAGGCTATCGGTAAAACCGGCGATCCCGCCAACGCCTACGAGTGCGGAAACACCATCGGCACCTATCTTACAAAATACGGCTTCGACATCGACTTTGCCCCTGTGGCCGATGTAAACACCAACCCCGATAATGTGATTATCGGTCCGCGTGCCTTTAGCGACGATCCTGCTGTGGCCGCTCCCATGGTAACCAATTATCTGCAGGGTCTGAAAGATGCCGGCATTACTGGCTGTATCAAGCATTTCCCCGGTCATGGCGATACTACCGCCGACACCCATTATGGCTATGCCAAATCGCTGAAGACCTGGGACGAGATGCTGCAGTGCGAGATGGTAACCTTCCGTGCAGGTATCAAGTGGGGCTGCCAGCTTATTATGACTGCCCACATTGCCGCGCCTAACGTTACAGGTAGCGATGCGCCATCCACCATGTCGCCCATTATCCTGCAGGATAAGCTGCGTGGCGAGTTAGGTTATCGCAACATCATTGTTACCGATGCCATCAGCATGGGAGCCATCACCAATCAGTACACCACAGCCCAGGCGGCAGTTGGCAGTATCCTGGCCGGTTCGGATATCGTGCTCGATCCCCGCAACTATGTTGAGGCTTTCGATGCCGTGATGGCCGCTGTAGCCGATGGCACCATCAGTGAGGAGCGCATCAACCAGAGTGTTCGCCGTATATTAACACTAAAACTGCAGATGAAACGATAAATGCACCTTACTGCAACGATTTTACAGATAGAACGGATAAATATTCATAAAACAAAATACAAACGTTAATAAATTTTAATTTTCAAGACAATGGAGAACAATTTTACGGATTTGATGCGTATATTTGCAGAACTTAAAGATAATAATAATAATAATAATAATAACCAATTTTCGGAGAGATTGCTTATGACGACTAAAAACGAAACACAGCAAGAAAAGACACAGCTTGACCAGCAGAAAGCTGAGTCGATGTCAAAAAACCCAATGCCATCTATTTGGTACACTTAAAAGCACCCTGCCAGTGGACAAGTCCCTGGCAGGGCTATTTAGCTACTGCCACGTACCAGTCCCCAGGCAGGTGTGCCTGTTTCTTTAGAAATACTATAGTATCCTTTTTTTTAAGTACTACTAACTTTTTACTAACTAAACGGAGAGGAACCAGCCCCGAGCTGATTCCTCTCAAACTTTACCCCCCTGCAAGGGGAGGTTGTTGTAGTCATAATGCTTAATGTACTGATGCTTTTTTAAAACTGCCATCTGCCATCTGTACCACATAATGGCGCTTTTTCCAGGTGCTAACCATATTGCCTGTTTTTTCGGTGTCCATACCAAGTTTTATTCGAACCTGCTTGGCATCATCGATAGTAAACGTACCGAGCAACAAATCGAGCAAGCTGCGAGGGCCACGCTTTGATGTTGGCATATCATCGTCGGCATGACGTATCAAATCGTCGGGGCGTTGCGGTTTCTGTTTGTTTGCGGCCTTCGAGTTATACTCGTCGTTAAACTCCTTAAGTCGGCGACGGTTCTCCTCATCGCGCTGCTTCATATCGGCAATAATATGGGCGAGGGGTTGCTTGGTACTCGAATCCTTACCCGAGCCTGTTCCGGCTACTATCAGACAGTTGGCTCGAAGTTCGCGAACCTGATTATCAATATACACAAAGCTAAGTTTGCGAGGGTACGACATCAGAGGCGGAAACATGGCCTGAGCCACCGTGGCCTTGAACTTTTGCGGCGTATTACAGAATTGTTTTCATAATGTAAATAAAATTAATAGTTATTATTATCGGTTTTTAGAACCGGGAATTAATGTCGAAAAGAGGTTGCTCATCTTCCACAAGTCGCACACACCACTAGGATTAACCTTGCGTTCTTTCTTCGTGCAGTAACGCGATGAAACAGTTCTCGTCATATCCTTAAACATACAACTGGCGCAGCACCTTTTAACTCTTACACCATAGGCGTTTCGCTCGTTGGCTGTTACAGCCTTAACTTTCAAATTCTGTCGCGAAGACATTACTTTATACTTCATACGCTTAAAAAATTAATTTTGCTTTTTGATTGCGAGTGCAAAATTAATTCATAATAAAAAGGAGGTTATTTTTCTGCAGTCAACAAACTACACAATCACCCAACAACTGCAAAAAACAAGTATATGTTTTAATAGATAGTTAACAAAGCTTTAGGGCAAACCCGTTTTTGCAGCCGCTTCCCAATACTTCTCCATGAAACGGCGTTCCATGCACAACCAGCGCTGTACACGCATTTCGCTGTTTTCTTCAAGCATCTTCACATCACGAGCCAGATTACGCAATTTCTCAAAGATAGTGCTCAACCCAAGACGAATAATGTCGCACATCTTGTACATAATCAGCCAAGCAATGGCGGTGGCAATGAGTCGAACGGTGATTAAAAATTAAAAAATTATGAGTAAGAAAGAGACGATTAAATTTATTGTGCAGATGATTGCATCGATTGCGACCGCGATTGTGACGGCGCTAGGAGCTACAAGCTGTGTAGGCGCATAAAAAAAGCCCTGGGTTATTTCTAACTCAGGGCTTTCGCGTTTAAAAAAGACGGCGGCTTCCTACTCTCCCGCATTGCATTGCAGTACCATCGGCGCAGGTGGGCTTAACTTCTCTGTTCGGAATG
>CADAOD010000030.1 GCA_902789415.1 uncultured Prevotellaceae bacterium
CGGTACCAACGACCCGCTTCGTCCCACTATCGAGCTCCGTGTGGGCTACGGTGCCGTACTGGCTGGCGACATTGCCGCACAGATAGACGCTTACATACAATAAAGGGAGTACATAACTGCACTCCCTGATTTCTTTATTATTCAAAATGTACTAATGTACCAATGTACCATTGTTAGTGGGGTATGAAAACTTCCTCAATAATATACTCTGTTTTACAAAAGAAGCTCTATTGCTTTAACTGCCACCTCTTTTGTTATGCCATCCCATGGGTTGGTCGCTACAAGGTGATCTTTCTGCATCAACAGGAAGTCGCTCGTGTCATCGTCGATGATGGCGTATCTATACGAGAGTGGGTTCTGACAAGCATTAAGTCGTAGCCATTCATATATTTCTATACCTCTAGTACCGTAGGGATAAACAGAATAGCTGTTGCTTTGACCTGGCACATGAGAGGCAAACATTACCTTTTCTAGTCCTGGAATCATACTATAGACGGTTCCAGGTAGCTTACGTTTCTTCCAAAGTAGGTTCATCCAATCCCAACCTTTAAATCGCCACGAGGATGAGATAATGAGTTTGGTATCTGGCACACTTTCCAAAATGAGTTTCAGGTTTGCTACTGCTTCTGGATCAAATAGGTCTCCATCCTCGTCACAATCGTTCATGTCATTATTTACTAGATAATTGCCATAACGATTAGTATTGAGGACACCGTCTATGTCCAGAAACAGATATCTTTCCAATTTATCTGTCATTGCTTTTTTATTTCTATTACGTAAATATCTTTCTCTGTAGCGATTAATTAATATGCTCATTTGATGTTATTATATCAAGATTGTGTTTTGGGGATGATTACGACGATAGTTTACTAATTGCCTGTTTTCTCTAACAAGTTCGCTTGCCATTTTGTATACACCAATCGCATCTTTAGCCATCTGCCCTTTATCGTCTATAAAACTAGCAGACAACGAGATTGTGATATATGTGATCCCTTTATCTACTATCTTTATATCAACCTCTACATCCCAAAGTGGATTATGAGTTATATACTGGCATGTGATCCTGTCGTTTAAAACTGTCCATTGTGGCTTTAACACAGCTATGCCATATTTCTCCATTTCTTTAGTAATACCTAAGAATGAATCTGATAAGCTGTTTGGAAATGAAGAAAACTCCATTTCTACTGTTATTTGGGTGATGTTAAATCCTTTAAGGAATAGGGTAGCCCTTGTTAAATATTGGGTGCCGTCATCATTGATGGTGTTCGTATACTCCCCCTCATTTGTTTGTCCCCATTCTTCTGATGTAATACCTTTTTGAGCTAATATGTCACGTCGCTCATCATTGCCGTCGCCTAGCATCACGTCAAAAATAGACAGATTACCATTCGTTATATTGAAAAAATATTCTAACCACATAATTCTACTTATTTAAAAAATAATACCACAATGGTATTTAAACAGTACTTCTTCTTCAAAATCTTCTAATAGATACACCCTATTATTAAAAAAGAAAATTTTTGCGTTCTCTCTAACCAATCCTTGCCATTTATTCCAATAACAACAAGATACAACTGCCTGCGCCCCCTCTATATTGACCCAAGGCGACACATCTGTATCAAAGTCTTTAAATATGAGGTTCTGATCCTTATCATACAAACGCTTTTTGTTCTTTAGTTGATCAAGAGAGAATATTAGTTCTCGTTTGGTATAATACAATCCCCCTGAAAAAGGCAATAACGTTTTAGCTATGCTTAGTAGATAGACTTGCCATGCTCCCATAGCTGTTTGATCTATTGTGAGATGGTTGAATAGGTCGAAAATAAATCGCAGATAGCGCATGTTCTGGTAATGGTATACCATTCCATCATGCCTATATGGACGTTTTATAATCGGCTCCTCATCTCCCTGATAACAATGAAACCAGGATTGGTCACAAGTATTTGTTAACCAATTGTCTGTTGGTGGCTCTTCGATGTAAATACCCAAATGAAAGCCTGGATCCGGATGTACACAGTCAAGAATGTCAAGAATATGAGCCACATCCTCAGGGTGGAACAAATCTAGCATATTAAGCGTTTCGATATATGCCCTTCCTACTTCTATTAGTTGCTCTGTCTGTTTCATATTTATACATAATGTCCTTTGTTGCAAAGATAACAAATGATCTTTATGATGCAATTTTTTTTTGTTTTGCAAGCCTTGCATTTTTAGAGGATGATTGTTTTTACAGAAATAATTGTTATCTTTGTAGCCAAATAACAATTATCGCGTCAATATGAAGAAAACTTTGCATATCGGTGACAATGTATCTTGGGAAGGGTGTATGAAATATATTATGCCATCTGTTGCCCCAAGAGATAGCTACGATATCATGGGCTTCAATTATTCTTTTTGTACATCATGTATGCCTAAGAACCTTTCTATGGAAGAATTAGAACGTTGCTTGAAAGGTACATTTACAAACTTGTATAATGACAGTGTTCTTAGATTTGCTTATATAAAATTGAGCGACTATGACAAGATAGTTGTTTGGCACACATTTGACTCCAATTCTTTATTACTTCTATATTTCTTCAGTACAATTGTTGAAGGTGATTTGTATCACTGCCTTATTCATGGAGAGGATAAAGACATGAAGACAGGGTCAGCAGCGCCTGAAGATTTGAAAGAGGGTGTGAATCGTATACAATTACTCTCACGTGAAGAAAGAATAATGTTTAATGAGATATATTCTTCTTTGTCAGATACAGAGGGTATCCCCAAAATAGCAGAAGGTTTACAGATTATATGTAAGTCAAAAGAGTTTGTAAAGGGACTCATACTGAGGAACATTGTAAAATCTCCCCAATCTTATGCACGAATTATTGGTGAGACTATAGCTCTATTCCCCAAAGAATATCTCTTCGATCCTATATATCTGGAATGCCTTATACTTGAAATGATTGAAGATGGTACGTTAACACCTGTGAGAATCGCGAGAGATGCTTCAAAGAGGCCATACCCCATAGGTGGTTTCTATAATAGGGCATATCTATATAAGGGTGAGGATATGGAGAAATGGTATGGATTCTCCGTAATTAAAAATCATAACAATAATGCTACAGTATAATTATTTTTTGCTAAAGTTTCTAAAAAACTATTATGGGTTGAGCGTTATTCCTAATTATTTGATTCCTTTGTGTAATTAATTGAATTAAAGATGCTTAATATTTATATTCCTAAAGAACCTCTATTGAAAGACTATGGGATTTCTGAAAGAGAAATACCAGAGATTGAGGAGGCTATCATTCGACCTGTTAAAGTTGGTCGTTCTCGCGAAGACGTATTAAAATTCATCTCTAAATGGCTTACTTTTTTTGTTATATACACTTTATCTGTCATTGTTTCGTGGAAGATTAAGGGTTTTGATTCATTATGGTTATCCCTATTTTATACAGCATGTGTATTTAGTACCATTCTCATCCCTGGATTAATCTTTTTTATTATTAACACAATATTAGAGCACGCGATCCCACATAAACTCATTTATGATACAAAAGATGTTTATGATGAAATGTCACATGCAATGATGAATAGGAAAAACAGTTTGTCTTCCTATAAACTCGCACATGCTAGTTGGCAAAAAGATATTGATAGAATAAATATTGACTATCCAAATGCGACAAAGATAATACCAACAGATACCAGTATCCAAGACATAATGTACAAATGGCATGAGCTGCAATACGTTTGCTGGTGCATAAAAAATGTTTTTATGCCAGAGTTTAAGACCATAGTTGAAAATGCAGATAATAATGAAGCAAATAGAAGAAATGAAGACTGGTGGAAGTGTCTTTCACCATATGAATTTGAAAAGGAAACTGGTAAATGGTTCTTAAATAAAGGGTATAAAGTGAAAGTTACCCAAGCAAATATTGATGGAGGGGTTGATATAATAGTTTCAAAAGAGGGCGTTAAATCTTATGTTCAATGCAAGCATTATAAAGATCTAGTTCCTGTTAATGTGGTTAGAGAATTAAAAGGAGTTATGTCTATTGATAACGTGGCATCTGGATATCTTGTATGTATAAATGGATGTACAACGGGAGCACACGAGTTCGCAAAAAAATCGAATATATTTGTTTTAACCATAAAAGACCTTGTAAACGGTAGTTACGAGTATTATAATGTTCTACGTGAATTTAAAGATGCCGAAAGTGAAAATATTTCACTTTTTAAATATGGAGAATATAGTATTTTTAAATTTGCAATAAAAAATTTAGAAGATGCTGAAACTACTATAAAGAATATGATGACATGGCTTTTAAATAGAGAAGGAAGGGCATTCGGTATATTCAAATGTTACAGCTTTTATATTATTGTATATTCTTTTGTTTCTAGTTTAAAAAGGTTGAATAATGTTTGTCTTGTTTATGATGCTGTGTCTGGGGAAAAAATATACATAGGAAATACCAATAATACAAAACGAGTAGATGATATGTCTCACAACTCTACTAGAATGAAATATCCAAGGGGGAAATGGCGTGGTTATAAGAGATGGTAAAATCCTTGATGATAAGTCATCATGTGATAATGAAACAAAAACTTTATTAATTTTGGAAAGTGAGGTGACGAGAGACCATGGAGGAAATCTGTTCTCACAATAATATGTCCCGGTTACGGATTAAGCGATTCATTTTTGTGGCAGAGATAGGAGAGTGACAAGTTTTTCTATACCGAATAGTTCACTAATCATTAGCAAGTGCTAATTCATATGCTTTTTGCATCTTTCTATTTGCATCGCCCTTCATCAGATTGTCAAACTTTGTTTCATCAGATTTGTAATTGGCATAGTTCTGAAAATATGTGGTAATTCCGTTTATCAGCCACATGGCCGATCCTTTGTCATTGCTATCTTGACCAATGCCAGCCTCCACGATATCACGCATATTATTAATTCTTTTGATACCACTGTTACTTATTCCGGCATCATATACATTCTTTGATTTCTTGTAGATTTCAAGATCATCGTCCTCGTAAACTACCTTTGCGAGGATATGCATCAGTTCTTGTTCTGCCAGCTTAATGTTCTGTAGATGATGAAACTCTTCCTCAAGCGAATTCTTATAGATGTCGTACATGTTGAGAGTCTTGTAAACGAACTCTGCATTCTTGGTTTCTCTTAGATCGAGCCGTTCCATGATATTACGTGAATGACGTAGAGAAAGTTTTCCTGAATTGTTCCTCAAAGCAAGATTCAGAGTGTTGTTACATACCACTCTTATTGGAGTAACTACACAGTTGACAGCACCAGTTCCGTCATGCGATGTGGTGAATACAACGTACATCTCCACTCGATCATTGCCCTTGTTGTCAAGAATGATTTTTTCTGGAAACTTTGCTGTAATGAACACTCGTTCTCCTTCACCAAGTACACCTGCTGTCTCTATCACAGGAGTGTGTTCGCTGTCTGATAGTTTACCTGTCACAAGTGTGTCGATGAAATTGAAGGCATCTTCATTCTGCACGATTCCATAGTTCTCAGTAACAATTCCTAGTATTTTATGAGTATCCAGGCGCATTGTAGCCATATATTTAGGAACGATAGCGTTGCTGAGTTGGAGAGCCATAACACTGCCATATTCCATTTCGCGTTGGATATCGGGAGTTAGTGCAGCTAAAGGCTGTAGTGCTACCTTGTAATCTGCATTGCAACCACGAAGAGCCTCTTGTACAGTAAGAGGTCTGTCATATACCTTGCCCAATCTATGCCATGCTCTGTGCTTGAGCCCATTTTCTACAAAACTGGCTTGCCCTTCTCTAATTTCAATATTGTGTCCCATAATCAAATACTTTTATGTTATTACTTCTTATCGTCAAAATAGTCATCTTCCTCAATCATACATGCTTTCCCCATTTTTTTATAGCGATGTACCTTTTCCATAAATCGGCTACGTGATCGCCTTTCTGTAAGAAACATCTCAGCAGATCCTTCTTCTGTTTCTTCGAAAGCCAAAGTGTTGCGAATACCCATGGAACCTGCCACTTTTTCTACATCCTGATTAGCGCCAATGTAGGTAAATGTCCAACCTTCATGACGTAGTTCTTCTACAAGCGATTTGATTTGAGGACCAGACCAGTGAATAGACGCATTCTCATAGCCATCAGTGATTACTGTAACTAACACTCTGTCTTCTTCTGTTTTTTTTCTTTTTAACTCAGAGATCATTTCACCCATAGCGTCGTAGAGCGCAGTGCAACCACCAGCTACATAATCTTCTTTGGTGATTTCCTTTACATCGTCGATTGAGGTGACGGAATACTTAACATTCAGATAGTCTTTGCCTGAGTTGAATGAGGCAAGTGTTAGAAACTGACTTAACTCAGGGTGATTCTCCTGACAAATGCGAATTGTCTGGATAGTTTCGTTGACACCACTGAGAGCCTGATTGTAAATACTTACCATTGAGCCCGAGGCATCAAGGATAATGAGATTGATAATTCTTTTAATTTCCATAATCTTTGCTTTTTTAATTAATCACAGTGCAAAGATATGGCAATTATCAATTGAAAACAAGTAAAATAGAAATGCAAGGCTTGCAAGACAATACAACAAAGGAGGGTATGTATTTGCCCTCCTTTGTTGTATTAGCACATTAGGGATTTAGAAAGCCTCTTTTGCAGCTTCTTCCTTTTCTTTTCTTATAAGTTCTTTTTCTTTGTCGACCTTTTCTTTAAAGGCTTTGTCTTTTTTATATAATAGGCATCTGGTTACTTCTCTGTTGCCTTTTATTATCTGCTCAATTAGGTCGACAGCATCAAAGATACGCTCAATATCTACGGGGGGGATTTCTTCGTTATCATTTATGTAAGTAGCCAGATATTCCATAGAATGGGTATGTATGCCTATACGTGAGCATACTAGATATGAGACCGTTTCGGCTTCAAACTCCTTTACCAATTCTGTATAAGAACGATCTTTAAACCATGGATATGCTAGATGTTGGCAGAAAAGATGCCCCAATTCATGAAAGATACTGGCCAACTGTGCTGCTTTATTTGAACCAGCTCTTACACTTAATAAGAAGTGGCAATTATGATTTACAGTGTGTTCTTTGTTTAGTCTTACATTAATTTCTTCTGAGTTGTCGATTCTTATCTGAGCCTGTATTTCTGAGCCAACAACATAATTGCTGTGATATGCTATACCATATTTACTCAAATTATCTTCAAGATTTGCAAGATAAAACCAAACATCAGATTTACATTCTGCTTTGTGGCGATTTATAATTTGTTCTATGATATAGTTGTCATCTTCTTTATTATATTTACCAATTGGCTTCGTGTCATATATGTCAAACAAAAATTCTACAGGATAAAATGGCAAAAGGATTATAACAGGCCTTGCATTAGGTTTAATCTTTCTATCATATAACTCGGCCCATTTCTTTACTGTTAGTACCATTTTTGCACCAGGACGCTGTTGCTCAACTAAAGCTGCATTATACACGCCCAAATATGGGAAACTGGCATAAAAGTTCAGCATCCTCATGAACTCACGACTTTTGCGATACCGCTTTACATCTTGGAAGAGGCGGTTAATTGACGCAATCTCTTTCTCTCGGTCATTCTTTTCAAAAAGATCCTGTTGTTTTACTTCACTCATTCTTCCTCCTCCCATACTATTAAACTATCATCAAGTGCAACCTTGTAAGGCTCGCCAGGCTTACCTATTATATAATAGTGTTGTGCCAGATGCTCATCTATTACATTCCTAAATGCTAATCTTATTTTTGACATAACAGGATGTATAGCTTGATTTCCGTCATATGAGGCCTCTAGTTTTTTTATACTTTCAAGCTGTTTGGGGGTTAAATCCTGCTTGTTGCAAGTCTTACGGTAGAAGTATAATAATTCACTATGGTGCTCTTCCAACCTCTGAAGAACTATTCCCTTTTTACTATTATATAGGAAAAGCAAGTATATCGCCTTATGAAGGGCTGGCATCAAAACTTCCTTGTTGTTATAATCAGGAAGGAAAATTCTTAGATCATCAGTGATATAAAGCCTTGAAACCGTTTCATATTTAGCCACAAATTCAAGAAGAGCATCCAAAGGTATACCTAAGAGTCGGAGTTTCTTGATATTTCTTTCGAATTCTTCAAAGGTATTCCTAACGTCTTCTCCTTGAATATCATCCAGACTGTCTTGTTTTATATCGCAGACATCTTCTTCTTCAACTATCTTTTTCCCAAACTTTAAAAGGCCTTTTCGTGCTTTGTCCAATAAACCAGAGGAAGAATACTCCACTTTTGAAGAATCGACATGATTTTCTTTCACAAGTGTTACCGTAGGTTCCTCTTCTATGGTTCCTAACGGTGCAAAAAGTTCGGTTGGATTATACTCTTCTTCGATATCAGAAATAATATCCTCAAATATCTGAAATGCGTCTATTTGATTATTGAGGGCAATGTCGATGGATATTCCCTCAAATATCCACTCTTCTTCATTTTTACGTGGCGCGAATAATAATGAAGGAACTATCTTCTCTTTGTTCTCGAGATGACTCATGTATCCAAGGAGATAACAGCTCCTTAGCTCGGCTTTCTCGATTATCTCAGATGTAAGATATGGCGCATAATATAAAACTCTCTCTCTTGTTTCTTCGTCATTGAAGAACATAGGGAGATATATGAATTCCAGGTTAGCTCGTTTGAATAGCCATTTCAACTGATCATAGTTCTCTTTGATGATTTTGTTGGTACGTTCATCAAACTGATTCTCAACATAAATCACCTGCCTGAACTCCGGCTCAAATGGCATGTCTCTAAAGGCAATTGTATATTTCATAATTCATATTTTGGGTGCAAATATAAAACAATAATTTGAAATATCAAAGGATTAATTACTATTAAACCTTGCATTTTACTCTTGTACAATCAAATCTAGCTCCTTCATAATTTCTCGAGTTTTATTTTTGAGATACTCTTTCAGTTTGGGGAGGGTAGAAACCTGGCTAAGTTTTGTGACTTTATGCTGCTCAATGAGTTTGATAGCGGGAGTTGGAGATGGTGGCACTACTATGTGTAGCTTCTTTTCCTCTATTGTTTTTTTAGGGTGCCAGTTTCTATTTCGAAAACTGGCAATAGCATTGTTAACGCTCGATTCCATATCATCTTTTGTGGGCTTAACTCTTAAGTACATATATACTCGTTGGCCCTCTTTTATCTCGCAATGATAGAAACCACCTCTGATAACAGCATCAACTTCTCGTTTTATCTCTGATGCCGTTTTCCCCATGAGTATGCCCATTTCGTCTATGTGAGCATAGTTATCTTCTCTAATCTTTTTCGCTGTATCTATTGTCATGTTGCTTTATGAATTGTATGCAAAAGTAATATTTTTCACTGGTTCAACAAAGAAAATTTTAATTGCAAGCCTTGCAAAAATGAAATCAGGAAGTACATTTTCTGTACTCCCTGATTCTATTATAGGCCCATGCAGCTCGTGGCACCAAGGGCAGTTACAATCGCAGTTGCGATACTGGCAATCATCTGTACGATAAACTTTAATGTTTCTTTCTTTGTCATAATTATTAATGGTTATAGGTTAATGTTTCATGTTTCGCTCGAACTTGTTCGCTTGGCTTGTCCAAGAATGTGAAGGGTGGGGCCTAAGCCCCAGCCCTTAGTCTCCGATAGGCTCGTGGCTTCCACCACCGCTATTGCCACCGCCGCTATTTCCGCCGCCTCCGGTGTTTCCACCGGTATTGCCGCCCTGGCTGCCACCACCGCCGTTGGTGGGCTTCTCGCCGTTGCCGCTCAGCAGACTCTCGGCGTTCACAAACTCGGCCTTCTTCAGGAATTCACGACTCGAGATATTCATCTCCTGCTCCTGCTCAGGCATGAATCTGATGTGCAGGGCCTTCAGGTTCTTACCCACATTAAACTCCTCCTTCTTGGGAGCACCACCGGGCTCGTTCTCCAGGGTAGTGAAGAAGGTGCCCAGACCGTCGATCTTCACTCGCTTGCTCTCCAGCAGCATCTCCACCAGACAGCTGCGGAACTTCTCAAGCACACCAAACACTACATCCTGCGTATAAACGCTACCGTGCTCGCTGATGTGCTTTGCCAGCTTGCGGGTATTCAGGGTTTCAATACTCTTGCTGTGGGCGAACCACTTGCCAAAAATCTGCGACTTCTGGTTCTTGACATGCAGCCATCTACATCGGGTGGCCGCCTCCCGCTTTAGTGCCTCTCATGGTTTAGGCGCCTTTATCATTGATTGACGATGCAAAGGTACAAAATAAAATGTTACTCTCCAAACGTTTTTTGGACCTTGTTTTATTTGTAAACAAATATTACTTATTAATAATTCGCTCATTTACCAATCCCTAAGATATCGCCTTATAATCTCAGAGAAAGTTCGGCAGATTTTATAAAATTCTCGTAAACTATCTACCAGATTCTGCCGTACTGCTCAAAACGCCCTGTGTGCAGGCCACGCTGGTACGCTGGTACGCTGGTTCATTTTGTAAAATTAAGTTAGTGTCCAGTTAGCGCAAAAAACTCTTTGTGATATTATATATATTATAATATATATAATATTAATATAATATATAATATAGATATTCATTCTCTTTATAGCCCAGCCATAACCTTGTTCGGAAAGTAAAATATGAAATCGCAAAATGAACCAGCGTACCAGCGTACCAGCGTCGACAATTGTTACCTAAAAACAATAATCCCCGCTCAGTGATGGGCGGGGATTGGTTTGTATAGATGTATATGTAATCCAGATTACATAGTAACCTCGACTACGTGCTTGCCGGCAGAGTAGGGGATAACGGTGCCATCAACGGGCTTGCCATCGAGGGTGATGCTCTTAACACCCTTCTGCTGGCCGTTAGGATGGATGGTAATCTCGTACTGGGCATCGCGGAACTTACGGCTAACGGTGTAGTCGGTAGCGGTCTCGGGCAGACAGGGATCGATGCGGATTCCATCGTAGTCGGGCTTGATACCCAGGATGAACTCTGATACGGTGTACCACATCCAAGCAGCAGTACCTGTGAGCCATGAGTTCTTACCCTCGCCTGGCTTAAAGGCGTCCTTACCGGCTACCATCTGGCAGTTTACGTATGGCTCAACCTTGTGCAGGGTCTGATACTTCTCCTCGACGTATGAGGGCAGAATCTTGGCGTAGTGACTCCAGGCATCGTTACCACGGCCAGCGAGGCACTCGCCGATGATGACCCAAGGATTGTTGTGGCAGAAGATACCTGCATTCTCCTTGTAGCCCTCGGGATATGATGAGATTTCGCCGTACTCGTAGATGTACTTGCTGAAGGCAGGATTGTTGAGTACCATACCATGCTCGCACTCGAGGTACTTCTTACAAGAGTCGAGTGATTTTGCTACCATACCGTCCTCGGCACCGATTTCGGCCATGGTACACCAGCCCTGGCTCTCGATAAAGATCTTGGCCTCGTCGCACTCGTTGCTACCAATCTTGTTGCCATAGAAATCGTAAGCGCGCAGATACCACTCGCCATCCCAGCCGTGTTTCTTAACAGCCTCAATCATTGCGTCGATAGCCTGCTGCATGCGCTCGGCCTCGGCATCCTTACCAATCTTCTGGCACAGGGCTACGTAATCCTTACCTGTTACTACGAACAGGCCGGCAATCATCAAGCTCTCGGCCTTGGTGCCCTCAGAAACGTTCTCGGTGGTCTGGAAACTCTCGTTTGGATCCCATGAGAAGCAGTTGAGGTTCAAGCAGTCGTTCCAGTCGGCACGGCCAATGAGTGGCAGCATGTGGGGACCGAGGTTGTTGATAACGTGATCCATCGAAATCTTGAGGTGCTCGAAGAGGGTTACCTCAGAGCCTGGCTGATTGTCGAATGGTACCATCTCGTCGAGGATAGAGAAGTCGCCTGTTTCCTTGATGTAAGCTACGGTACCGAAGATAAGCCAGCAGGGATCGTCGTTGAATCCACCGCCGATATCGTTGTTACCGCGCTTGGTGAGAGGCTGATACTGGTGATAGCAGCCACCATCGGGGAACTGGGTTGAGGCGATATCGATGATGCGCTGACGAGCGCGTGGGGGTATCTGATGAACGAAACCTACGAGGTCCTGGTTACTATCGCGGAAGCCCATGCCACGACCTACACCGCTCTCGAAGAACGAAGCCGAACGAGAGAAGTTGAAGGTTACCATGCACTGGTACTGGTTCCAGATGTTAACCATGCGGTCGAGCTTATCGTTGCCCGTGCGTACATTATATATATTAAGGAGGGCATCCCAGTAAGCGTTGAGCTCGGCAAAAGCCTGATCAACCTTCTGAGTGGTGTCGAGCTCGGCAATGAGTGCGTGAGCCTTATCCTTATTGATGACCTGAGGAGCCGAGAATTTCTTATCCTGCTCGTTTTCGATATAACCCAGCAGGAACACAAAGTCCTTGCTCTCGCCTGGCTGAAGGGTTACCTCGATATAGTGCGAAGCGATGGGGCTCCAACCGTGAGCGTGACTGTTGCGGGGCTTGCCCTCCATCACTGCCTGAGGATCGGCAAATTCGTTATACAGGCCTACGAAGGTTTCGCGATCGGTATCGAAGCCCTGGATAGGGGTATTAACATGGTAGAACGCATAGTGGTTACGACGCTCACGGTACTCGGTCTTGTGATAGATGGTGCTACCCTCGATCTCGACTTCGCCAGTAGAGAAATTACGCTGGAAATTCTCCATATCGGTAGCAGCATTCCACAGGCACCACTCGGCAAACGAGAACAGCTTGAGGTTCTTAACCTCGTTGCTCTGGTTGGTGAGTGTAAGCTTCTGCACCTCGGCCCACTTCTTGAGGGGAACGAAGAACAGTACGCTGGCCTCTACGCCCTGCTTACGACCTGTAATGCGGGTGTAGCTCATGCCGTGGCGGCACTCATAAAAATCGAGCGGTGTTTTGCATGGTTTCCAACCTGGATTCCAAACGGTGTCGCCATCCTTGATATAAAAGTATCGGCCACCATTATCCATTGGTACGTTGTTGTAACGATAACGAGTGATGCGGCGGAATTTGGCATCCTTGTAGAAGCTGTAGCCACCGGCGGTATTAGAAATCAAAGAGAAAAAGTCCTCGTTGCCCAGGTAGTTAATCCAAGGCCAAGGAGTCTGCGGGTCGGTAATGACGTACTCACGATGCTGGTCGTCAAAGTGTCCGTAGCGTTTTTGTTGCTCCATGTTATAAAACTGTTAATTATAATGTAATGTAATCAATAATTGTGGTTGCAAAGTTACTAAATAAAATGATACGCACAAGGGTTTGAGCATTAAAGCGGGCGAATTGAGCATAAAAATACCATATATTTTTAAAAAAGCTTTGGAGTATTAAAAATTTTTCTTAACTTTGCACCCGCATTCCAGTTGAATTGGTTAAATAGATTAAATAGGGTAAATAGGTTTATTAAGGAGAAATAGTAATTACTAATTAGATTTTTATACATTAATTAAATGAAAAGACTCAGTATGATGTTGGCTGGGCTGTTCCTAAGTGTGGGGATGGCGCTGGCACAAACAACGGTTACTGGTACAGTGGTAAGTTATGAGGATAACGAGCCTATCATCGGCGCTACCATTCAGGTAGTTGGCAATGCAGGCATTGGTACCATTACCGATTATGATGGTAACTTCACACTCGAAGTACCAGAGGGAGTGAAAACACTGCGTATTACCTATGTGGGCATGGAACCACTTGAGGTAGCAGTAAGCACAAAAACTTTAAAAATCCAGTTGCGTAACGATGCAAACACCTTGGACGAGGTGGTAGTTGTGGCTTATGGTACACAGAAGAAGACATCGCTCACTGGTTCGATTCAGGAGGTGAAGAGCGATGCCATCGAGCTGCGCCCAACCTCATCGGTAGCTTCGGCTCTGGAGGGTACCGTAACTGGTGTACAGGTAAACAGCACATATGGTGTGCCCGGACAGGACCCGACCATCCGCATTCGTGGTGTTGGAACCGTGAACGGTAGCAGTTCGCCACTCTATATCCTGGATGGTGTGCCCTATAACGGCAACATCAGCGACCTGAATCCTCAGGACATCGAGAGCATGTCGGTACTGAAGGATGCTGCATCGGCAGCCCTGTATGGTAACCGTGCCAGCAACGGTGTTATCCTGATTACTACCAAGAAGGGTAAGCAGGGTAAGCTGAACGTGAGCGTGGATATTAAGCAGGGTACCTACAGCCGTGGTATCCCCGAGTACGATCGCCTGGGTGTTCGTGATTGGATGGAGGCCCAGTGGCAGAACATGAAGAACAACCAGATGACTACTGGTGCCAGCGCTGCTGATGCTGCAGCCTACGCTACACAGAACCTGATTTCGGAGCGTTTGTATCTGAACATATTCAATAAGGCCGACAATGCCCTGTTTGATGCTAATGGTAAGCTGGTAAGCGATGCACAGATTAAGGGTACCTATGGCGAGGATCTGGACTGGTACGACCAGGCTATCCGCAATGGTTATCGCCAGGAGTACAACTTTAATGCCAACGGTGGTGTGGAGAAGGCCGACTACCTGTTCTCATTAGGTTATCTGGATGAGAACGGCTATCTGAAGACATCGGGCTACGATCGTTTGTCGGCTCGTATGGCTATCAATATCAACCCCACCAACTGGTTGAAGGCCGGACTGAGCGTGAATGGTTCGCACCAGAACTACGACGCAAGCTTTGGTTCGGGCAGCACCGCCAGCAATCCATTCTACACCTGTCGTGTAGTTTCGCCCATCTATCCCGTACATCTGCACGATGCGGTTACAGGTGAGTACCTGCTCGACGGTATGGGACAGAAGCAGTACGATGGCGGATCGTATACCGATGCCGACGGACAGGTGGTGGTTACCCGCAACCAGTTCCCCGACAGACACCTGATTTGGGAGAATGAGCTGAACCAGGACAAGACCGTACGTAACACACTGAACGGTATTGCCTATGCCAACATTATGTTGCCTTACAACTTTACATTTACACTGAAGGGTAACCTGGCTGTGAGCAACACCGAGACCAACCACTACGAGAGTGCTGTGATTGGTGACGGTAAGGGTAACGGCGGACGTGGCACACGTAGCGATACACGCATCAAGAACTGGGCCTTCCAGCAGCAGTTGCACTGGAACCACGAGTACGGTGTACACGCTATCGACGCCCTGCTGGCTCACGAGAATTACGATTACAACTACAACCATCTGAATGGTAAGAAGAACCAGGAGGTTATGCCTAACTGGAACAACCTGAAGAACTTTACCGAGGTGGTAGATTTCTATGATTATAACGATACATATCACACCGAGTCGTACTTGGGACGTGTGCGTTATGGCTACGACAGTCGCTATAACATCGAGTTCTCGTTCCGTCGCGATGGTTCGTCTAAGTTTGCACGCGATGCCCGTTGGGGTAACTTCTGGAGTACTGGTGCCAGCTGGGTAATCAGCAACGAGAAGTGGATGAAGAAGTACGACTGGGTTGACTACCTGAAGCTGCGTGCCGACTATGGTGAGGTGGGTAACGATGCCGGATCGAGCTACTATGGCTATATGGCACTTTACTACCCCGGACGCAACGATGGCAAGGCTGCCCTGTGGATTGCACAGCTGGCCAACGAGGACCTGAAGTGGGAAACCGGACAGTCGTGGGGTATCGCTATCGAGGGTCGCCTGTTTAATCGTCTGAACTTCAATATCGAGTACTTCGACAAGCGTAATAAGGACCTGCTGTTCGACGTGTATAACCCACTGTCGGCAGGTGCTACCACCACTAACAGCGCTGAGAGTGTTACCACCAAGAATATGGGTGTAATCTCTAACCGTGGTGTGGAGATTTCGGGCGACATTGATGTGTACAAGACCAAGGATTGGAAGATTAACGTAGGTGCTAACATCACCTTTATTAAGAATAAGGTATTGGAGCTGCCCGAGCAGAATAAGAACGGTATCATTAGCGGTACCAAGAAGATTGTTGAGGGCAAGGATCGCTACCAGTTCTATACTTACACCTGGGAGGGTATCAACACAAAGAACGGTTTCTCGCTGTATAAGTTTAACGACGACGACTACTACTTTACCAGTGGCGATGTTACCTATGGTAATGCCAACGGTAAGAAGATTTCGGGCAGCGCACTGAACGCTGTGGTAGTAATTGATGGCGTGCCTTACAGTTACCTTACCACTTACGCTAAGCGCGAGTTCCACGGATCGGCCATCCCAACGGCTTATGGTAGCTTTAACTTCTCGGCCAGCTACAAGAGTCTGGCTCTGTCAACCCTGTTCACCTATCAGATGGGTGGCAAGGTGATGGATAGCAACTACCAGGCACTGATGACTTCGAGTGGTACACCTACATCGCTGCACAAGGACGTGCTGAAGGGCTGGACCAGCGAGCAGGCTACTGCTACCGATGCTGTAGATCCTAATGGCGTGCCTATGCTGAGCAATGCTGCCGAGATTGTTTCGGGTGTAACTCCCGACCTGAACAGCACTTCATCGCGTTGGCTCACCAGCGCCAGCTATTTGGTGTTGAAGAATATCAACCTCTCTTATCGTCTGCCCAAGGAGTGGGTTAGCAAGGCCAGTCTCGAAGGCGTGCTGGTAACGCTGACCTGCGAGAACCTGTTTACACTGACTGCCCGCAAGGGTATGAACCCACAGGAGGGCTATGCAGGTACACAGTCGAACACTTTTGTTACACCACGTGTGTTCTCGCTTGGCGTGAATGTTAAGTTTTAATTGATAATTGATAGTTGAAAGATATGAAAAAGTATTTATATATATTGAGTATCGCAACCCTGGGACTGGTGTCGTGCTCAAAGGATTACCTCGATGCCGAGCCTGAGACTTTTATCGGTAAGGACGCTGTGTGCAGCACTACCGAGAATGCCGCTCTGGCCATTAACGGCTTGAGTCGTGCTATGTCGCAGCAGTATCTGGGCACACAGGGTATGAACGGCGAGGGTACTATCCTGAACTGGTATGGTACCTTTACTGGTAACGATGCCCAGAAGTGCAACAATACCTCGTGGAAGAATATGTGGAACGGTGGTTATCACCTCAGTCCATCTTCACCCTACGACTATTATCCTTGGTACTATTATTATAAGCTGGTGAGCAATGCCAACGTGATTATTGATCACATTGCCGAGGCTGAGGGTACTCAGAGCGATCGCGACTTTATCAAAGCACAGGCACTTACCTTCCGTGCTTATTCGTTCTTCCGTTTGGCACAGCTCTATACACGTCGTTGGAGCGATACCAAGGGCGAAAGCGACGGTATCGTACTGCGACTGGATGAGAGTCTGGGCGATATGCCTCTCTCTACACAGGCCGAGACTTATGCTCAGATCTACAAGGATTTGGACGATGCTATCGCCTTGTATAAGAGTAGTGGCGCAAAGCGCGATAATTTTTATCAGATGGATATCAATGTGGCTTATGCCATCTATGCCAAGGCCGCATTGAACCGCGAGGACTGGCAGACTGCTGCCGACTATGCTGCGCTGGCCCGCAAGAACTTTAGCTTGATGAGTGCCGCTGAGTATAGCAATGGTTTCCATACAGCTAACAATGAGTGGATTTGGGGTGTGTATGAGGACGAGACCCAGACACTGAACTATTATAGCTTCTATGCCATCATTGGTGCCAACTCGAGTGCCGGCAACTGCCGTAACTATCCTGTGGCCATCAGCAAGGAACTGATTGACCAGATTCCTGCAACGGATGTGCGTCGTGAGCTCTATCTCGTACCTACTGACGCTGAGTATGCCGAGTGCAATGCTGCAGGACGTAGCACCAAGACACTTTACAAGCGTGCCAAGGCTGATTATGCCGACCGCCTGTATTCTACCTCGTTGGTGTATGCTTATATGCAGTTCAAGTTGTTGGCCGACTTTATGCCTGGTGGTGGTTGCTTCCCCGTGCTGCGTGCTGCCGAGATGTACTATACCGAGGCTGAGGCCGACTGGCATCTGGGTAAGGAGGCTGAGGCACAGCAGTTGCTGTTTGAGGCTGTAAAGAACTACGATACAGCTTACACCAAGAGCACCAAGACTGGCGACGACCTGCTGACTGAAATCAAACTGTATCGCCGATTCGACCTGTGGGGCGAGGGTAACGACTGGTTTGATTGCAAGCGCTGGGGACAGTCGATTGTTCGTAAAACCAAGGCTAAGGGTGGTAGCTTTATGACCGACTTTGCTGTAACCATCAATCCTGAGGACGGCAATGCTTGGACATGGTCTATCCCTCAGAAGGAGATTGATTACAACGAGCTTGTTGACTAATGGCACAAGCTACGGTATAAGCGGTGGTCCAAGCGGCTTGGAAATTAAAGCCACCTGTGACACCATCGATATCGAGAACCTCTCCAGCGAAATAGACGCTGGGGAGGTTTTTGCTTTCTAAGGTATTGGGATTGACACTCGCCAGGTCGATGCCGCCACAGGTGACAAACTCATCCTTGAAGACAGAGCGGCCAGCTATCTGATACTGGTCGTTGCACAAGGCATTGGTCAGTCGGTTCAGCTCCTTCTGGTTCAGGTTCTGCCAACGGTTCTGGGCACGCTCGCCAAGCGTCTTCTGTACCAAGTAATCCCACAGCCGACTGGGCAGTCCAAAGGGACGGATGGTGGCTATCTGTTTCTGCGGATGCTGGGCCATGATGCTGCGCAACTCCTGCTGGATATCGGGCTCCTTGAGCGAGGGCCAGTTGATGGCCAGGGGCATCTGATAATGATGGTCGTGGAGTTCGCGGGCAGCGTGGCTCGACAGTTTCAGGATGGCAGGTCCACTCATGCCCCAGTGGGTGATGAGCAGTGGTCCCGTGCTGCGAAACTTAGTGCCAGGGATGGAGGCGGTAGCCGCTTCGACCACCGTGCCCATCAAGGCGGGCAGGGCCTCGTCGTCAATGCTGAACGTGAAGAGCGATGGGACGGGAGGGATGATGGATGATGTAAGAAGGCTGAAGGCTGAGGGCATGCCACCAGTGGTGATGACCTTAAAGTCGAAATCCTTGAGTTCTTCGAGGCTCTCGATTTTTTGTTGCGTGCGAATCTCGATGCCGTGGCGTCTGGCCTCTGCTAAAAACAGATTGATAATCGTGTGCGCATCCTGCGACATGGGAAACACACAATGATCCTCCTGTGTCACCAGTCGCACACCATGGTCTTCAAACCACTGGTAGGCATCGTGGTTGTCGAAAATCTTGAAGAGGCGTTTCAGCAGCCGGTGTCCGCGTGGATATACCTGCGAGAGATCGCTGACCCCCTCAAACGAGTTGGTGCAGTTGCATCTGCCACCACCCGATACCTCGACCTTAGCCAGCACTTTCTTGGATTTTTCGAAGATGGTTATCTCCATCTCAGGGCACATCTCCTTGAGGTTGACGGCCAGGAAAAATCCAGCCGCACCTCCACCTACTATCGCAGTCTTCATTTCCTCCATTTCTTCAATACAGAGACATGAAGATACAGAGTTTTTTATTTCTGTACCTCTGTATCTCTGTGCTTGATTTATTTTTCAATCAGTATTCTCGCGTCAACGGCTACTACGTCGTTCTCGTCGGCCAGCAGTGGGTTTATGTCCATCTCCTTAATCTCTGTGGCGAAACGCAACAGGGTAGAGAGGCGCACGATAATCTCGGCAAACTTCTGCTCGTTGATACCCTTCTGTCCGCGTGTACCTTTTAGTATCTTATAGCCCTTGAGCGAGTGAATCATCGAGTAGGCCTCGCCATAGCTCAATGGGGCCAAACCGCTTGATACATCCTTCAGTACTTCGACAAAAATACCGCCTAAGCCGCACAGAATAACATGGCCAAAACGGTTCTCGTATTTGGCGCCGATAAACAGTTCGGTACCCTTCATCATCTTCTGTACCATCACGCCAGTGGCATCCTTAATCTTCATCATGCGGTCGAACTCCAGTGACAAGTGTTCTGGGGTGCGTATGTTGAGAGCCACGCCACCCACATCGCTCTTGTGGATAGGACCAACCACCTTGGCCACCACAGGATAGCCTACATTCTCGGCAAAGGCAATCAGCTCCTCTTTCTTGGTGCTTACCATCTCTGGCACCAAGGGGATGCCGGCGCACGACAGAATGTCGCGTACGGTTTGTGGCGACACATAGCCATTATCTGTGACGCCACTGATGATTTTATAGAGTTTGGGCAAATCGATACCATAAAGCTGTATCTCGGTGGGTGCAGGCTTCGGGGTGCGCATAATCTGACTGAGTGCTGTGGCCAGCGTTACCTCGTCGCTGAAGTTTACATGACCGCGCTTCAAGAACTCCTCAACCTCGGGACCTGCTGTGTGCAGACTGGGCAGGATGGGGAAGATTGGCTTTTTGCACTCCTTGATTTTCTTGTCGAGCACATCGTAGGCCTCGTAAAGTTGGGTAAGGCCTGGGGTGCCGTAAATCACGGCGATGGCATCGATATTGTCAAATTTATTCTCGCAATAATCTATCACGGTACCCAACTGCTCGGGGGTGCCTGTGGCCAGGAAATCGATAGGGTTGGCTACTGACGAACCTGGGAAGAGCTTGGCTTTCAGTTCATCGGCCTCGGGACCTTCGATCTTGGGCACGTTCAGTCCGCCTTTCGACAGGGCATCCGTGAGCATCACACCAGGACCGCCTGCGTGGGTAACAATCGCAAAGTTCTTACCCTTCAGCTCAGGCAGCGTAAAAATACAACCCACGGTGGTGAGCTCCTCGCGCGAGAAACAGCGCACGATGCCGGCCTTACGGAACAGCGCCTCTACAGCCGAATCGCTCGAGGCTATCGCTCCCGTATGCGATGAGGCAGCGCGACTACCACTCTCGCTCGAACCAGCCTTGATAGCTGCAATCCTACAACCCTTACGAATCAGGTTACTGGCATGATACAGCAATTTATCGGGGTTCGAGATATTTTCGATATAAAGTAATTTTACTTTCGAATCGGTCTCGGGGTTAAAGCGCTCGTCCATATACTGCAGCACATCCTCGATACCAATCTGCTTACCGTTACCAATGCTCCACACGCTGTTAAACTGCAAGCCCTTGATAACAGCACTCTCCAAAATAAATACCGCTGTGGCACCCGAACCTGATACAAAATCTACACCTTGAGGGTTGAGATTTGGTATGGGAAGCGTAAACACGCTATGGTGATTGCGGGTGAGCAATCCTATACAGTTAGGACCAATGAGTGCTGCTCCGAACTTTTTGCACGTATCCAGAATGCGTTGCTCCAACTCGGCACCAGCCTTGGTCTCCTCGCCAAATCCGGCTGAGATAATCACAAAGGCGCGCACTCCTTTTTCGGCACAAAGATAGTCAACATAATCGGGACAGAACTTGGCTGCTACTACGAGCACAGCCAAATCTGTTTCGGGTATGTCCTTTACATCATGATAGGCCTTGATTCCCTGCACTTCGTCTTCCTTGGGGGTTACGATGTGCAGTGGACCACCGAAACCACCATTCTTAATGTTACGCACAATAGCACCACCGGGCTTATGCACGTTGTTTGAGCCGCCAATCACGACGATGCTCTTCGGATTTAATAATTGTTGGTTAATCATAGGTGCAAAGATACTATAAAAAATGATAAATTCCAAAGGAATTTGAAAATAAATCGCTACCTTTGCATAGTTAAACCAATTATAAGGGGCTTTATGAAGAAATTTCTTATCATAACTATAGCTTTGATCATGCCAATGTTCATGTTCGGACAATCTTATTCGGCACTCTGGAAACAGGTTTCGGAGGCCGAAAAGAAAGATCTGCCCAAGACCCAGTACGAGGTGCTGCAGAAGATTGTGAACAAGGCAGATAAGGAGCACCAATACGGACAGTTGCTGAAGGCCGAGTTGATGGCAATCCAAGTTATGGCTGAAATTGCCCCCGACTCGCTCAAGCCCGATATGGACCGCATGATGGCACGCTATCAGCGTACTACCGACGAGGTGCAGCGCTTGGTTTACCAAACGGTGCTTTGGCAGATATCTGAGCAGAACGAGGAACTGAAACTCGACGTAAAAAAGCCCAAGTTGACTGCCGAACAGTGCCAGTTGCTGGCCAAAACCAAGGATAGCAGCCTGAAACCTTTTGTGGTGCTGGGTGCCGATGCCTCGCTGTTTGGCAACGATATGCTGAGCGTGATAGGGGCCGAGTTGGAAGATTATGAGTTGCTGCGCGATTATTATAATAAGGTAGGCAACCAGAAGGCTGTGAGCTTACTGGATGCAAAACTGGCGGTGGATAAGTTTCACAATCTGCCATACAATACGCCTGCAGCTGATAAAATCGCCTATATCAACGATGCTATCCAAAAGTGGGGCCAATGGCAGATTATCAACAATCTGCGTAATGCCAAGAATAATCTTACCTCGCCCGAGTTGCATGTAACGGTGCCATTGCAGTTGGTTCGCCCCATGCAGGATCAGACAATCGAACTGAGATCTATCCGAAATATATCTTCGGTAACGCTGACCGTTTACCCTGTAAACTGCCAAGGCGATACCGATCTTTCGCCCAACGATAAGGAAGATTGGGCTGAGATTAGAAAACTGTTAGGCAAGCCGCTGATGAGTGAGACCAAGCAGTTGGCTGTCCATAAAAACTACGAGGTGTTTACAGATTCGATACAGCTCAAGGGTCTGCCCGTGGGTATGTATCTCGTAGAAATCAGCAACCCTTCTACCCGGGTGGTGCGTATGCTGTATCATGTAAGCGATGTGTTTACGATGGCCGAGGCTCAGCCTGATGACCGTATTCGTTATGTGGTGGTAAATGCCACTACGGGTCAGCCTATCGCTGGTGCGCACCTTAGAATCAAGGAATATCCTAATCGCTCCCTAAAGATACACGAAGTGGTAACCAATGCTGATGGCGAATATTTGTACGATGCCAGGGAGATGCTGCGTAATCATGTGGTGTTTGCCTATACCGATAGCGATAAGGCGGGCATGGTGCTTACAGGCGCTGGGCGTTACGAGTGCTATGAGGCCGATCGCACCGTTAATCAGACGGTTATTTTTACTGATCGCAGCATTTATCGCCCAGGTCAGACGGTGCATGCTTCGGCATTGGTATATCAGGTTACAAACGGCATCAACCAAACGGTTCGTGCCCATCTGCCCTTAAAGTTTGTGCTGCGCGATGCCAACCACAAGGTGGTGGCCGAGAAACAGACCGAGAGCGATGCCTACGGTGTGGGTGCCGTAGATTTTACCCTGCCTACTAAAGGACTTACGGGACTGTTTACAGTACAGGTTGAGAACAACTCGCAGGCCATACGTGTTGAGGAGTATAAGCGTCCCACATTCCATGTTGATTTTGCCGATTACAAAGAGGCGTATAAGGCAGGCGATACACTTGATGTGAAGGGTACTGCCCTGAGTTATGCGGGTGTGCCTGTTCAGGAGGCAAAAGTGGCGTATAAGGTAATGCGTAGAGCTGCCCTTTGGTGGTTGTCGTACAGCAGATATTACGATGAGGGTATTTTGGGCTACAGCAACAACGGCGAGGAGATTTTTGCAGGCGAAGCAACCACCGATGGCGATGGTAACTTTACGGTAAAGATGCCACTAACGATGCCCGAAACCAAATACACCATGTTCTACAACTTTGTGGTTGAGGCTGATGTAACAGATGTGGCAGGCGAAACCCATCACGGACAGCTATCGTTGCCTTTGGGTAATCGCCAAACAGCCCTCAGCATCGACCTCGACGAAAAAGTGCTGGTTGAGGATCATCCTACAGCCACCTTCCATCTGCGCAATGCCGCAGGTAAGGATATCGATGCCGAAGTACGCTATCGCATAGATAATGGCGAGTGGATGACGGTGAAGACAAATGCGCCCATCGTGTTGGCAAAGATGGCTACTGGTACACATGCCGTTGAGGCTACTTGCAATGATCAAACCATTAATCGTAGCTTCGTAGTCTTCTCGCTCGATGATCAGCGTCCTGTGGTTGAAACGGATGATTGGTTCTACCAGTCGGCTACCCAGTTTGCTAACGATGGTACACCTGTTATCATCCAGGTGGGCAGCTCAGCTCAGAATGTGCATATTGTTTATAGCATCTTTGCAGGCAAAAAGCTGATAGAGCAGGGTAGTGTGGATAAGAACAACCAGCTGATTAATCGCAAGCTGACATATAAAGACGAATATGGCAATGGTTTGCTGCTTACCTATGCTTGGGTGAAAAATGGTAAGTGCTATACCCATACAGCACAGATTCAGCGCCCATTGCCTGATAAGAAACTTACCTTAGAGTGGGCTACTTTCCGCGACCGTCTGACACCAGGACAGAAGGAAGAGTGGACGCTGACCATCAAGGATGCTGAGGGTAACCCTGTAGATGCCAACATGATGGCTACGCTTTACGATCAGAGCTTGGATCAGTTGGTAAAACACCAGTGGAATTTCCGTCCGTATATCTGGTTGCCTTTGCCCAACACCCAGTGGCGATTCCGCACTATTTACAACTTTAATAGATATACCGCTGCACAGCAGAAGTGGCTTGTTTACAATGAAATTCGTTTTAGTCATTTTGATCACGAGGTGTATCCCGATGGCGATGTTGTTGTGATTGGTTATACAGGCTCGCGCATGAAGGGTATCCGTACTCGTGCATTAAACGATGGTGTGGTGTACAAATTAGCTGCTCCTGCGATGGCTGCAAATGAGTCGAAGGTTTATGATGTGGTAGAAACCGAAAGCATGAAATTTACTGCTCCTGTGCCCAAATATGATGCAGAAACAATCGGAGAGGCTGGTAAGGATGAACAATCGGTAGAGAATGTTCAGGTTCGTGAAAACCTCAACGAAACCGCTTTCTTCTATCCCCAGCTTGCAACCAATGCTCAGGGTCGCGTGGCTATTAAGTTTACCCTGCCAGAGAGCTTAACCACTTGGCAGATGCTTGGTTTTGCGCATACCCGCGATTTGCATTATGGCAACATTGAGGCTGAGGCTGTGGCTAAGAAGGATGTGATGATTCAGCCCAACGTGCCTCGCTTTATCCGTGAGGGCGACAAGGCCACCATCTCTGCTCGTATCTTTAGCGAGAAACTGACAAAGGGCAAGGCAACCCTACAGCTCGTCAATGCCGAGACCAATGCCATCGTCTACGAAAAATCGCAGTCAGTATCGCTCACAGCAGGTTCTACTACCCCTGTCGAGTTTGAGATATCCTCTCAATTCACACTTCTCAATTCTAATCTGCTCATTTGCAAAATGAGCGTAGTCGGCAAGGGCTTTAGCGACGGCGAGCAGCACTATCTGCCTGTATTGCCTGCTACCGAACGTATCACCGTTTCGATGCCTATCACTCAGCACCAGCCTGGTACCGCTATGATTGATTTGAGCAAGCTGGTTCCTGCCGATGCAAAGGATGCCAAACTCACACTCGAATATACCAACAATCCCGTTTGGTTGATGGTGCAGGCCCTGCCTTCAGTAGGTTCGCCTCGCGATGATAATGCCATCTCGTTGGCAGCCTCGTTCTATGCCAACGGTCTGGGACGTTATATCATCAACCAGAACCCACAAATCAAGAATGTCTTCGCCCAGTGGCAACAGGAGGAGGTAAACTCTAACAACTTATCTCTAAATTCTCAATTAGCAAAGAACGAGGATTTGAAAAATCTTGTTCTTGCTGAAACTCCTTGGGTGATGGATGCTGACAACGAGACAGAACAGAAACATCGTCTGGTGGATTTCTTCGACGAGAATATGATGAACGACCGTCTTGCAACCAGCATAGAAAAGTTGCAGAAGTTGCAGAATGCCGAGGGCGCTTGGACATGGTATCCTGGCATGCCTGGATCTTTCTATATCACAGTGGCTGTAAGCGAGATGCTGGTGCGCCTGAATGCGCTTACCGAACAGCAGAGTGCCACACGAGATATGTTGAATAGTGCCTTTGGTTTTATGGGCCGTGAGGTAATAGATATGGTGAAGGAACTGAAGAAAGCTGAGAAAAAAGGCGAGGTTTATTTCCCCAGTTATAAGGCTCTGCAGTGGCTGTATCTGGTAACACTTGATGGTCGCACGCTTCCTGCCAACGTGCAGCAGGCCAACAACTATCTGTTGGAGTTGCTTAAAAAGGATATCAAGCGTCAGAGTATTTACGATAAAGCCCTCAGCGCAGTGATCTTTGCCAAGGTTGATGCCAAGCGTGCTCAGGAGTACGCCCAGTCGCTCAAGGAGTACACTGTTTATCGCGAGGATATGGGACGTTATTATGATACCCCACGTGCTGGCTACTCTTGGTTTGATTATAAGATTCCTACCCAGACGATTGCTATCGAGGCCCTGCAACAGTTAACACCTAATGATGCACAGACTATCGACGAGATGCAGCGCTGGTTGTTGCAGCAAAAGCGCACCCAGGCTTGGGATACACCTATCAACAGCGTGAATGCCATTTATGCCTTCCTGAAAGGTCAGGAATGCCGTCTGACACAGAGCTCAAAGATGCCCGCCATCAATCTTGATGTGCGCACCGTTGACATACCAAAGGCCACAGCTGCTATCGGCTATGTAAAGACACAACTGCCCCAGGGCAAGCGTCTCACCATCCGCAAAACCACAGATGGAACCTCGTGGGGTGCCGTTTATGCCCAGTATTTCCAGTCTGCCAAGCAGGTTGAAAATAGCGGCAGTGGTCTCACCATCAAGCGTGAGGTATTGCAGAGTGGCTTGAAGGTGGGCGATCGTGTGAAGGTACGCATAACCATCATTGCCGATCGCAATTATGATTTTGTGCAGGTAGTTGATAAGCGTGCGGCTTGTATGGAGCCTGTAAAACCTTTGAGTGGATATCATGCGGGTGCCTATATCACCCCACGCGATAATGCCACATGCTACTTCTACGACATGATGTCGAAGGGTACCCATGTGATTGAGACCGAGTATTATATCGATCGTGCAGGAACCTACGAGACGGGCACCGCTACCGTAGAGTGCGCCTACGCCCCCGAGTTTCGCGCCGTAACAAAGTCGGAAACATTAGAGATTAAACATTAAAAGATTAAACATTATAATATTGATGAAGAAAATTTCAGTTATACTATTCTCATTCCTCTTTCCACTGGCCTCTTTCAATGAGGCAAGTGCACAACGCTTGACCGTAAAAACAACCACCATCGATGTGGGTGCTACGGGCTTTGAACAGCCTGTTACTGCCACCTTCGAGATGCGTAATAAAGGCTTGCGCCGTTTGGTGATACAGAGCGTAAAACCCGATTGTGGTTGTACCAAGATTGAGTACCCCAAAGAGGTAGGTGTAGGTGATCGATTCACCATTAAGATGACCTACGATGCCCGTATGTTAGGTCACTTCCAAAAGATGTGTCTGGTAAAGAGTAATGCCTCAAAAAAGCCTTTCTATCTTACCATGACGGGTGTGGTTAGGAGTGATTTCAGAGATTACTCGGGCGAGTATCCTATCGAGATGGGCGACCTATTGCTGGATAAGGCCGATCTTGAGTTTGATGATGTAAACAAGGGCGATGTGCCTGAGCAGGAGATACACATACTGAATAATGGTAAGAAGGCCATGCGTCCTAACCTGATGCACCTGCCTCCTTATCTCACTGCCATCACAAGTCCCGATCATCTGTTGCCTGGTCGTGCTGCTACCATCACCGTTAAGTTGCTCTCTGATAAACTGCGCGATTATGGTCTTACAAAGACAACCTTGTATATGGCTCACAACCCAGGCGATAAGGTAAAGCAGGAGCATGCTATCGATGTGGCTACTGTACTGTTGCCTGATATGAAACAGTTTGAGAAAGATAACAAGGATTTGGCACCACAGTTGCAGATGTCGGCTACCGATGTAGATTTTACCGACTTTGGAGGCAAGACCAAGAAAACGGCTACTGTTACACTGCATAACACAGGCGCTTCGCCCCTGAAGATTACCTCGCTCCAGCTCTTTACGGCTGGTTTGAAGGTGACCCTCTCGAAGAGCGAGATTGCCCCAGGACAGAGTGCCAACTTAAAGATTACGGGTATCGCTGCCGAGCTCCAAAAGCTTCGCACACGTCCCCGTATCCTTATGATTACCAATGATCCCGACCACGCAAAAGTAGTGGTCAACATCAAGTTGCAGTAATTTCAATCTTCAATTTTCAATCTTCAATTTGAATCATGGAACATCCCGAAAATAGCTCAGAATATGCAGGCTTGCAGGTAAACAGTGGGGTAGAGCAGCCCTCTATCGTTAACCCCTACCTGAAACGTGGTCGTTTCCGTCGTCACGAACTCTCTGTTGGCGAGATGGTCGAAGGCATCCTCAAAGGCGATGTCACCATTCTCTCGCAGGCTGTTACGCTGATCGAGAGTGTGAATCCCGATCATCAGGCCCGTGCGCAGGAGGTGATTAACAAGTGCTTGCCTTATAGTGGTAATTCCATTCGCATTGGTATCAGTGGTGTGCCTGGCGCTGGTAAGAGTACCTCTATCGACGAGTTTGGTATGCATGTGCTCAAGGAGAAAGGCGGTAAGTTGGCTGTGTTGGCCATCGACCCTAGTAGCGAGCGCACCAAGGGCTCTATCCTGGGTGATAAAACACGTATGGAAAAGTTAGCTCAACATCCATCGTCGTTCATTCGCCCTAGTCCATCAGCAGGCTCGTTGGGTGGTGTAGCCCGCAAGACTCGCGAGACTATTATTCTGTGCGAGGCCGCTGGTTTTGATAAGATTTTTGTAGAGACCGTAGGTGTTGGTCAGAGTGAAACGGCCTGTCACTCGATGGTGGATTTCTTCCTGCTTATTCAGGTGGCAGGTACAGGCGACGAGTTGCAGGGTATTAAGCGTGGAATTATGGAGATAAGCGATGGTATCGTGATTAATAAGTGTGATGGCGATAACGTGGATCGTTGCCATATGGCAGCTACCAACTTCCGCAATGCCCTCCACTTCTTCCCCATGCCTGATAGTGGATGGAGTCCAAAGGTTCTGTGTTACAGCGGATTCTATGGTACAGGTATCAAAGAAATATTCGATATGATTTACGAGTACATCGATTTTGTAAAAGCCAATGGCTACTTTGCTTATCGCCGTAATGAACAGGCCAAATACTGGATGTACGAGAGTATCAATGAGCATCTGCGCCAAAACTTCTACAACAATCCCGCCATCCAGGCCCAGTTGGGTATCGCCGAAACGTCAGTCCTTGCTGGGCAGAAAACATCGTTCGTGGCTGCCCAGGACTTGCTCGACGATTATTTCGCCTTGCTAAAAAAATAATGTTTAATGTTTAATATTTAATCATTCATGATTATCGAAATAGATAACGGCAGTGGTTTCTGCTTCGGAGTTACCACCGCTATCAAGAAAGCCGAAGAAGAGCTTGCTCAGGGCGAAACCCTTTACTGTTTGGGCGATATTGTGCACAACGGTATGGAGTGCGAACGCTTGCGCGAGATGGGACTTGTTACCATCAATCACGACCAGATGCGCGAACTGCACAACGCTAAGGTGTTGCTTCGTGCCCATGGTGAGCCCCCCGAAACATACGAGCTGGCTCGAAAAAATAACATCGAGATTATTGATGCTACTTGTCCGGTGGTGCTAAAACTGCAAAAACGCATCAAAGAGCAGTACGAAACCTCGCCCAACCTCCCCAAAGGCGAGGAAGCCCAGATTGTGATTTTTGGTAAGAAAGGTCATGCCGAAGTGCTTGGTCTGGTGGGGCAGACGCATAGCAGCGCGATTGTGATTGAGAGTAGCGACGAGGTAACCAAACTCGACTTTACCCGCGATATCTACCTGTATTCGCAGACTACAAAATCGCTCGACGAGTTCCGTCGCATCATCGATTATATCCAGACGCACATCTCGCCTAACGCCACGTTTAAGAGCTTCGATACCATCTGTCGTTCGGTAGCTAACCGCATGCCCAATATCTCGCAGTTTGCCACCAAGCACGATTTGGTGCTCTTTGTGTGTGGACGTAAGAGTTCGAATGGTAAGGTGCTTTATAACGAGTGCCTGCGTGTTAACCCCAATACCCACCTGATTGAGGACCCACAGGAGATTGAGCCAGAGTGGTTGAAGGGGATTGAGAGTGTAGGTATTTGTGGTGCCACCAGCACGCCCCGTTGGTTGATGGAGCAGTGCCGCGACGCCATTCAGAATATGCAGCCATGATACAGGTCAGTGTGTCTACAGAAATAGCAAACGTATGCCCCAATTTTGTGGGTGCATGCGTTGAGGCTCAGGTGGTAAATACACCTTTTAGCGATCGTTTATGGCATACTATCCACGAGGTTGAGAGTCGTTTGCGCCAGGAGCTTACCACCGAGAGCGTAAAAGCATTGCCATCCATCGCCGCTACGCGCGTGGTATATAAATTATGTGGCAAGGATCCATCGCGCTATCGTCCTGCCAGCGAACAACTTATCCGTCGCATGTTGCAAGGCAAGGAGCTTTACCAGATTGATACGTTGGTAGATTTGGTAAACCTGGCCTCGATTGCTTATGGATACAGCATTGGTGGCTTTGATGCCGATAAGTTTGTGGGTAATGAGTTGGTGCTGGGTGTTGGTAAAGAGGGCGAACCTTACGAGGGTATTGGTCGCGGCCCCTTAAATATCGCCGGACTGCCCGTTTATCGCGATGCCCAAGGTGGGGTAGGTACGCCTACCAGCGACCATGAGCGCACCAAAATGACGCTCCAAACCACCCATCTGGTAGTGCTCATCAACGGTTACGATGGCGACGAAGAGCGTGTGAAAGCTAACGCTCAATACATTCAACAGCTCCTCATCGACTACGCTCAGAGCGATGGTGGTACTGTTACTATCTATCGTGGCAGTTAAATCTTTTCGCACTGAATAGACGCTCTTAGTTAGGCTGCATCTCGAAAATACAAAAAAATGCTGATTTTTTTGGTGTTTCGCTCGATTTGCACTAACTTTGCAGCACAATTTTAATTATGGGAAAAGGAAAGTTAGCTAAATTTGCGGACATGGAAACGTACGAGAACGTATTCCAGTATCCGTTTTCGGTGATTGAGAATGTGCCTTTCGAGATGAAAGGGCACTGGCATGAGCAGTACTTCCACAATAACAACCCGATAGTGCTGGAACTTGGTTGCGGTAAGGGCGAATATACTGTGGAACTGGCCAAACTGTATCCCGAGATGAACTTTATTGGCGTGGACATTAAAGGTGCACGCATGTGGACTGGTGCTACACAGGCCCTGAACGAGGAACTGAAGAACGTGGCTTTTTTACGTACAAACATTGAAATAATTGAACGTTTTTTTGCTGAGGATGAGGTGCAGGAAATCTGGCTCACATTCAGCGATCCGCAGATGAAGAATCCGCGTAAGCGTCTGACTTCTACTTACTTTATGAATCGCTATCGTAAGTTCCTGGTGGATGGTGGCGTGATTCATCTGAAGACCGACTCGAACTTCTTGTTTACCTATAGTACCTATATGGTAGAGAAGAATGCGCTGCCCGTGATTTTCCGTACAGAGGATTTGTATCACGATGAGCGTATCGACGAGGGTACAAAGAAGATTCTGGCTATCCAGACCTATTACGAAGGCATGTGGATAGCTCGCGGACTGAATATTAAATACATGAAGTGGAATCTGCCTCGCACTGGCGAGCTGGTAGAACCCGAGGTAGAGATTGAACTGGACGACTATCGCTCGTATCACAGATCAAAAAGAAGTTCATTAGATAAGGCGAAATAATGGAAAATGTAATATATCCCAAGATGGTGATGGATGCCTTGGCTACGGTAACGTATGCCGGCACCAAGAAGAATGTGGTGGAGAGCGGCATGGTGGCTGATACACCTGCAGTAGCTGCTCCACAGAAGGATGGCGAGAACTGGAAGGTAAAGGTTGTTTTGGAGTTTCCACGCGATACCGACCCATTCCTCAAATCGACTGTAAAAGCTGCCGAGGCAGCTATTAAATACTACTGTGGTAAGGATGTAGAGGTGGAGATTGAAACCGAGTTCAAGTCGAAACCACGTCCTGAGGTGGGCGAGATGTTACCTGGCGTAAAGAATATCATCGCAGTTAGCTCGGGTAAGGGCGGTGTAGGTAAGAGCACCGTATCTGCTAACCTGGCTATCGCTTTAGCCCGATTGGGTTATAAGGTGGGACTGCTGGATACCGATATCTTTGGCCCCTCAATGCCAAAGATGTTCAACGTTGAGGATGAGCGCCCCTACGCTGTGAAGAAAGATGGCCGAGATTTGATTTGTCCTATTGAAAAATATGGTGTAAAGCTGTTGTCGATAGGTTTCTTTGTATCGCCTACTACAGCTACCCTGTGGCGTGGCGGTATGGCTACAAGTGCACTGAAACAGTTGATTGCTGATGCCGATTGGGGCGAGCTCGACTATTTTATTCTGGATACGCCTCCAGGCACCAGCGATATCCATCTTACATTGCTGCAAACACTGCCTATCACAGGTGCTGTGATTGTGTCAACCCCACAGCAGGTGGCTTTGGCCGATGCACGTAAGGGTATCGATATGTACAGCAACGAGAAGGTGAACGTGCCCATTCTTGGTTTGATTGAGAATATGGCATGGTTTACACCCGCTGAGCTGCCCGAGAACAAGTATTATATATTTGGTAAGGAAGGTTGTAAGCAGTTGGCCGAGGAGATGCAGGTACCTTTGCTGGCACAGATACCACTGGTACAGAGCATCTGCGACAATGGAGATGCTGGTACACCTGCCGCTCTGAGCAGCGATACATCTACAGGATTGGCATTTATCAATCTGGCACAATCGGTGGTAACGGTTGTTAATCGCCGCAACAAAGAAAAACCCGCAACAAAAATTGTTGGAATGAAATAAAAAAATGAGCGCCTCGCAAAATCACTTGCGGGGCGCTCCTCATATCAGTGCACAATAATATATGAGTTTTTAGGCTAATACGGTTTCTTTTTTCAGATCCTCGTAGAAGTGAGCGCAAGCAGTCTCGATGTAAGGACTCAGGAACAGGAATCCGATACCAAGTGTGAGACATGCCAGAATGGCCCATCCGATGAAACTCAGACCGAGCCAGAAAATAGCCCACTTGTGACCCTTCATCATCTGCCAACTCTTCTTTAATGCATCGCTTGCGCTTATCTCGGCATCTTCCTTTAAAATGAAAGGAGCCATAGCTAATCCACAACCTGCGATAATACCAGGAATGATGAACAGGATGGTGCCGATAAACACAGCAATAAAGTATAAGAACATTGTTAAGAAGGTGCGTACAAAGTCCTTATAGCCGTCGAACAGACGTTCGTAGCTAATGTCCTCCTTATGAATGAGGCGCAGGAAATACACCTGGAAACCCCACATAAGTGGCAGACAAAGCATGGTCCATAAACAGCTACTACCCTGAAAGAGTGTATAGTCTGTTACGGTACCTACAGCACCACTGATTAACATGTAAATAAGAGTGGCAATGGCTACTTTTCCCCAATTGCCTTCCAAATCGTTGAGAGCACGATTCTTGTAGTCTTGATTGTTTCCCATTTTTTGATTAATTGTTATTTATAGATAATTTAGTCAATTACTACAGTTGTCCAACCGTGCTTGTCCTCAATCTCACCGTACTGGATACCACGCAGCGTGTCGAATAGACGCTTTGACTGTGGACCTGGCTTCTCGCCGAATGAGTAGCGCTTGCCTGTATCGAGGTCATCGATATAGCTAATTGGGCTGATAACAGCGGCAGTTCCGCAGGCTCCAGCCTCCTCGAAGGTCTCGAGTTCCTCCTCAGGGATAGGACGGCGCTCAACCTTCATACCCAAATCCTCAGCAACCTGCATCAGGCTCTTGTTGGTGATAGAGGGCAGGATAGAGGTTGACTCAGGAGTGATATAGGTGTTGTTCTTGATACCGAAGAAGTTGGCTGCGCCGCACTCGTCGATGTACTTCTTCTCCTTGGCATCGAGATAGAACTCGCATGCATAACCCTTTTCGTGGGCCAAATTGTTGGCAAACAGACTGGCAGCGTAGTTTCCACCTACCTTATATTTACCTGTGCCGAGAGGGGCTGAACGGTCGTAATCGCGAACAATCACGTAAGGATTGCTTGAGAAACCACCCTTGAAGTATGGACCTACTGGGGTAACGAAGATAAGGAAGCAGTACTCCTTAGAGGGGTGAACACCTACCTGAGCGCTGGTACCAATAAGCAGCGGACGAATATAGAGTGTTGCGCCACTCTCATAAGTAGGAATCCACTCCTGATTGAGGCGGACTACCTTCTTAACCATCTCGGTAAACAACTCGGTTGAAACCTCTGGCATCAAAATGCCGCGACAGGTGCTCTGCAGGCGCTTGGCATTCTCGTCAACGCGGAAAACACGAACCTTGCCATCGGGGCAACGGTAGGCCTTAAGACCCTCGAAAGCCTCCTGACCGTAGTGCAGACAGGTAGCTGCCATGTGCAGATTCAAATACTCGTCGGAGCAAACTTCGATTTCACCCCACTTTCCGTCGCGATAATAGCAACGTACATTGTAATCGGTCTTCATGTAGCCGAATGAAAGGCTACCCCAATCCAAATTCTTCATATTTCTTTATTCTTTTCTATGTAAAACTTTCATTTTGCTCGCAAAAATACGCAATTAATATCAAAATAACGAATTTTTCTCGAAAAAATCAGTTTTCTGTAAGTATTTTCTTGATTTCTGTATCGGTTTTGGTAAGTTTGTCCTTACAGAGCTTGATTAATTGCTGCGCACGTTTAAGTTGTTCGGCCATCTGGTCGATGTCGAGTTCGTCGTTCTCCATCTTACGAACGATGGTCTGTAGTTCGGCTATAGCAGCCTCGTATTTCAGTTCTTTTTCCATCTTATTTTTACCTACGGATTATACGGTTTTTACTGATTCATTTACTGTTGAGTGGACAGTGCCCTTGGCCAAGCGGGTTTCGATCTCGGTGCCTGGGGGCAACTGCGATGCATCTTTTACAGCCTTGCCATTGTGCAGGGTGATACTGTAGCCGCGAGCCAATAGCAGGGTAGGGTCGAGAGCCTTGAGTTTCTCGTCTATCAGTTGAAGGCGGTGACTCTCAGAGGTGAGTCGGCGTTCTATCAGCATGGACAAACGGGTATAGAGGGCATCAATCTTGGCCTCTTGTCGGGCTTTTACGATTGAAAATAAACGGGGGATGGCCTCCGAGATAGTTGATAGCTGATAGTTGATAGCTGATAGCTTTTGTTGAGCGTAATGTGAGATAACGCTCTGCGCTCCTTCGATGGTTTCGAGTACGCCCTTAAGATGGTCGATAAGCAAGGCGGCTGCGGCTGTAGGTGTTTTTACGCGGGTGTGCGATACCATATCAAGAACGCTCTCGTCGCGCTCATGACCGATACCTGTAATAATAGGTATAGGGAAATTGGCCACATTTTCGGCCAATGCCAATGTGTCGAAACCGCTCATGTCGCTGGTAGCACCGCCCCCTCGGATGATAACTACGCAATCAAATGGCATATCGTAAATCTGCTCCAGGGCGCTAATGATGCTTTGTTCAACCCCTTCGCCCTGCATGATGGCAGGAAAAAGCTGTGTCTTGAATTTAAAACCGTAAGGGTTATCGGCAAGCTGTTTGCAAAAGTCACCGTAGCCAGCTGCTGTTTGTGATGAGATAACGGCAATATGCTGACAGAAAACAGGTAACTGCAACTCCTTTTGCAAATCGAATACGCCCTCGGCTTTGAGTTTCTGGATGATTTCCTGACGCTTGCGGGCCATATCGCCTAAGGTATAAGTGGGGTCGATGTCAGTAACAATCCACGAGAAACCGTAAGCCTCGTGAAACTGCGGGTAAACCTGTAGCAGCACTTTCATACCGGCATGCAGTTGTTGACCGGTAGTGCGCTCGAAGTAAGGACGGATGGTGAGCCACTTGTTTGCCCAACACTTAGCAGAGGCTTTGGCGATAGGCGTGGCGGTTTGCTCATCTTTCTGAATAAGCTCCATATAGCAATGCCCGCGCGATTCACGACACTCGCTGAGTTCGGCCTCTACCCAGTATTCCATGGGCAAAGCATCCTCGATGGCCTCGCGTACCTGTCGATTAAGCTCAAGCAAAGAAAATCTCTTAGTAATCATAATTGTCAATTATCAATCCTGCCAATCATGTACGCTCGCCAGAAGTTGGGGATGCCGTAGCCGTAAATATTATCGGGCTTTTGGTAACTGTCGCTTTGCTGACGTACCAGATTGATGATCTCGAGTGCCGTTTTATCAGGCAGAGCCTGCCACAAGCAAGCCACTAGTCCAGCTACAATGGGAGTTGAGAACGAGGTTCCCATATCGCGTACCACACCACCACGACCTGATATCAAGTTGGCAGGACTGCCCAAGGCCATCACGTCGGGTTTGATACGCATATCCTGTGTGGGACCAACACCGCTAAAGGGGGCGTTTACGCGCTGATGATTAAGTGCGCCTACCGTTAGGCAGTTGTCGGCATCGGATGGGAAGGTGATTTTTTTCCAAGGGCCCATGCCGCTATTGCCTGCCGAGTTTACCAACACCATACCCTTTTGCGCCACTAGCGAGGCGGTACGCGAAATGAGTGCTGTTTTACCATCCAGATCGTGCTGGTGGTAATAGCCACGACGGTTATCGTATTCGGTGTAACCTAAGCTCGATGTAATGATATCGGCTCCTAACGAATCGGCAAATTCGGCAGCCATTGCCCAGTAATCCTCCTCAACAGGTTGTTCGGTTTCCTGGTCTTCGCATCGCAGCAGCCAGTAGTGGGCATCGGGAGCTGTACCAACAAGCACCTCGGGCTCGTTGGCGGCCATCGTTGAGAGCACTTTGGTTCCATGATCGGTTTCCTGATAGAAGTTGGGGCTGTTGGGGTAAACAAAGTCTTTTACGCCCGAAATATTAGCATGCTGGAAGGTGGGCAGAACGTTACAGTTCTGGAATCCGCCATCAAGAACGGCGATGGTGATACCTTTGCCACGAAAACCAATGTTGTGCAGACGGTGACCGTTTAGCATCTCAATCTGTTCGCGACCATGACCATAGACAGAGCCTTTCAGACTGTCCCATGGGTTGAAACTTAAGTTGGCCTTAATCTTGATTTGGCGCTCGATGCTATCGGGGGCTTCCCACACCATCTCGCATTTTTTTATGTAGGCCTGTTCGCCCAGGTTGCGTAAAAATGTGGTATCGGCTGAACGAACCAAAACGGTGTTGTTCCAACGACTGGTGCCAATCACCATCGATTCGGGTTGCGAACGTTTAATGGAGCGATTGGCATCGCTTATCATACGCTCGATGGCTTTCAGGTAGCCGCTACTTACGGGCAAATCGGTAGAATCAAGGGGCAACCCCTGCTTGCGGCGTCGCTCAATACTTTTGTGTGAGAGCCAGCGCTGAGGACGGTCGAGCGTGTAACTCGATTCGTGTTTGTCCTGCAATGTGTAGCGCCAAATATAGCATTTGCCCCCAGGATATTTTTTCTTGGGAAGCGAGGCTGCACTGGCGTACGAGGCGCAGAAAAGTGCGGCTATTAGTAGGTTTATCAAACGTAGATAGGTCATTCAATTTGATTTTACGACTGCAAAGATACAAAGATTATTTTAAAAAGTGCATCTTATCTCGGAAAATATTCGTACCTTTGCAGCGTTTTAATAAATATGTACGCGAATGAGTGATAACAAACAAGCCGCTTTGGCATTAGGTACGAAACCAGTAGGGCAGTTGCTGTGGCAGTATGCCCTGCCTGCCATCGTAGCCATGTCGGCTTCGAGTCTCTATAATATTATAGACCGTGCTATGATCGGTCAGATAGTAGGTCCCGAGGCCATTGCGGGCTTGGGTATTACTTTCCCCTTTATGAACCTGAGCGCTGCTTTTGGTGCAGCTGTGGGCGTGGGATCGAGTGCCTGCATCAGCGTTAAACTGGGACAGAAGGATTATCCAACGGCGCAGAATCTGTTGGGTAACACCTTGACGTTGAACCTGATTATAGGTTTTTCGTTCATGGTCATATGTCTGCTGTTTTTGGATCCTATCCTGTATTTCTTTGGCGCCAGCGAAGTAACCTTGCCCTATGCACGCGAGTTTATGACCGTTATCCTGCTGGGTAATGTGATGACTCATATGTATTTTGGAATGAACGCTGTGCTGCGTGCAGCAGGCAAACCAAAACATGCCATGTACTCGGTACTGTTTACTGTGGCCATGAACATATTGTTGGTGCTAACGTTTGTATGGTGGTTTCGTTGGGGCATTCGTGGTGCGGCTTTGGCTACCGTAACATCGCAGACTATCGCTATGTGCTGGCAGCTGTGGCTGTTCTCGAACAAGAACGAGATACTGCACCTGAAGCGCGGTATCTATAAATTAAAGAAACAATTGGTAAGCAATATCATTGCTATCGGTATATCGCCATTCCTTATGAATGTAACATCGTGTGTGATTGTTATTTTCATGAACAACCAGTTTGTACGCTATGGTGGCGATATGGCTGTGGGTGCCTACTCGATAGCCAACTCGGTGGTGATGATGTTCTTTATGTTTGTGATGGGCGTGTGTCAGGGTATGCAGCCTATCGTGGGGTATAACTATGGTGCGGAGAAATACGACCGTATGCTGCGCTGCCTGTTTATGGCCATCGCCTGTGCTACGGCCATCCTGCTGGTGGGATGGGGACTGTCAATGCTATTCCCCACGGAGATAGCTCGCATCTTTACCACCGATGCCACATTGATTGATCTGGCAGCACGCGGCATCCGACTGGACATGCTGATGTTCTTCGTCGTAGGTTCGCAGGCTACTATCACCCACTTCTTCCAAAGTATAGGAAAGGTCAAGGTATCTATATTTCTCTCACTGTCGCGACAACTCATCTTGCTGTTGCCGATGGCGTATCTGTTCCCGCTGTTCTGGGGCCTGGACGGCGTGTGGTATTCGATGCCGGCCAGCGACTTCCTGTCGTTTGCCATGACCATACCCATGCTGATGTGGTATATGAAGAAATTTAAAGCAGCGAAAAGCGAATAACTAAAGAATAATGAAACATATTATTATTAACGTAGGCAGACAGGTAGGTGCTGGCGGACAGGAGATAGGCCGCATGCTGGCACAGGACTTCGAGGCCAAGTTCTACGACCGCGAACTGCTGAATCTGGCTGCCAAGGAGAGTGGATTCTCAGAGAAGTTCTTCAAGCAGAACGATGAGCGGAAAGGATTCTTCCGAAGTTTGTTTAATGTGCAGGCTCCACACCTGATGGGGAGTGGCATGTATGGCTCGGATTTCTCACAGGAGAGCCTGTTCAAATTTCAGAGTGATGCCATCCGCAAGGCTGCTGAAGAGGGTAGCTGTGTGTTCTTAGGCCGTTGTGCCGACTACATCCTGAGGGATTTCGAGAATGTGGTGAACGTGTTTATCACGGCCTCGATGGACTTTCGTGCAAAGATTGTGTCGCAGGTGAAAGGCATCGACGACGAGCAGGCCCGCAAGCTGATAGAGCATGTGGAGGCCCGTCGCGCTCAATACTATAATTATTATACAGGTAAGAAGTGGGGCGCTGCCGAAAGCTACGACCTGTGCGTGGATGCAAGCTTGCTGGGGCTTGAAGAGACTGAGAAACTGATTGCCGACTTTATTCGCAAGCGATTGGGATTATGAAAAGAATAGGCATACTGAGCGATACGCACAGCTATTGGGACGATAAGTACCTGCACTACTTTGAACCTTGCGACGAGATTTGGCATGCAGGCGATATAGGTAACGTTGAGGTGGCTGAGAAGTTGGCTGCATTTCGTCCCTTCCGAGCCGTATGCGGTAATTGCGATGGGGGCGACCTGCGACTGATGTATCGCGAACTGAACCGATTTATGTGCGAGGATGTAGATGTGCTTATTAAGCATATTGGTGGTTATCCCGGTAACTACGATCCCAGCGTTCGCTCAACACTATTTGCCAATCCACCACAGCTGTTCGTGGCTGGTCATTCGCACATACTGAAGGTAAAGTACGACAAGACGCTGAACCTTCTACACATCAATCCAGGTGCAGCAGGTATTCAGGGATGGCATAAAGACAGAACCTTGATACGACTGACCATCGACGGTAAGGAGTTTAAGGATTTGGAAGTAATTACATTAGGAGATTAAAAACAAAAAAATATGAAAAGAACTATCGTTATTACTGGTGGCGCAGGCTTTATTGGAAGCCATGTAGTGCGCTTGTTTGTGAACAAGTATCCCGAGTATCACATTATCAACCTCGACAAGTTGACTTATGCTGGTAACTTGGCTAACCTGAAGGATATCGAGAACAAACCCAACTACGAGTTTGTGAAGATGGACATT
>CADAOD010000031.1 GCA_902789415.1 uncultured Prevotellaceae bacterium
GAAAAAAACATAAAAAGTTTAGCTAAAAATCGTATAAAATTTGCGTAATTCAAAAGAAATGAGTACTTTTGCACCCCAAATCGGTAAATAAATAACAAAATTAAATAAGTATATCACAATGAAGAGAACATTTCAGCCACACAATCGCCGTCGCGTAAACAAGCACGGCTTCCGTGAGAGAATGGCCACCAAGAACGGTCGTCGAGTACTGGCTGCTCGTCGCGCTAAGGGCCGCAAGAAGTTGACAGTTTCTGACGAGAATCACGGAAAGTAATCCGAGAGGAACTTAGAAAATGAGTTAAAATAGAAAGAAGTAGAGTGAAATCTTTGCTTCTTTCTGTTTTTTTATGTACTTTTGTGCCGAAATAGAGAAGTAAAAGATGAAAACAAAAGAATTCTTCGGCAAGTTCTGTAGTAAGTTCCTGATTTGGAACCTGATAGCGATGGCACTCGTCATCATACTGTTGGTAGTAGGTGTGAACTACGGACTGGACTGGTACACCCATCATGGCGAGAGTATCAGAGTGCCGAATATCGAGGGCATGCGAATAGCCAAGGCTCGCGAAACGATGGAAGAGTGCGGACTGGAGATTGTGGTGACTGATTCGGGCTACAACAGACGACTGCCTGCCGACTGCGTACTGTCGCAGAACCCTGGCGCAGGTCTTACCGTTAAGTCGGGACATATCATCTATGTAACCATCAACTCGTCTAACTCGCCATCGGTGGCTATCCCCGATGTGGTGGATAACAGCAGCTATCGCGAGGCCGAGGCTAAGCTGATATCATTAGGCTTCAAGGTGTTGCCACCACAGTATGTAACTGGCGAGAAGGATTGGGTTTACGGTGTGTTGTGTAACGGTCGCAGAGTAACGGCAGGCGAACGTGTATCGATAGAACAGCCGCTGACCTTGCAGATTGGTAGCGGACAGTATGGTGCCGACGAGGAACTGAACGTGATAGGTGGCGATGATGCCACCATGCAGAGCGGTAATGACGAAGTGGATGATTTTGAGGAAGTGAAAGAATGACAAACGAACCCATCGATATCGAAGAGCAGGAGCAAGAAGACTTGCTGTACGAACATTTTCGTATGGAGGTTGATAAAGGACAGGTACCTATCCGTATTGATAAGTACCTGGTTGAGCATCAGCCACACTCCAGTCGTAACCGTATCCAGCAGGCTGCCGATGCCGGTTTTATACATGTAAACGAGAAACCTGTAAAGAGTAACTATAAGGTACGTCCGGGCGATATCATCACCCTGATGCTGGATCGTCCGCATTACGATACTACGATTGAGCCCGAGGATATCCCCTTGGAAGTGGTTTACGAGGATGCCGACCTGATGGTGATAAACAAACCTGCAGGCATGGTGGTACACCCAGGATGCGGTAACTTTAACGGCACTTTGGTAAATGCGATAGCCTGGCACCTGAAGGATTTGGCCAGCTACGATCCTAACGACCCCGAGGTGGGCTTGGTGCATCGTATCGATAAGGATACCAGTGGCTTGCTGGTAGTAGCCAAGACACCCGATGCCAAAACATCATTAGGCAAGCAGTTCTTTAACAAAACTACACACCGTAGCTATAATGCCTTGGTGTGGGGTAACTTTGTAGAGGACGAAGGTCGCATCGAAGGAAATATCGGTCGCGATCCCAAGGACCGTCTGCGTATGGAGGTGTTCCCGCCCGATTCAGAGATAGGCAAACCTGCCGTAACCCATTATAAGGTATTGGAGCGCTATGGCTATGTAACTCTGGTGGAGTGTATCCTTGAGACAGGTCGTACCCACCAGATTCGTGCTCACATGAAACATATCGGGCATCCGCTGTTTGCCGATGAGCGCTATGGCGGCACCGAACTGCTGCGTGGCGAACGCACTGCCAGCTACAAGGCTTATATCCAAAACTGCTTTAAACTCTGTCCGCGTCAGGTGCTGCATGCTAAAACCTTAGGTTTTGTGCACCCCACAACAGGTAAGCAGATGGATTTTACATCAGAGTGGCCTGCTGACATGACGGCTCTGATTGAAAAGTGGAGAAAGTATTTAAAAGTTAAGAGTTAAGAATTAAGAGTTAAAAAATATAGATATGAAAAATTTGAAGAGAACGATTGCCATCGTATGTGGTGGCGACTCATCAGAACACGACGTTTCTCTGCGCTCGGCACAGGGACTTTACTCCTTCTTTGATAAGGAGCGCTACAATGTGTATATTGTTGACATCAAGGGCCAGGACTGGCACGTAGAACTGCCCGATGGAACAACTGCTAAGATTGACCGTAATGATTTCTCGTTCATGGAAAACGGCGAGGCTAAGGTTTTCGACTATGCTTATATCACCATTCATGGCACTCCAGGCGAGAACGGTCTGCTGCAGGGCTACTTCGACCTGATTGGTCTGCCTTACAGCACCAGTGGTGTACTGGTCGAGGCTATGACCTTTGATAAGTTCGTGCTGAACCAGTATCTGCGTGGCTATGGCGTTAAGGTGGCCGACTCGTTGCTGATCCGTAAGGGCTACGAGGAGTTGGTAAGCGACGATGAGATCGAGGAGCGTATCGGTATGCCTTGCTTTGTAAAGCCTGCTGCCGATGGTTCATCATTCGGCGTGTCGAAGGTGAAGGAGAAGGATATGCTGGCTCCTGCCATCCGCAAGGCGATGTTGGAGAGTCCTGAGATTATGGTCGAGAGCTTCCTCGAAGGTACCGAGATCTCAATCGGTGTCTATAAGACCAAGGAGAAGGCTGTGGTTCTGCCTGCCACCGAGGTGGTTACCAGCAACGAGTTCTTTGATTACGATGCTAAGTACAACGGCCAGGTACAGGAGATTACACCAGCCCGTTTGCCAGAGGATGTCACAAAGCGTGTAGGGCAGATCACTTCGCATATCTATGATATCCTGCACTGTAATGGTATCATCCGTATCGACTATATCATCTCTAAGGCAGGTGATATCTCCATGCTTGAGGTGAACACCACACCGGGCATGACAGCCACCAGCTTTATCCCTCAGCAGGTGCGTGCAGCTGGACTGTCGATGACCGATGTGCTGACCGAGATTGTGGAGAATCAATTCTAATGTATAGTTGAAAGTGGAGAGTTGACAGTTATGATGACTGAGAGAGCGGAGTTTGATGCGATAAGACCTTACGAGGCGGGAGAGATGAAGCAGGCGTTCGACGACTTGCTGAACGACAGACAGTTCCAGATGATACTGAAGGGCTTTGCCCCTTGGTTGCCAAAAACGTTGCGTAACGGCCTTTTGCGTCTGGCCTTCATGGGCATCAAGACACCGCTTGATTTCCAAAAACGATTCATGAAACCTGTGGTGAAATATATCATCCGTAAGCATACCGACGGATGCTCGTTCCTGGACTCTGCGATAGCTGGTTATGATAAGCACCAGCGTTACACGTTCGTCTCTAATCATCGCGACATCGTGCTCGACTCGGCATTCCTCGATGTGATGCTGGTGGATGCGGGCTATCCCACTACCGTTGAGATCGGTATTGGCGATAACCTGCTTATCTATCCCTGGATAAAGCGACTGGTGCGTATGAACAAGGCCTTTACCGTGCGCCGTGGCTTGTCGCTGCGCGAAACATTGGCAGCCTCGCAACTCATGAGCCGTTACATACACTATGCTGTTACTCAGAAGCAGGAGAATATCTGGATAGCGCAGCGTGAGGGAAGAGCCAAGGATTCGAGCGACCATACTCAGGATGCTGTGCTCAAGATGCTGGCGATGGGTGGCGACTTGAAGGAACTGAACATTGTGCCACTCACCATCAGCTACGAGTTCGACCCCTGCGACTATCTGAAGGCGCAGGAGTTCCAGCAGAAGCGTGATAACCCCGCCTTTAAGAAGAGTAAGCAGGACGATCTCGACAATATGAAAACAGGTATCTTTGGCTATAAAGGGCGGGTGACTTATCGTCCTGCCGCTCCTATCAACACCTGGATCGACGAACTCTCGGCGTTGCCCAAAACAGAGTGGTTTAAGGCTGTGGCCGAGCGTATGGACCGTGAGATACATCGTGGCTACGAACTTTATCCCTGTAACTACATCGCCCTTGACGAGTTGAATGGCGATAAGGCCAATGCGGCTCATTATACCGATGCCGACGTGAAGCGCTTCAATCAGTACTTAGCTGGTCAGATGGCCAAGATCAATCTGCCCAATAAGGACGAGGCATTCCTCCGTGAACGCATGCTCACCATGTATGCCAATCCAGTACGCAACTTAATGGCCGCCCAATGAGAAAACTGTTTCGACTGATAGTAATCATAACTGTCAACTTTCAACTGTCAACTATCATCTCGTCTTGCTCGCAAGATGTTTACGATAAGGGCGAGGGAAAGTACTCGTTGTTGCGAGGCGACTTTGCTGAGGCTATTGTGAACAGCAACCAGCAGGTGACGAAGATAGTGACTGACGACGGTGATGAGTTGCCGCTTGTTAAACCTTACGAAGCCAAATGGATTATGAAGGCCGATACCACCTATCGCTGTATGCTATATTATAATAAGGTGGAAAATCAGGCCGAGGTGGTTTCGATGGGCCAGGTGCCATGTGCTTCGATCACGCTCTTAAAAGATCTCAATAAACCCTTATTGACCGACCCCGTGAAGTTTGAAAGCACGTGGATGAGCAAGACGGGCAAATATCTGAATATGAGCTTGATGCTCAAGACGGGCGTGAGCGATGATTCGACTGCCGTCCAGAGTCTGGCCATTGTCAGCGATACACTGGTGAAGCATGCCGATGGCAAACACACCCGCCATCTTATTCTGTATCACGACCAGGGTAACGTGCCAGAATATTATTCTACCAAGGTGTACATGAGTATCCCAACAAAAAGAATTGATGCCGACTCGGTTAGAATCAGCATCAACTCATACGATGGTGAAGTCATCACCAAGCACCGTATCCGTTAATTCGCCTTATATACCTTATTATATATAGCATTCCAGTTTATCTGGTCGGTGCGCTGAGCCAGTGGGGCGTGTGGTATCACGCTGCCATCCTTGACCAGGATGATGCAGGGTATCTTGCCAGCCTCTATGGTCTGATAGCCGCCCTCGTAAACCTTACCTGTCTGGTAGTCAATCCATTTGCCTTTAGGCAGATATACGTTACGACTGTTGCCACTCTCCAGCAGTGGAGCCACCAGCATTTTTGAGCCGAACATATACTCATCCTCTACATACCAGGCACCCTGGTCGTGAGGAAACTCTACCAGTAGGGCACGCACCATGGGCAGGCCTAACTTACTGCACTCCTTGGCCTGCTCCCAAACGTATGGCATCAGCTTGTACTTCATTTCGGCGCAAGCACGGAAAGCATCGGTAAACGATTCGGAGATGAGCCATGGCTCGGTGGGAGGGGCACCGTGGGCACGGGTGTGACTGCTCAGGAAACCGAAGGGGAGCCAACGGCGATAGATATCCTCGGGCGATGCGGTAACAAAACCACCCATATCATGACTCCAGAACGAGAAACCACTCAGTCCGAAACTCAGTCCGCCTCGCAGGTCACCCAGCATACCGGTGTTGGTGGTGGCGGCATCGCCACCCCAGTGCAGGGCATAGCGCTGACTGCCTGCCCATGCCGAGCGGGCCCAGATGATGCCTTCGCCTGGATGATTGCGCTCTACCACCTCCCAAAGGGCTTTGTTATAGCGCAGCGGATACAGGTTGTGCTCGTACAGTCCGCCCTTGCCACTATGATAGAAACCATTGTAGGGAGCTGCCTCGCCAAAGTCGCACTTGATGGTGGATACACCTTGCTTCAGCAGCCCCTCAATCTTTTGCTGATACCAGTTGACGGTCTCTGGGTTAGAGAAGTCGAGGATGGCATCTTCGACAGGCATGCCGCCAGTGGCATTTTTGACATGGAGGCCCTTGTCGATGATCTCATTGAAGAAACGGTTCTTCGGGGTGAAGTAGGGTAATTGCCACAAGCAGGTGTGGAAGCCGTCCTTTGCCAACTGCTTCAGCATCTTTACGGGGTCTTTGAAACGGTCCTTGGCAAACTCGTAGTCGCACTGCCAGTCGGTGCCAAACCATCCCGTATCAAAATGTATCACATCGGCAGGGATGCGGTTGGCTCTGAGCTGACGGGCAATCTCCAAGCCTTCTTCTTGTGAGAAATAGGTGATGCGACTCATCCAGGTGCCGAAACTCCACAGAGGGGGTAGGGGCGACTTGCCGGTAATCTCGGTATATTCGTAAAGGATATCCTTCGGCTCGCCAAAGAACACGAAGAAGTCCATCTGTTCATCGGCCATAAACAAGCGGTCGGCTCCGATATACGAAGCTCCGAAGTCGCAGGTTACAGGTGCTGAGGTGTGCATAAAGATGCCGTAGCCGCGATTTGAAAAGAAGAAGGGCACGGGCTTATACTGTCCGTCGGTCTCAGGTCCCTGTGGGTCGGTCACGCTCAGGTGTACCTTTTGTCCCACCTTGTTCAGCGAGGTGAACGACTCGCCACAACCATAGATACGTTCGCCAGGGGCCAGAGTCAGCACGGGGTTGATGCTTCGGCTGTTGTCGCTGCCTCGTTTGATAAACGAGAAAGGCTGTAGTTTTACCTGCGACGAATCGTTATCGATGATGTGGCGTGTCTGAGTCAGCACCTTGCCGTTAGCATCCTTAATCACCAGTCGCCAAGGATACTTCTTGATTTCTATGCTGCCATAGGGCGAATTATAGCTAATGGCGTTAGCAGTCTGCGATGTTTTCCACAGCGCTCCTGCACCCTTAGCCTTAAATCCATCACAAAACATCACATCCTCCTGGTCTGTGTTCTTCGGCTCTACTGGCGAAGTAAACATACGGATGCGTGCTGTTCTGGGCGAGATAAACTCAATCTTAATCTTCAGGTTTGGGTCGTTTTCGTAGGCTGCATCTGGAAAGTCCAGCATCTGCATGCGTACCGGCCAATAGCCGTTCAGGTTAAAAGCCTGTCGTGGACTCATGCGGTATCGTTTCCACTGTACCAGTCCTTCGCCTTTGGCAGCATCGAAACTAACCAAAGAGTCAGCGAAGAAGTACGTGTTCGACAAGTCGTAGAAGTCGGCTGTCATGTCCTTTTGCATACACTGCAGGTATTGTATTCCTGCGTTTGTCTGAATCTGCGCTGTGGCGTGTAGTGCCCATGCTGCACAGAAAAGTAGTAATAATCTCTTCATAGTTCATCAGTTGAATTAATGCTGCAAATTTACAAAGGTTTTTTCAAATAATTTGCTTTTTATTGAAATATTTCTTACCTTTGCACCATCATTTATCAAATAAGTGTAAATTGTGATATGAATAAGCTATTAACTACTGTATTTAGTATGCTCTTGTTGACAAGTGTTCAGGCAGGAGCACAAGATTTTGAGACCGCCACCGATGCCGTTAAGAATATGGGATTAGGCTGGAACCTTGGTAACACGCTTGAGGCAAACAGCCAGACCGTAACCGATGTAACAAACGCGAGCTATTGGGGACAGCAGGGATTGGAGTCGGAAACCTGTTGGGGACAGTATGAAACAAAAGCCGAGCTCCTGAAGATGATGAAGGATGCAGGCTTTGGTGCCATCCGTGTGCCTGTTACCTGGTATAACCACATGGATAAGGATGGTAACGTAAATGCCGAGTGGATGGCACGTGTAAAAGAGGTGGTAGATTACGTTATCAATCAGGGTATGTACTGTATTCTGAATGTGCATCACGACACAGGTGCCGATGGTGATGGTTTTAAGTCGTGGATAAAAGCCGATGCCACAAACTACACAACGAATAAGGCTCGCTACGAGAAACTTTGGACACAGATTGCCGAGGCTTTTAAATCGTATGACCAGAAACTGTTGTTCGAGGGTTATAACGAGATGTTGGATGCTAATAGCCAATGGAATTTTGCTAAGACATCTACGGCTTACGATGCCATCAATAATTATGCCAATAGCTTTGTATCTGCTGTAAGAGCTACCGGTGGCAACAATGCTCAGCGTAATCTGATTGTCACTACATACTGTGCTGCTAACGGTTATGGTACATGGAGCACGCAACTGAAAGATCCATTGACAAAGTTGAACAACCCAGAGAGCACAAGCAACCATATCGCTTTTGAGGTTCATGCCTATCCAAACATCCAGGATACTATCGAAACCGTAAAGGCTGATGTTGATGGCATGATTGCCCTTTTGAAAGAACAATTAGTGTCAAAGGGTGGTCCTGTGATTATTGGTGAGTGGGGAACCTCGAATGTTGATAAGACCGGCGCTACCGATTATGATTTGCGTAGAGATAAACTGTTTGAGTTTGCTACCTATTTTGTACAGAAGTGTAAGGAGAATGATATCGCTACATTCTATTGGATGGGAATCACCGATGGCTTGTCGCGTTTCTTCCCTGCTTTTAGTCAGGCTGATTTGGCTAAGACAATACTGCAGGCGTATCATGGAAGTGATTATAATCCTACTCTCCCAGAGCGTAGCGATTATGGCAGCATCTCGTGTACAGCCAATTTCAACCAGCAGTATTCCGAATTATATTTGTTTAAGGGCAGCATTACATCCAGCGACTATATCCGATTGAACTTGGAATTAGAAGAGGCACCAGCCTCTGGCACCTTTCAGTTAAAGGCCTATTATGGTAATAACCAAACAGCTGTAAAGTCGATATCATCGGCCTCATCATTCTATTCGATAACTGCAGATTTGGGTACAGTAACTGGTATTACCTTACAATGTTTGAAGTCGACAGGTACTGCAAAAATCAAAAGCATCATGCTGAAGAAAAAGAGTGGTAGTACCGATCCGAGTGACCCAAGTGTTTTCTGGGGCTGCACAGTCAGTGATATAAAATTAGCTTCTACTTCTGGAATTTCAAGCACCGTCATGGATGAGAAGCAGAACAACGGTTTGATATTCGACTTGAACGGTCGACAGCTCTCTGTTCCGAACAAAGGCGTTTATATCCGTAACGGTAAGAAATATTTGAATAAATAAAAAATACCTCCTCAAATCAATGAGGAGGTAATTTTTTAGTATTTAACCTGGTTGCGGGTAATAACGATTTCGGCATTGGCTTTCTTCATAGCCGACTTCCACCAGTCGTCGCTTACCATGGTGCCTGATGTGTTTCCGGCAGAGCCATCGTACCACACCATAAAGTGGCCCCACTTGGCGCCGGCATTCCAACACTCTACGATATCGCCCTGAGGTTTGCCAGTCTTGTTGCTGCTATCCCAACCACACTCGCCTAATACTACCATCTTATTAGGATAGGTGGCTTGGATTTCGGTAAACTCCTGCGCATTCTGGGCTGCGGTATAGCCATACAGGTCGCGTGCCACCATATCACAATAGGCATCGCCGGGATACCAGTCTGTATCCTGGTTATAACTACTGCTGTTACCATTATAGTTCTGGGTGGTCCAAACCCATATCAGGTTGTTCACGCCCTTCTGCTTAAAGTAGTCGAACATGGCAACCCAGAGTTTCTTGTATGTGTCGGCACCTTCTGCTCCCCACCAGAACCATGCCTTAGTCCAGTCGGCTTGATTCTTGGCTGTAGAGTTACCAGCTGCCTCGTGGAAGGGGCGCCAGGTGGCAGCAATGCCAGCCTCCTGCAGTTTCAGCATCACGGCTATCACACGGTCCATCTGTGCGTAGAAATACTTGTTCTCCCAGGTACCTTCTTTTAAGGCATTTGCGGCGCTGAAGGTGGTCGCGCTTGGCGTGCAAGTTACACCGCTGCCATTTGTACCCACAGTGGTTTCCTCGTTGATGGGCACATTAAAGTGCCACATCAGTTGTACAATGCCGCCTGCATTCACCCATTCGGTAACAGGGGTGATGTTGCTATAGTCAATCCAGCCGTTACCATCGGGCACCTGTATGTGGATAAAGTCGTAGCAGTTCATGGCAGGCCACTTACCGGTAAGATTCTTCTTGATGTTATCAGCGATGGTGTGGTTCCATGCTACATCGGCCATCACGCTCGAGATGATTGTCTTGCCGTAGTTGTTACGGAAGTAGCGATACAGGCGCTTGACGGCATCGGTAGTGCCAGCCACAGGACTAAGGGCGATGTTGTCGTTCTCCTCGTCCACAGCAATGTCGCTCGCCTTATATGCCTGACCAGCGATGGTAAGTGTGCCATCGGTCTGTGAGTAGGTCATTGTGCCGGCTTCTGAGGCCTTGATTTGCTTGCTTGAGCCATTGGCATCAGTTACAGTAATGGCTTGAGCAGTTATATATAGTGTAAAGTGCATCGAAAGAAGCACTAATATCAGTTTCTGAAGGGATGTTTTTATCATTTCACTAGAACTTTTTGTTTTTCGTTTCCTTTTTTGAAGATATAGATTCCTTTGGCAAGCGCTGCGTTTGTTGGCAACTGCTGTCCTTGTAGGTTATATATCATATCTACGTTGCTTGTCTCTTTCTCAGAGATTGTCTCACGGATACCTGTGGTCTCATCGGAATTAGAGAAGTTCATCGATGCGAGATTGGTCAGTTCTACTGTTGCCGTCTCGTCGGTATAGGCATTCTTTGCCGTTAGCTGGGTATCAGAAAAACTGATGGATAGTCCGACGGCTGTTATTGAGGTCTTAGTGCCATCAATGCCAACAATCGTCAGATACTTGTAATCCTCAGCCTGCACCGAAGTTATACCCAGTAGGGCGATGAATAGTAGTAGTGTTTTCTTCATAATCGTTGAAATTAATCTGTGATTATAGTGGAAAAGGGGCGCAGGTAGGAACCCTGCGCCCCTTGCTATAGAGGATTAGCTGATTTTACAATACATACAACTTTGTGATAGTCAAACCACCATTTCCTACAAAGAGGATAGCACCTTGCTGCAGCAGAATATCAACATCTGCCTGTTGGAGTGTCCACTCGAACTTAGTAGTGTCAGCAGAGAAGTCCATAATGGCACGTCCCTCACTATTTGTACCATAGACGAGTTTTGGACCTTCAAGACCAGTCCACCATGCACCACAAATCTCTACCTGACCGCCACCTGCGTCGCACTTGAACTCAATACCCATCTTACGACCAGCCTTTAGTTCGGCTTTCATCTCGTCGGTTAGAGATATCATCTTATCGCCACTCCAGTTGGTTGGTCCGCACTCACCTTTCCAAAGAACGGTCTCTGCTGATGGAATAGTAATCTTCTTCAGGTAGAAGTTATCACCAGTGATTACCAGACCGCCATTGGCAACGAGGTCGTCGATGACACCCTGTGTCAGGGTAACTGTTAATACACCTTCGTCGTCGCTAAGGTCGTACTGTCCAGGAATAGGATCGGGTAGTGCACCCCAACCGTTTCCGTGACGCAGACTGATGCAGCCCCATGAACCGGCATTTACCTTATTATAGTAGAACTTCAGCTGTGTGCCAGCCTGAACGGTACTCCAATCGTAGCCGCCCCAAGCCAGATCCTGGTTGCCAGACCAGCCTGTACATTCGAAGCCATTTGACCAGATAGTGGTCTCAGGAGCATCGCTGTACATCATTACACCCTGTTCGATGGTGATGAAGCTGTTCTGTACAATCACAATCTTACCGTCGGTCATGCCATCAGGTACGGTGAAGGTAATCTTGGTTTTGGTGAGTGTGTACTCGTCGTCGCCCAGGATACCATAACCAGGCAGTGTGATGCTCTCGATGCGATCAAAGTTGGTACCAGTGATGGTAATCTTGTCGCCCACCTTGATATCCTTGGTCTTCGAGAAGGCAGTAACTGTTACTGTAGGCAGCGTCAGCTCGTCGGTAGTAAGCGATGCACCCGAGTAGAGCACCAGTGTAGCGGCACCCGACTTGGTGGCTGCAGGAACATTAGTGGTGATGGTGTTATGATCATCAGATACCGTAAACTCGCTGGTTACACCGCCTGGGAACATGATGCTCTCAACGGTGTGCAGGTTGGTACCTGTAATCTTGATTTCCTGTCCGAAGTCAGGAGTCTTGGTGCTTATACCTGTATAGGTGGCAGGAAGAATCTCCAATGCTGTGGGATACTCATATTCCCAATCGGCACCATCGTTAAAGGTGATAACACCGCTCTCGGCTGCCAGAGGCACCTGGAAACGAACCTCACGGCGAGAAACATAGGTAAAGTTCTCGGCCTCGACAGGCGCGCCAGTTACACCATTGGTGAAGATTGCCTGATAGATGTTGTAAACATAATCACCCTTTACGGTTACCTCGTCGCCAGCGCTCAGACCGGTGGTAGGAGATACTGATGTAATCTCGATAGGCTCCTCGAAGGTGATAGGTGTGATTGAGGTGGCAACGGTATCGTTACCAACCAACAAACGAATCTTACCAGGAACCGACTCATCAGGTACGTTCAGGTAGATATCCTTATTATCACCACTGTTAAAGTTGGCCTTCGCAACAACGGCACCTTCGCCAGGGAATACCACGCTGGTTACATTATTCAGGTTGGTACCTGTGATGCGAATCTCATGGGTACGGAGGATGGGCGACGGACCAAAGGCCACGAGGTTAACACCCGATTTGTTATATGGATTGGTATCCAGATTATCCTCAGAGCACCCTGTCAGTGATAGCCCGAGCAGGGCTACCATCGACAATGTGAAATATCTATATATCTTATTCATAATACTCTACTATTTATTTGTTAGGAACTACGCGGATGTTATCAATCTTGATAAGTGGGTTACAAGCCACACCAGTAGGCAGCACGCTCTTATCGTTATAGCCACCCTTTACAACAAAGATGTTGAAGTTGGCAAAGTCGGCCTCGCTCAGGTAAGTGCTGGTAATCTTGTTGCCGTCCCAATCATAGATAAAGTCAGAGATGGGGATAGTAACTGTAATCCACTTGCCACCTGTGTGGAAGAGCAGGTTGTCGTTATCCTTCCAAGGCATATACAGTGCACGACTCAGCTTGCCCTGCTCGTGGAAGAAGGTGTTGTTGGCACCTGCACAAGTGTGACCGTAGATATCAGGACCTGCTGACAGAGATACCTGCTCAACCGAACCGAAGTAGATCTGCATAGGAGCAGCCGACCATGCATTGCTCTCAGGGATGTTCAGCTCGAACTTCAAACTCTTGTTGGCAAAGTCGGTAAAGTCGGCAACGTCGAAGATACGTGGATGCTGTGAGTAAGCCTGTGGCTCTTCCCAGTCACCGCACCAATACTCGAACGAGAAGTTACCATCGTTCCAACCACCATCATCGCCCATGGCAGCACCACCCAACAAGAGGTAGTTGCCCTTCAGCGAGGTGTCGTCGCTCAGGATGTCGCGGTTGTGCCATCCGTTGTTGCCCAATACTGTACCAGTGCTGCATGGTGTGTCGAAGTCGAACAGCATACCACGGGTATCCTTATACTTGAATCCACCGGCAGTAGTACCATAGATAGAGGTTACGCTGATTTTCTCCTCTGGCGCATCGGCTGGCATGGTGAACACAATCTTTGTTTTGCTAATGCTTGAGATAGCAGAACGTGGCAATGTGTAGTTGTCGCCGAAGTTCACGGTTACGGGGAAGTCGGCATAGTCCAGGAAGTAGTCACCTATGATGGTTACCTCTTCGCCAGCTTCGGCCCACTCGTTTGACATCGAAGATACTACAGGCGCAGGGATAATCACGTGGAAGTTGTAGGTCACGGTATCCTTATCTCTGGTAGCGAAGTAGATCTTGTCTGTTACCGTATTAGGAATCTCGTTAGGCACTGTTACAATCAGGGTGTTATCTGTCATATAACTGGTGTTCAGCACAGCCTCCTGGTCGTTGAACAGCAAGCCGGTAACACTGCGCAGGTTCTCACCTACGATGCAGATGGTTGACTGCATTGAAGCAGCGCTGATGATAGAGTCCTTGGCGCTGGCGCTAACGGGACGGATGAAGCTGATAGTAGGCTTGCCACCCTGAATCTTGTAGGCATCTGGCTCGTCCTTGCACGAGGTGGTGGCCATTGCTGCAAAGGCTACCAAAGCAAGACTCAGACCTTTGAATATATTCTTTGTTTTCATTGTTAGTCTCATTTAAAGATTAATATGCATATTCTGTTCTCACATCTACGTGGATAGCCTCAGCATTGCTGCCCAGGTTGGGGTTCAGGGCTACGTCCTCAGTAGGATAAGGAAGATTGAAACTGTTGGCAGTTACATTGGGGATAGGTGTCGACTCATCATACTGGATGTTTGTTGCATCCCATGTGGCACCATTACTCTCAAAGTATGTCTTATACACCTCACTGCAGTTCCAGATAGCATTACGACGCTGACTGGTGAGCTCGGCGATACAAGCATTCACATCGTAGTATGAACGACGTACGAAGTCGTACCAACGGTCGCCCTCGCCTGCAAGCTCCAAGCGGCGCTCCTTCCATACATCATCAAAGCTGAGCTGTGTCTTATCAACAGCTGATGGTACAGAGCGGCTACGAACGGCATTGAAGGCAGCCAGAGCAGTAGCGCTGGTGGTCTTGCCCTGCAGAACCTCGGCCTCGGCATGTACCAGATATACATCAGCCAGACGAAGAATATGAGTGGCTACTGCATACGACATACGGGCAGCTGACATACCACACTCTGCTTCGTGGTCGGCATTGTCGCCATAAGCATGCTTAACATTCTGAACACCGCATGGGCCCTGGAATGTGTTGGTGGCAGCAGAATTGTAATCCTTATCGAAGTAGAACTTCAGGATATCAAAGCCCTTCTTACCGTTACCCAGGTCCTTGTCGCGCCAGAAGTAGTCGTAAACATCGCCAGGTCCCATCATGGTTGCCTTACGACGAGCATCTACATCCAAACGGTTCTTTGGGTTCTCGGTTACATCATAGCCGAAAGCGTCCTGCAGGTCGGCAGATGGGCCGCCCCAGCCACCCCAACAGTCACCAAACTCATCAAAGCCCTCGGGCATCAGGTCGCTCTGCAGGGTATTCTGACAGGTCCAGTGTGAACCTACGGTCCAGCGCCATGCAAAGAGGCTCTCGTCGCTTACGTTGTTTGAACCGCGGAAGATGTCAGCATAGTTAGCCATCAGCTTACGACCTGAGTTGTTGATGACATCAAGCGAAGCTGTAGAAGCCTTCTGCAACAGACTGTTGTCGAGCTGGCCCGAAACACCTGCTGCTGTCAGGGCTACCTTGGCATACAAGCCCTCGGCACAGTAGTAGTCGATACGACCAGTTGTGCTCTTGGTCTTAGGCAGCAGTTCCATGGCCTTCTCAAGGGTCATCATAATATACTCGTAAACATCGGCTTTCTGTACCTTATGCAAGTCGTTATAGTCGCCGGCTGCCAGGTTTACCGAGTTATCGTGTACGATGGGCACATCGCCAAACGAACGTACCAGGAAGAAGTAGGCCATAGCCTTCCATGCCAGGCACTCGCCCATGCACTGGTTCTTAACACTCTCAGAGGCCGAAGAACCCTTGATAGAATTATATACAGTATTGGCATGTCCAATCTCTGCCCAGAGAGAGTACGACATGTTTACCAGGTCCTGATCGGTACCATTAACCGAGAAGTTCATATAAGGAGAGCTACCCCAGTACATGTTACCCGACATTACCTCACCAATCTTGATGAAACCACGCTGGAAGTCGTACCATGGAGAGTTGTACAGATAGTTTACACCCGCAATACACGAGTTGTCGTCGGTGTAGTAGTTCTCTGTGTTGTAGTTGTCTTCCACGGGTTTGTCCAGGAATTCGTCACACGAGGTCATGCTTACTCCCAAAAGCATGGCTGCTGCTACATATTTTAAATTCTTGATATTCATAATCCTTTGTTTTTAATACAGTTTTACCTAATACCCTTTTAGAAAGATACGTTAACGCCTAATGTAACTGAGGTTGGCGAAGGATAGCGTCCGTTATCCAATCCATATACATTGTTCGAGGCTGTAGACACACCGATCTCAGGATCATAACCATCGTAGCCTGTGATGGTCAGCAGGTTGGTGGCGTTCAGAGTAAGACGCAGGTTGGTCAAACCAAGCTTCTTAATCAGTTTCTCATCGAAGGTGTAACCCAGTGTGAGAGCCTTCAGACGTACATAGCTGCCATCTTCGATGTAGCGTGAACTCCAAGCGTCGTTATCGTTCGGGTCGTTGATAGCTGCACGTGGGATGTTGCTTTCGCCAGTAGTGATAACATTCGAGATGTCGTTATACCAATAGTCAGAATATACGCCATCCTTAGGCTGCAGGCGGGTACGGTTCTGAACATCTGAGAGCTGGTTGCTCCAAGGAGAGTTCATGTGGGTAAGCTTCATCTTCATGTAGTTACCAACCTTGTTGCCAACCGAACCATTGATAAAGATGTTCAGGTCGAAGTTCTTATAAACAAAGGTGTTGTTCCATCCAAATGTGAACTTAGGCAGTGGCGAACCGATGTTGGTCTTATCGTTCTCGTCAATCACGCCGTCGCCGTTTACGTCCTTGTACTTGATATCACCAACATAGGTGGTGTTCTTAGGATTGTACTTGGTAGGATCGGTGCTCCACGACTTGGTGCCGTCGGCATTTGTAATAATTGGGTTGTTCTGCTGCAGTGTGTTAACCGGTGAGTTCAGGATATCCTCAAAGCTCTGGTAAACGCCCTCTACTTCATAACCATAGAAGTTATAGAGGCTCTCGCCTGGTACCGAGCGGCTAACCACGTCGGTCCACTGTCCGTAACCAGGCAGAGCGGTAGAACCGCTGAGGCTCTTCAGCTTATTCTTATTGAACGAAATCTGGAAATCGCTCTGCCAGCTAAAGTCCTTAGTCTCGATAGGACGAGTCTTGATTTCGAACTCGAAACCTGTATTCTCAATGTCGCCATAGTTACCGTAAGGTGCTGCAAGGGCAGAAGAGGCGTTACCCGATGTACCCATGATTGAAGGCAAGGTGAGCTGCATCAGCATGTCCTTTGATACCTTCTTATACCAGTCGGCTGTTACGGCGATACGACCGTTAAAGAAACCTAAGTCGAGACCAACGTTAATCTGCTCCTGAGTCTCCCACTTTATATCCAGGTTCTTCAGGTTAGCAGGACGATAGCTCAGACCAAGACCTGTTTCCATGGTCGACATGGCCGAACCCCACTTGTAACCACCGATGTTAGAGTTACCGGTCTGACCCCATCCGAGGCGAAGCTTACCATTGCTGAGCCACTTTACATTCTTCATGAATGCCTCGTTGGTGAAACGCCAGGCACCTGCAACAGAGTGGAAGCCTGCCCAACGCTTGTTAGGACCGAAGTTTGAGCTACCATCATAACGGAATGTATAGGTAACCAGATAGCGGTCGGCATAATTATATGTCTCACGTGTAAAGAACGATGCCATCGATGACGAACCAAAGCCGTAGCTTGGCTTAGGCTCACCTGAACCAAGTGCAGGATTGTGAACCTCGTCGTTAGGCAGGTTGTTGTTCTGCAGTGAAAGGTAGTCGTATTTCGACTCCCAAGCCTCTTGTCCCACCATGGCAGTGATAGAGTGCTTGCCAAATGTGTTGGCGTAGGTAACATAGTTCTTCAGTGCCCAGAAGGTATTTGAGTTCTTCTGTACGCGGCTCTCGTTCGATGAGCGGTTCCATGTACCCAGATTTACCTTAGGCTCGTAGGTTTCACCCTTTGAACTGCCGATATCGAAACCGAGTTCGGCATGCCATGTCAGGTGGTCGATAGGTGTGATGTCGGCAAATACACTACCGTTCAACTTCTTACGTCCCAACAGAATTTCGTCCATCATAGCCAATGCTATTGGGTTTGGACTGGTAAATCCTTCCTTTGAAACGTGCGAATAACCACCGTTGATATCGTAAATCTGGATATCAGGAGGTGTGGTGAGCGAGTAGTTGATGATACCCTCGTCAGAGTCGGCCAGTTTCAGGTCTTCGTCTGTAGATGTGAACGAGGCGTTCAAACCAAGCTTCAACCACTTCTTCAGCTGTGCGTCGAGGTTTACACGGGTAGAGAAACGCTTAAAGTTAGAACCGATGATAGTACCCTGCTGGTTCATCAAACCACCCGAAATAAAGTACTTAACGGCTTCGGTACCACCCTGTGCGCTTACTTGGTGCTGGTGCTGCCAGGCTGTGCGGAACACAGCATCCTGCCAGTTTGTACCCTTACCAAGGATTGATGGATCGCTGTATGTCTCGTCGGGCTTTGAAATTTCACCCTGCTGGGCCATGTCGTTATAGAACTCGGCAAACTCGCGCAGGTTCAGCATGTCGAGACGCTTGGTCTGGCGCTGAACGGTTACGCTACCATCGTAGGTAAACTTAGCCTCGCCAGCCTTACCACGCTTGGTAGTAATCAGCACAACGCCGTTTGCACCCTGTGCACCGTAGATAGCGGTGGCAGATGCGTCTTTCAGAATCTCCATGCTTACAATATCAGATGGGTTGATGGTTGACAGTGGTGATACAGTAGAAACCGAACCGTTACCCAGAGCATCGCCCAAACCGAAGTCGGCACCTGAGTTACCGCCACCCTGCATAATCACACCGTCAACAACGTACAATGGCTCAGCACCAGCGTTGATGGTAGCTTGACCACGTACACGGATAGATGAAGATGAACCAGGAGCACCTGAAGTCTGTACGGCGGTAACACCAGTAACACGACCCTGGAAACTCTGGTCGATGTTTGTAATGTTCGAACCCTTGATGGCCTTTTCGTCCATGGTGGCCGAAGCACCGGCAAGGTCGCTCTTCTTCATTGTACCATAACCTACCACAACTACCTCGTCGAGCAATTGCTTGTCTTCCTCAATCGTAATTTTGTAGTTGGTTTGGCTGGCTGTAACTTTTACTTCCTTGGTTGTGTAACCAATGTAAGTAATCACCAGGGTCTGACCTGGATTAGCATTCAGGGTAAATCTACCGTCAAAGTCGGTGGCTACACCGTTCGATGTACCCTTCACCACAACACTGGCTCCGATAACGGGGCCTGAAGCATCGACTACAGTACCTGTAATCTTCTTCGTTGCCTGCTGAATCTCCTGCGGAGCTTCGGCGGCATAGGCGTTTGAAGAGTATCCAAGGCCCATAAAGGCTATGGCACTCGCCAGAATCGCTGTTTTTCTAACTTTTTGATTCATACTTGAGCGTTATTAATTAAAATTTGGTTTGTAATATTCACGATTTAGTATAAAAGTATAGTTTTCTATACATACACTCCTATTATAATAAATAGGTACACGCGAGATAATTGCTAAGTTGTACTGTTTTGGGTCATATGTTATGTATTTGAGTTTATAATTAGTTGTAGTATCGAATCCATTAAAAATGAATCCGCTGCAAAGGTAATCATTTCTTAATAAAACAAAACAATTTTACTTGCCAAATGCTGATACTATTTTGTTAGTGTTTCACTTTTAACATTTAAAATACGTAAATAAAGCCCCAAATGGGGTTAAGGTGTACTTAAAACGCCTTCAAAATGACCTGATTTTGCCAATAAATGTAAATAAAACACGCATTTTTACTCAAACTGGGCGTTGGGGGTACGATGCCATTCCTTGGGTGTTAAGTGCATTTTTGATAGAAAAAAGTAAGTTAGAAGGAATTTTTGGTCACTTTTTATCCAATTTGGAATACTTTTTTATTTTCGACGTGTAAAAAAATAACGTTTGGCAAAAAAGTATCAGTATTGAGCAAACAAAATTGTTGCGGTAGCTCAGGCTCTTGAGAAACAAAATGGCTCACGAGTAAACTATCAAGGTAGATGGACTGTTATGAAACACGCCACTTCATCATGGGCAAAGCGTTATGCTGAGACTGACGGTTTCTTGCAGATTCCAACTTCTCAGATAGAACTTGCAGGAAATGAAGAAGTTCTGAAACAGAATCCAGGATGGGGAAGTGATGTTAGCGACTCTCAGATGTCGGGAACACCTGTTTATTAATTTTTTAATCCGATTAACAATATGAAAAAAACAATATTTTTCTTGATGGCAGTAGTAGGACTCTTTACGGCCTGCGACCCTAGTCAGAGTGAGAAAAACTTTGATCCTGTAGCTTTGTCTTCTGATAGCCGCCCGCAACTTGTAATCAGTTCGCGGGGCGGTATTTGTTTATGTGTTCAATGCAAATTTAATACCTTAGGTTTTGTGGTACAAATACTAAGGAAAGCAGGTACAAGCAGTAAGGTAAACAGGTACAATAAGCCTACTGAAAAATCGTTTGCCTATACGCAAACGATTGTGCGGCTATACCCAAACAATTGTTCGCCTATACGCAAACGATTGTTCGCGTACAGGCAAATTTATTGTATAAATTCGGATGTTTTCTTTTATCGTTATTTGCTTGTGCGATTGACGTAATCGATGATAATCTCTGCGGCATCATTCTCGGTCAGGTCGTCCATCGAGATAACGAGCTGGTAGTTGCGGGTGTCGTAGCGTGTGGTATCCTCATACTTCTTGATGTAGGCCTCACGGGTGGCATCCATCTTGGCGATAATGTCGCGGGCTTGCTCTATCGTTACATTCTTACGGTTCATAATGCGCTTGATGCGATGCTCCATTGAGGCCTGGATGAAAACGTTCAGATGGTTGGGCCATTCGCGGAACACCATGAAACCCGTGCGACCTGCTACTACGCACGATGACTGCGTAGCCAGCTCCTGCAGGATACGCTTCTCGGTCTCGAACATGGTGGCATTGTCGAGCTTCACCTCAGCGTCCATAGGCAGACTGGTGCTGTTCACAAGTGTCTGGTAGTAGTTGTTGATATCGTTCCACCACGATTTTTTCTGTGCCTTGATTTCCTCGATGCGCTCTGGTGATAGACCAAACTTCTTGGTCAGTCCTTCTATCACAGCTTTGTCGCAGTACTTTACGCCTAACTTCTCGGCCAGTATTCGGCCTACGGTACGACCACCCGAACCGACTTCGCGGTTGATGGTGATGACAAATTTTTCGTTTCTTTTCATTGTCTGATTGTTTTTTGAGTTATTATTATCGGTAATCTATATCAGAATGAGTGTCCCGTTCTACCTAATCGCATAGAGGTAGGCCAGCAGGGCCATCTTGCCACGCATGGTTTCGCGGGGAGTGAACTCGCCGTTTACCCAGAAGTAACGCTGATTGAAGTACGACTCCTGACGGGGCCAACCACCATTGTTCCAATCGGGATAGCAATAGGCCAGGATAACACGGGCATCGCCGCCATTATGACCAGGCGACCAGGTCTCGGTGCCGTTGAAAGGTGTCTGACCGGGGTGGGTGCCTGGAGCGCCATCGTTACGACCGGTGCTATATACATCGGTGATGTGACGCTGACCAAGGCCTGTCATCTCAACAATGTTACCAGGATTGCGACCTAAAGCCCAACCGGCCTCGGTAAACATAGCGTGCTCTAACTGCTTGCGCTCTGCCTTGTTGGCAATATAGTGAGCTAACATCACCAGTTGCAGGTTCTGCGAGGTTTGCCAACGGTCGTCGTTGGCCGAACGGCGACTGGGGCGTTGGGGCATGTGACCATAGTTGTAAGCCTCGGCCTGGCCCTTGATGCTGGCTTTCAGGTTTTGGTAAAGCTCGCCATAGTGGCGTGTATGTGGACAGGTAAGATAGGCTGCTGCTGCCCAGTACTGGCAGAAGGGAACTAACTGCTTACTCTCCTCGTGCATCACACCTACACCAAAGAACCCATGTTTGCCCTTGCTGAATACCTGCGAGTTAGGACTCTTAATCATACTTTCATCAGCAAAAATCTTTTCCCACTGCTCATCGCCGGTCAGATTATACAGGAAGGCGGCTGCCATCTGACGGAAGTCGCGACCACGCATCTGCATCGAGCCTACATCCTGCAGATCGTCGAGCTGTAGGTTGTCTTGTTTCGATGCAAAGCGGAAGGCCTTGATAGCCTCGTTGGTATAATACAGGCGCAGGGAGTCGTTTCTGTTCAATCGGAAGGCCTCGGCCAGGATGGCGCAGTTAGCGGCATTGGCCCAAGCGGCCATGGTGGTGCAGCCTGCCTGGAACATTACACTCCAGTCGGCACAAGGGTTGGTGACACCTTGTGAGTAGGCTTCGCCATCGCGGATAGAGAGGAAGAAATCTACCTCGTTGCGAGCCTCGTCTATCAGGTCGGGGATACCATTACCGCTCTCGCGGATACCTAACTGATCTTCGTTCAAACGTCCACCCGAGAGAATATAAGGCAACAGCATGTCGTAGATGTTGCTGACGTGTGCCAGATGACGGTCCCAGTCGAAGGCATCAGAGTGCCCGCCTTTTACTTCGGTATTCACCGGATTACCAGGCAGACGATGCTGCCAGAAGACGGACTGTTTGAGCTGCTTAAAGTGGGGCTCATCCCATACGTCGGTATGCAGTTCTGCCCAGCCTGGGCTCCATGGGTGGAAGTCGGTTTTGTAAATGGTAAGACCCTTGGGATCGGTCTCAGGAATAAACTGTGGCTGGCGTGGGGCAGGGAATACCTTGGCGGTATCGATTGGCTCGCCCAAACGCATGTAGTAATAACCGCGAACCGAGTAGCGGTAGGGCTCGTAGTAAATGTCGTTCTTTACCTCGAAGTCCATACTGCAGCCCACATCCTCTACTACCAATCGGTAACAACCAGGTTTGTTGGCGCTAAAGTCGATATTCCATACATCGGTACCTATCAGACTCTTACCGCCGGCTTCTTTCTTGGCAGCTGAGGCTGGTTGCCAGAACTTAACGGTGCCCACCTTCTGCTTTTTCTTGGTGTTCACATTGTAAAGCCATACGCCTTTACCCTCCAGTTGTTTGTAATCGCGCTGACCGCCATCGCCCAACCATTGGTAAAGGTCGGCAGCATGAACGGACTCAAAAGGCGAATAACCTATTATATTAATGTGTACAGCTTCGGATTGGTTGTTCCATACATCGAAGCGGATAGTGGCCTCGGTTTTATCGCTGCCTATGCCTGCGGGGATGGCAACTTTGTATGTGCAGCCCTGTTTCATGGCCCTAGGCATCTGCAAAAACAGCCAATGGTCTAACTCGCTTGTCAGTGTGTTGTCGGTGTTCATTGGCTTGGATTTACGCCAGACGGCTAAGGGTTGTGCTGTGGCAAAGGTCTTGTCGTCGGGCGAGCTGATTCTCCACAAACTCGCGTTCTGTGCCTGAGCTGCTTTGAGGCGCTCGCCAAACACCAACAAGGTGTCGTCGCCTTCGGCAAACGAGTGACCTAAGTAGGCGCTGGGACCCGTGCCGTTGTCGCGATAATGCACCTCGCCATCGCGGAAGTGCAGCATCAGATAATCTTTGTCGATAACTTTAACTCCAAGGAGTTTGGTTGCTAAACAATTTGTTGGCATGGCAAGCACGACTGCTGTAAGCGCTGCGAAGAGATTTCTTTTCATTGTTATTGTTTTATTGGTTGGTAATATCATTTAGTCTTGTCAGCCAAGAATCTGTTCAAGTTCATCGAGCTCCTCGCTGGTTGTGGCCCAGCTGGTTACGAAACGGCAGATGGTATGGTATTTGTCGGCCTGACCGAAATGAGTGAACTTCATCTTCAGACTCAGTGCCTCAACTAGTGTGTTGTCCATAATTACAAACTGCTGGTTGGTGGGTGAGTCGACATAGAACTCGAAGCCTTTCTTAATGAATATCTGCTTCATGCGCATAGCCATCTTGATGGCATGTTCAGAGAGCTTGAAGTAGAGGTTGTCGGTAAATAGTGCATCGAATTGCAGGCCTATCAAGGCTCCCTTGGCTATCACGGCACCATGCTGTTTCTGGATAGAGAAGAAATGCTTATGAGCATTCTGGTGCGTAAATACCACAGCCTCACCGCAGAGGGCACCAATTTTAGTGCCACCGATATAAAACACATCGCAGTGGCGGGCCAGATAGGGCAGGGAGATATCATTGCCTTCTGCCATCAGTCCATAGCCTAAACGGGCTCCATCAATATAGAGAGGTATCTCGTAGCGCTGGCATACCTGATAGATATCGTCGAGCTCCTTGGCGCTATAGAGATTTCCCAATTCGGTGGGGAAGGTGATGTAAACCAGACCTGGGTGTACAGCGTGGTCTTTGTTGCCATCGTGCATGTAGTCGTCGAGATACTTGTCGAGTGTCTTGGCTTCCATCTTGCCGTTGTTATCGGCAATGGTAATAATCTTGTGCTCGGTAAACTCTACGGCGCCAGCTTCGTGTACATTGATATGACCGCTGCCCACACAAATCACACCCTCGTACTGGTACAGCATCGAGTCGATGGTGGTGGCATTGGTCTGGGTGCCGCCTGTCAGGAAGAATATCTGGGCATCGGGCAAACCACAAGCTACACGGATACGCTCCTTGGCACGTTCGCTAAACTCATCAAAGCCGTAGGGGGTTGGTTTAGCAGTGTTGTATTTAATCAGGTTCTCCAAAACTTTTGGATGAGCTCCATTGTTGTAATCACATTCAAATGAAATCATATTGTTTATTAGTTGTTTTTGCGTGCAAATTTACATAAAGTTTCGCGATTTATTTGCTATCTTCGCCTGAAATTTGTATTTTTGCACACAAATTAATCATTAAAGTATGAATTTATCCTCATAACAATAATAATTGAACTATGAACAGAAAACTATTCATGACTGGTCTGCTGATGCTTGCGATGACCTTGCAGGCCCAGACCGCAAAGAAGTTTACCCTGAACCTGACCGATGACGGTAAGGCTCAGATGGTGTGTTTCTTGCCCGAGAATCCTTCGGGTAGAGCAATTGTAGGTGTGCCTGGTGGTGGCTACTCGGTGCTGTCGAACTCGCACGAGGGCTATCTGGCATCTGATTGGCTGAACAAGCAGGGCATAGCCTATTTTGTGGTGAACTACCGTTTGCCCAATGGCGACCGTAGCATTCCCATCGGCGATGTAGAGCAGGGTTTCCGCATTGTTCGCGACTCGGCCAAGGTGTGGCGTATCAATCCTAACGATGTGGGTATCATGGGCTTCTCGGCAGGTGGTCATCTGTCGTCGGTCATCTCAACGCTATCGCCATACGAGGTTCGTCCTAACTTCTCGATACTCTTTTATCCGGTTATCTCAATGGATGAGCGCGTGTCGCATAAGTGGTCGTGCATCAACTTCCTGGGCGAAGAGGGACATAAAGATCCAAAACTGGTGCGACAGTATTCTACCCAGAATGCTGTTCGCAGTCATCTTACCCCGCCAGCTTGTATCATCAGTGCCAGCGACGACCGATTGGTGCCTGTAGTAACTAATGGTGTGCAGTATTTTTCGGCCATGCGTAACGCTGGTAACGAGTGTACCATGTATATCTACCCATCGGGCGACCATGGTTTTGGCTTTGGACCTTGGTTTAAGTATCACGACCAGATGTTGCAGGATTTAGGCAACTGGCTCAAGTCGATCCCTGCCCCCAAGGAGAATGCTATCCGTGTGGCTTGTATTGGTAATAGCATTACTGATGGATATGGTATTGACATGCGTACCAAGTACGGCTATCCCGCACAGTTGCAGGGTATTCTGGGTGATGGCTACTGGGTAAAGAACTTCGGCGTTTCATCACGTACCATGTTGAATAAAGGCGATTGGCCTTATATGAACGAGATGGCTTGGCGTGATGCCTTGGCTTTTAAGCCAGATGTGGTAGTGATTAAACTGGGTACAAACGACTCAAAGCCCGAGAACTGGCAGTATGGTGCTGAGTTCAAGCAGGACTTGGAACAGATGATTAAAACCTTACGCCCAGATTTGGCTCAGCCTGCCAAGAAAGGCAAGAAGAAGGTTAAGGTAGCTCAGCCTGTTGGTCCGAAGATTCTACTTTGTACCCCCATCCCAGCCTTTAAGCCCACTTGGAAAATCAACGATAAGGTGATTACCGATGAGATTATCCCCATCCAGCAAGCTGTGGCTAAGCAGTATGGTTTACAGGTTATCGACCTGCATACGCTAATGCTTAACGATGGCGACCTGGTGATACCTGATGGTATACATCCCAACGATAAAGGTGCCAAGAAAATGGCCGAGATTATTGCAGCAGCCATCAAATAAATACAACAATCCCCGTTCTGTTTTGAACGGGGATTATTTTTTATTTTAATCTAACCACAAACCGAGCACCTTGCGTGTAGGTAGTGTCGAGTGTAAGGGTGTATCCCATAGAGGTGGCTAAGCATCTGGCTAATGGCAAGCCAATGCCAAGTGTATGTTCGTTGGGCGACAGACGTACAAACGGCACAAAGATACGTTCAGCATCACTTGCGGGAATGGTGGGGCCTTCGTTGCTTACAGCAATCGCATAGCTGCCATCGGTTAGGGTGTGACAGCTTAACTGCAGCGTATCGCCTGTGGCATATTTAACTACGTTGTCGAGCAGGCAGTTAATCAGCTCCTGTATCAGCGTGTTGGTGGTAATCTTCACATCGTCGGCCACATCTGTTACAAACTCGATGGGCTTGGGCTGGGTTATGAAATGCTGATCGTAACTGTTCAGAGTGGTACGTGCCATTTCGTTAAGACCAATCTCGTAGTTCATAGGGATAGGATAAGCATCGCCATAGAGACTGAATAGTATCAGCTTGCGGGTAGATGTAGCTACATCGTAGGCATCACGGCAGATAGTTGAGCGTAACTGCATATACTCATCGTGGGGCAACTGTCCGTCGGCATCGATGATAACCTCTGCAGTACCAATCAGTGTCTGTAACGGCGAGCGGAGCGCATCCTGACAAACACGTTTCTCCTCATCAGTAATTCCTAAATCGCCTCGTGAATAAGAATCAAGCACAGGGTCCATCAGCGATTCGATGTTCTTGGCTGCAGTAACAATATCGCGATAACGCTTACTGCGTTCCTCGGGTTTGAGTTTGAATTCTGGGTCGTTGAATATGCGTGCATAGTTTAGCAGCGAACTGATAGGTGATTTGAGCTTTTCCAAGATGGTTGTTACAAAGGCACGACGGATAGCTTGGCTGGCTTCGGCTCGGCGGCGGGCCTCTTGTAACTCCTGAAACTGCTCTTTCAACTTGAGATTTTTGAAATAGCGATAGATAAGTACTGCTATCAGCAGGGCGATGATGGTGGCTGCCATCAGACCTGCAGACATCAGTTGTTTGCGTCGTAGTTCGGCCTTTTCCTGCTCGGCTTGTAACAGGTCGATGTCGTGGGTCACGTCCATCAGGTGTTCCTCCAGTACTTCGCGCTCGTCGGCTTGTTCCATACTGTCTTTCAGCTGAATTTCACGGAAGGCTTGCTGCCAATTGCCTGTTGTCTGGAAAACCTCCAATCGTAGTTGGTTGGCTAACTGTGGAACTGCGGCTGAGTCGCACCATGCCAACGCCTGCTTGTAGTCGTTACGTAACAGGTAGTGGCATACCATCACCTGCTGCAGGTTTGCAGGATTAAACCCTGCGGGATTATGCTGGCGTATACTGTCGTAACGGGCAAAGTAACTGTTTTGGTAGACTGTCGAGACAAGCCATCGCCTCAGCAGGGTGCTTGAAACTAAGCGACAGTGCCAGCGAAAGATAGCAATTGAATACTGATACGGGTTCTTTATTAGCATCAACACCCTTCAGTGCGCGACGGAAGTAGGTCTCGGCCATCTCCGGCTGGTTTCTGCTACTATAGAATAAGCCAAGACACATATTGGGGATGTATAGGTATTGTTCTTGATGACGTTTACGGATATCATTGGTTAGACGGTGAATCTGGGTGAAAGCGCGGTGAAAGTGTTTGTGGTTAACGTCGTAGTTCACACGGCTCATCCAAACACGGTAGTATTTGTCCCAAGCCTGGTTCTGTTCCAGGTGGTTGAGAAATAACTTTTGAGCATTGTAGAAGTCGGAATCGCTGCCACTTACCTGTGCTTGTTGAACGCGCATGGCTAGTTCCTGTTCTACGTTATCGGTATCAGCATAGATCTTGTCGCTACCGAGAAATGCTAAGATTAAAAGAACAAAAAGGTATAGATAATGTTTCATGATGTTTATGGGGTAATGGATGCCCCGCGCCGCTGATGACGCGGGGCATTGTTATTGGGAATTATTGTTTGCGGTTAAAGGGCTTCGAGCATGCGCTTGATAACTACCGAACAGCTGATTTCGCGGTTTGCTGCTTCGGGGATTACAAGGCTGTTGGGGCTCTCAATCACATCGTCGGTAACAATCAGGTTACGGCGAACGGGCAGACAGTGCATGAACTTACCATTGTTAGTCCACGACATGTGCTCGGTGTCGACAGTCCAAGAGCGGTCGGTGCAGGTAATCTTACCATAGTCGGCAGGATTGGTAACGCCTGGGTTACTCCAGTTCTTGGCGTAGATAAAGTCGGCACCCTCGAAAGCTTTCTTCTGATCGTACTCAATGGTGGCGTTACCTACAAACTTTGGATCGAGTTCATAGCCCTCGGGGTGGGTAATTACCAAATCAACATCGGGGGCGGCATCCATCCACTGCGCGAATGAGTTAGGCACAGCCTGAGGCAAAGCACGGCAATGAGGTGCCCAAGTGAGAACTACCTTTGGACGTTCAACTACCTTATGCTCCTCGATGGTGATGAGGTCGGCAAAGGCCTGCAGGGGGTGAACAGTGGCTGTCTCCATAGCAAATACAGGGCGACCGCTATACTTGATGAACTGCTGCAGAACGGTCTCGGCATAGTCGTACTCACGGTCGGTAAGTCCGGCAAACGAGCGTACACCAATCAAATCGCAGTAGCAACCCATCACAGGGATAGCCTCGAGCAGGTGCTCGCTCTTGTCGCCATCCATAATCACACCACGCTCGGTTTCCAACTTCCAGGCACCGGCATTTACATCAAGCACAATTACATTCATGCCTAAGTTCATAGCTGCCTTCTGAGTGCTGAGGCGGGTGCGCAGACTGTTATTAAAGAATATCATCATCAGGGTTTTGTTCTTGCCCAGATGTTGGTATTTGAAACGATCTTTCTTAATCTCAAATGCTTCGGCCATCGCCTTATCCAATGGGCCGAGGTCTTCTACGTTGATAAAACTTTTCATATCTTTATTTTATTAATGTTCAATGCTTTGAGGCACATGATGGTCATGTCGTCGTTAGGTTCGGCACCATGACGATGGCGCTCCACTTCGGCTTCCATCAGTTCTACTACATGGCGGGCGTCTTTGAATTTTGTATGCCGTAGTATATCCAGCATATGCTCGTCGCCAAACTGTTCCAGCTTGATGTTCTCGGCTTCATTAAGTCCATCGGAATAAATGAAAAGAGGACGCCCCTTGATGGATGCAATCTCCTCGCCGATATATTCAAGTTCCGGCCATAGACCGATAGGGGCATTCGGCTCCATCTCAAGAAATGAACCTTGCTGCTCATCGCCTCCAATGACAGGGGGATTGTGTCCGGCATTGCAGAAATGAAGTTGGCCGTTGGTTAGATTTAGCTGACCAATGAACATAGTGACGAACATGCCGTTGTCGTTTTTCTCTGTTAGTTCATCATTCAAGCGTGTGGCTATGGAGGCTGGCATCATGTGCTGCTTTGCCAGGGCACGGAACAGACGGATGGTCTGGGCCATAAATAGTGAGGCAGGCACTCCTTTTCCAGATACATCGCCCAAACAGAAATATAAGATGTTATCTTCAAGCAGATAATCGTATAGATCGCCACCAACCTCCTTGGCAGGGTTCATCGAGGCGTAGAGATCCAAATCGGGACGCTCGGGGAATTCGTGTGGCACCATTGACATCTGGATGTCGCGGGCAATACGCAGCTCACTCTCAATGCGCTCCTTTGCTGCGGTGGTCTGTTCCAACTGCTCGTAGGCAGTCTCCAACTTGTCGTAGGCCACAGTCAGCGCCTTCATGTGGCGGCTACGACGATACAGATAGATGCAGAGGAAGGCGATGATAAGTGCACCCACACCGATGGCTGTCCAAAGGGTGATGCGCTCCATACGTTCCTTATTCTGTTCCAACTCGAGTTTTGACTTATACTCGCTCAACTTTGACTGATGTGCCTGGCGGTCCAGACTGTCGTTCTTAAGTTTGATAGAGGCATTGCTCAGTTCTATGTCGCGGTTCTTCAGTGTAAGGTTGAGTGCCTCTTCTTCCAGTCGGCGTTGTTCCAGTTCGTCCTGGGCATGAACCAGTTTAAGCGACTGGTTGTGTAGCAGCAATTCTTTTGTCTGGTTTTCGGCTCGGATAATATCCATCTGCATGGCATGCTCTGCCGCCTGCTTGCGTATGTCGGCTGTGTTGGTGGAGTCGCTGGCTTTTTTATACTCCTTGTGGTATTTCAGGGCTTCTTTCCATTTGCCCTGCCATTCGTAGGCATAAGACATCAGCTTGTATTTCTCCTGTGGCAACTTTACCTGTGCATGGTAGATTTCAATATCGTCAGAAAAACTAGAGCGATAATTGTATTTCTCTGAAAGTCGTTTCCATTCCGTATAGGCTTTGTTTAGCTCTGTCTTTTGAACTTCGCCATTATAATGCATTGCTGCGATGCATCGGTAGCTCCACGCATCAACAATCGACGGCACTGAGAGATTCGGCTCTTTAAGAGCCTTGTCGGTCATCTCGAGCAATTTTTTCTGGTCTCTGCGATTATGGTAAATCTTAGCCAAACCTAAATAGACTGGTGCGGCATTGATTTGAGGGAAATATGCCTGCTTGTATTTGATGGCTTTCAGATAATACTCCTCTGCTTTTATATCCATTCTCAGCGCACCGGCTTGGTTGGCATTCGCTATATATTCGTTCATGGCCTTGGCTATCTCCATGCCTTTCTCTCTACTGACTTTAGAGAATGTAAAGGAGGCTTGATTGGCCCAAGTCCTGTAAAAGAGGCCTTCGTCTTTTGCTTTTAGACAGGCTTCTTTAAGTTGGTCGGTGATATTCATGAACTGCTCAACCTCGTGTGAGGAGTACAGACGGTACATCTCCTTTGTCAACCGATCAAGTTCGGTCTGATGACTTTGGGCTGCCACTACAAGTGGCAGTACAAAGAATAGTAGGAATATAGTAATGTTTCTTTTCATTTTGTTCCCTCCTTATATATAACCTATGGACGTATCTGTCCTTCACCTTCGATAAGCCACTTGAACGTGGTAATCTCCTCAAGTGCCATAGGGCCACGGGGGCCGAGTTTCTGAGTAGAGATGCCAATCTCGGCACCAAGACCAAATTGAGCACCATCGGTAAACGAGGTGGGGGCATTCCAGTAAACGCAGGCTGCATCAACATGAGCCTGGAACTTACGGGCTGTTTGTTCGTTCATGGTAACGATAGCCTCACTATGTCCGCTGCCATTCTGGTCGATATGGTCAAGGGCTTCTTCAAGCGATGCAACCGTCTTGATGGCGAGCTTGTAATCCATGAATTCTGTACCAAAATTGTCAGGTGTTGCATGTTCCAATAGTGGATATTTTCCGTCGAGGGCTTTATACGACTGATCATCAGCATAAATAATGACCTGTTTCTCGGCCATTTTCTCGCAGAGGGCTGGCAGATCGGTCAGGCGGCTCTCGTGAACTAGCAAACAGTCGAGTGCGTTGCAAACAGATACACGACGGGTCTTAGCATTGTTAATGATGGCACTGCCCATTTCTAAGTCGCCTTCGGCGTCGAAATAGGTGTTTACTACACCGGCACCAGTCTCGATAACAGGAATGCGGGCTGTGTCGCGCACAAAATCAATCAGTTTACGACCGCCACGTGGAATGCAGAGATCAACATATCCCACAGCATTCAGCATCTCGCCTGTAGCCTCATGAGTGGCGGGCAGCAGGGCAACCACATCTTTTGATACACCATACTGCTGCAATATCTCATGAATGAGTGCAACCTCCTCGCGGTTACTGCAATCGGCATCCTTTCCGCCTTTCAGTATGCAAGCATTGCCACTCTTGAAGCAGAGCGAGAATACATCGAACGTAACATTAGGGCGTGCCTCGTAAATCATGCCAATCACACCAAAGGGCACACTGACACGACACAGACGAAGTCCGTTGGGAAGCGTCTTTTGTTTGGTAACATGTCCTAATGGCGAGGGAAGAGTGGCTACGTTGCGCATGTCGGAAGCAATGCCCTCTAAACGGCTATCTGTAAGTTGCAGGCGGTCGTACAAGGGATTGTCTTTCGACATCTTGGCCAAATCCTGGGCGTTTGCCTCCAGGATTCTTACCTTATGATTAATGATAGCATCGGCAACGGCATTGAGTATCTCGTTGCGCTGCTCATCGGTAAGCAGAGCCAGACTCTTGCTGGCACGTTTTACACGCTCGAATGTATCTTTGAGTTGCATAGCTCTATTATGTTAGGAATTCAGTGTGAGGTGTTGACTCAGGTCTTTCAATCAGGTCGATCAGTATATCGTCGCGAGTACCATTGGCAATGATAACGTGGATACCTGCTGATTGGATGTTGCTGGCGGTATGGTATTTGGAATGCATGCCACCACGACCAAAAGCACTCTTCTCCTCCTGGATGTATTTAGAAAGGTCGGTGCATGGCGCAACGGTAGTTATCAACTCTGATGATGGATCGTCGGGATGACCGGTATAGATACCATCGATATTAGAGAGCAGAATCAGTGAATCGGCCTTCATCATCTGTGCGATGAGGCCCGAGAGCTCATCGTTATCAGTAAACATCAGCTCGGTAACTGATACGGTGTCGTTCTCGTTAACGATAGGAAGAACGTCGTTCTCCAGCATCACCGTCATACATGCCTGCTGGTTGCGATACTGCTCGCCTGGCTGGAAGTTCTCCTTCATGGTGAGCACCTGACCAACGTGAATACCAAACTCACGGAACAAGTCGTAGTAAAGACCTACGAGCTTTACCTGACCAACGGCAGAGAACAGCTGGCGCTGTTCAACCGAATCGAGTGAGTGGTCGACTGTGAGTTCGCGTCGACCACAGGCTACAGCACCCGACGTAACAAGGATAACCTCGATATCCTGCTTGCGCAACCAAGCTATCTGGTCGACCAATGCCGACATGCGGGTGACGTCCAGTTTCCCGTCGGCTCGTGTGAGCACATTCGAACCTACTTTGATAACAATTCTTTTCTTCATCTTCTAATATAATCGTACATCTTTGATGTGATCTATTTCAGGTTGCTGACCTATTGTACCAACTACTGTAATGATATCGAACCGTACCTCGTTGTTAATGCGGCGGTATTTGATGTAGTGGTTGATGGCCAAACGGAGATTCTGCAACTTGCGGTAGTCGACAGCTTCTTCAGGGTCACCGTACAATCGGTTGCGACGGGTTTTTACCTCAACAAATACCACTTGGTTACCATCTGTGGCAATGATGTCGATATCCCGACGCCCCGACTTCCAGTCGCGTTCTATAATACGATAGCCATGCTGCTGTAGGTATTCAGTGGCAAGGTCTTCTCCCCATCTCCCTAACTCATTATGCGCTGCCATAACTATCAATTATCAACTCTCAATTATTTCTCCGCGTCTTTCTTGCGAATCTCTACGCGGCGAATCTTACCACTGATGGTCTTTGGCAGCTCGTCGACAAACTCTACGATTCGTGGATACTTATAAGGAGCAGTCTCCTTCTTAACGTGCTGCTGCAACTCCTTAACGAGATCGTCGCCAGCCTTGTCTTTCCACTCCTTGCCGAGTACTACGGTAGCCTTAACAACCATACCACGTATATCATCGGGTACACCAGTGATGGCGCACTCAACCACAGCAGGGTGAGTCATCAGTGCGCTCTCAACCTCGAATGGGCCAATACGGTAACCTGAGCTCTTAATCACATCGTCGATACGACCTTCGAACCAATAGTAACCATCTTCATCGCGCCAAGCCATATCACCTGTGTGATAGATACCATCGTGCCAAGCCTCGCGGGTCTTCTCCTCATCGCGGTAGTAGCCCTTGAAAAGGCCGATAGGCTTCTTATCGCCAACACGAATTACAATCTCGCCCTTTTCACCATCCTCGCAGCTGGTACCATCGGCACGCAGCAGGTCGATGTTGTACTGGGCATTGGGGATACCCATAGAACCCGGTTTTGGCGTCATCCAAGGGAAGGTGCCCAGCGTCATGGTTGTCTCGGTCTGACCGAAGCCTTCCATCATCTGAATGCCTGTTTTCTCCTTGAATTTTTCGAATACAGCTGGGTTAAGAGCCTCGCCGGCGGTGCAGCAGTACTGAAGACTGCTGAGATCGTACTTGCTCAAATCCTCACGAATCATGAAACGATAGATAGTGGGAGGTGCACAGAAACTGGTAACCTTGTATTTCTCCATCTGGCGAAGCAGTGTGTCGGCATTAAACTTCTCATGGTCGAATACAAACACAGTAGCACCAGCAAACCACTGTCCGTAGAACTTTCCCCAAACGGCCTTACCCCAACCAGTATCGGCTACGGTGAGGTGGAGTGAACCTTCGTGCAGGTTATGCCAGAATACACCTGTGGTGAGGTGGCCCATAGCATACAGATAATCGTGTGCTACCATCTTTGGTTCACCGCTGGTACCAGAGGTGAAGTACATAATCATGGTGTCCTCGTTGTTGTTAACGAAGGCTGGACGCTCGAACTTGGGGGCCTGCTGCCATTCTGTCTTCCAGTTGTGGAAACCTTCCTCGTCGCGCAGTGTGATATATTGCTTTACTGTCGGACTCTCAGGCATGGCCAGCCTGATTTGACTGATGATATAGTCATCGTCAGCACAGATGATGGCCTTTACTGAGGCACGTGTATTACGATATACGTAGTCGTGCTTGGTGAGCATGTGGGTAGCGGGAATTACGATGGCACCAATCTTGCATAATGCCAACATGATAACCCACCACTCATAGTGGCGCTTCAGGATGAGCATTACAGGATCGCCCTTGCCGATACCAAGTGACATCAGGTACGAAGCAGCCTGATCGCTCTGTTCTTTTAACTCGCCATAAGTGGTACGTATCTCTTTGCCCTGGTCGTTGGTCCAGAGCAGTGCTAACTTCTCGGGTGCTTCCTCTGCCCACGCATCCATCACATCGTAGGCAAAGTTAAAGTTCTCTGGAATGATGAACTCCAGATGCTTGTTGTAATCCTCTACAGACTCGAAATGTGTCTGCTTTAAAAATCTTTCTACCATTTTTACTTTTTTACTCTACTGTGAATGCAAGGAACTTAACTGGTTTGTCGCCTACGGCCAGCATGCCGTGGGGCTTTGATGAATCGAAGTAAATGCTGTCGCCCTCTTCGAGAATGATGGTCTTACCACCGATGAAGAGTTCCATCTTGCCCTCGAGCACCATGTTGAACTCCTGACCAGGGTGGGTGTTCTTGTAGATGGTACGTGCACCTGGCTTTGGCTCAACAGTTACAATGAATACGTCGGCCTGGTGATTGACAAAACCACTTACCAAACTCTGATACTTGTAGGCCTTGGTGCGCTCAACACTCATGCCTTGACCCTTACGTACCACGAAGTACGACTTCATATGGGGTGCCTCGGCAAACATCAGCTCCTCGGCTGATACACCATACTTGTGGGCTATCTTCATGAGATTTGAGATGGTGATGTCAAGTTCACCCTTCTCAATCTTTTCGTACTTTTCTGAGTCGATGCCGATTGTCTCGGCCATTTCGCTTACTGGAATGTCGAGAACATCGCGCAAACCGCGAAGGCGTTCTCCAATTTGCTTTAATTGCTCGTCCATGTGTTCTATGTATTTTATCGTTTATCTATAACTTTGTAATTTGAATATTTCTCTTTCGGATAGACAAAAATTCTATCGTCGATATTGCCTGCCTGAAAGTCGGAGAAAGTGATGGTACACCAAAAAATGCTGACCTTTATGCGAAGCTTCTTGGGGTAGTACTTACCTTCGGAAAGCAGGGCGATGATTTTCTTCATTTTGACCTTAGCGCCAGGTTTGGCATCGAGGGTTACCAGTAACCCATCGGGATCCTTGGCGATGGAGTAGTTGTAGCTGTAGGGCTCGAACTTGAACATCTGTAATTTATCATCGCTCTTGTTTACTTTTGGATCGTGTAACTCCACAATCTGCTTGTTGGGGCGCACAATGTGCTTCAGGTCGCCATTATCGTAGATAATCGTGTTCTTATGTTCGGAAATGCTCTTCTTACCTTTGTTGCATGAGTAGCCTTCTTCCTTATATAAACCAAGAATATTGATTTTATAGTTGAACTTTACTCCCTCTTGCCCATAGATGTGGTTCCAAGCGGTGTTAAACACACGCTTGGCCTGACGGGCATTGACGTTATCTTGTGCTATCGCAGAAAGATGCGACAAGATAATCAGGCAGATGAGCAGAGCTTTCTTCATACAGATTATTTTAAACCGGCTTTAAGACCACGGATGACTGCAGAGGTAAAACCTGCATGTTCCATCTCGTTGAGCCCTTTGATGGTAACGCCACCAGGAGTGGTTACCAAGTCGATGGCAGCCTCGGGGTGCATACCGCTGGCTTCTAACAACTCAACAGCGCCCTTCATGGTTTGCATCACGATGTTTTTTGCATCATCGGCCTTAAAACCTAACTCCACGCCACCCTCGGCAGCCGCACGGATATAGCGCATGGCATAAGCGATACCGCAACTGGCCAGTGTGGTGCCTGATGCTAAGTGCTGCTCGTCGGTGAGTAGCGATTTCCCCATATCGTTAAAGATACTCTGCACCAAGTCTGTCTGCTGTTGGTTGGCATCGCATGGTACGATAAACGTCATCGATGCCAACTGGGCAATGGCGATGTTGGGGATAACCAGGAAGAGTGGGGGGCAGTTGGCACCCAACCATTCCTTGATGCTTGCCGATGGAACACCTGCTGCAATCACAATCAACAGCTGCTTCTTGGGGTCGAGTTCGGCTTTGATGTCGGTGAGCACACGCTCTACCAACCAAGGCTTAACAACCACGCATACAATATCGGCTGTTTTGGCAGCCTGCTGGTTGTCGGTAGTTGCGTTAACGCCTAACTTGGTAAACTTATCTACCACAGTCTGCGAAGGATCGCTTACGGTGATGTCATCGTTACTAAACAGATGACCTTTTATCAAACCTTCGACGGTAGCGCCACCCATGGCGCCTGCGCCTATCACTGAAATCTTCATAATTCCTCGGGTTTTACTCTAATCAATCTTTCGATAAAGTCGTCGGCTTCTGCCTTGGTTAAACAGAGTGGTGGCAGCAAGCGCAGAATATTCTGACCTGCACAACCGGTAAAGCAATGCTCATGCTTGATGAGTGGCTTACGTACCATGGCATGCGGCATGTCGAGTTCGATGCCAATCATCAAACCGCGACCGCGAACCTCTTTGATATGTGAACTGCCAATGTTGCGGATGCCTTCCATCAGGTAGTCGCCTACCTCGCGGGCATTCTCAACCAATCCTTCTTCCTCAAACACATCGAGTGTGGCCAAGGCTGCTGCACAAGCCAGGTGGTTACCACCAAAGGTGGTGCCTAACTGTCCGTAAACGGGCTCGAACTCTGGCGAAATCAGCACACCGCCCATGGGGAATCCGTTAGCGATACCCTTGGCAACGGTGATAATATCAGGCTTGATACCTAACCATTGATGGGCAAAGAACTTTCCGCTTCGGCCATAACCGCACTGAATCTCGTCGCAGATAAGTACGGCACCATAACGCTTACAAGCGTAAGCCAAGCCCTGTGCAAATTCAGGTGTGGCCATCTGGATACCGCCTACACCCTGGATACACTCCAGGATAACAGCTGCTACGCCACCTTTCGACAACTCGCGAACCCAAGGCTCCAAATCATTCAAAGGCAGGAAACGTACGTGGTGGTTGTCGTTGATGGGAGCTACAATCTTAGGATTGTTGGTAACCTCAACAGCCAGACTGGTACGACCATGGAAGGCTTTCTCGCAGCTCAGTACGCGGGTGTTGCCGGTTTTGAACGAGGCCAGCTTCAGGGCATTCTCGTTAGCTTCGGCACCAGAGTTAATCAGGAACAACTGATAATCGTCGTAACCCGAAATCTTGCCTAAGCGCTCGGCCAGCTGTACTTGCAACTTGTTGATAACAGAGTTAGAGTAGAAGCCGATGTTCTGCAGTTGTTCTGTTACCTTACTAATATAATGGGGATGCGAATGGCCGATGCTGATAACTGCATGTCCACCGTAAAGATCGAGATACTCCTGACCTTTATCATCCCATACTTTACAACCTTTTCCTTTTACGATGTTAACATCGAATAATGGATAAACGTCGAATAGTTTCATATACGTTCCCTTTCTTTATGTTTTAGAAAGCTGATGCTTTCAGTTTGAGTCCGGCAGTCTCATCGATGCCAAACATAATATTCATGTTTTGTACAGCCTGACCAACAGCACCCTTCAACAGATTGTCGATAGCAGAGGTTACGAGCAGTTTGTTGCCGTATTTCTCTACATGTACCAAGGCTTTATTGGTGTTCACAACCTGCTTCAGGTCGATGGCCTTGTCGCTATAGTGTGTATAGGCTGCATCTTTGTAGAAATCCTTGTAAGCCTCGATCACATCCTCAACTGGGGCTGGGGTCTTGATGACTGCTGTGCAGAAGATGCCTCGGGCAAAGTCGCCGCGGTAGGGGATGAAGTCGATGTCTGCATCCAGATAACCCTGAATCTGCTTCAGCGACTGACGAATCTCGGCGATGTGCTGGTGCTGGAAGGGTTTATAGATGCTCAGGTTATTGTTACGCCATGAGAAGTGGGTGGTGGCACCGGGCTTCTGTCCGGCACCTGTTGAACCTGTAATGGCATTTACAGCCACATCCTGCTTCAGCAGATTCAGATAAGCGGCTGGAAGTAGTGCGAGCTGGATACATGTTGCAAAGCATCCTGGGTTTGCCAGGTGCTGAGCTTTCTTAATTTCCTCCTTGTTAATCTCGGGAAGACCATACACATAGTCGTGGTCGCCTTTGATACGGAAATCTTGTGCCAGATCGATAATCTTAACGTTAGCAGGGATGGTGTGCTCCTTCAGGAAGGCTTCGCTCTTACCGTGACCGAAGCAGAAAAATACCACATCCACCTTGTCGAAAGGCATCTCATCGGTAAACTTCAAATCGGTGTCGCCAATCAGTCCTTCGTGCACGTCGCTGACCAGATTGCCAGCGTTACTCTCAGAATTGGCAAACACGATCTCTGCCTCGGGATGGTTCAGTAACAAACGGATGAGTTCGCCGCCTGTATAGCCTGCTGCACCTAATATTCCAACTTTTATCATAGTCGTAATAGTCCTGTTGTCAGTTGTTAAGAATTATCTTTTCTCGTCCTTGTGGATACCGTAGTAAACACGCAGTGGTGTGCTCGAAACTTTGATAAAGCCCTTGGCCTCGTCGGCTGTCCAGCCTGTCTGAGTTTCACCATACTCGCCAAGTTTGCTCTTGGTCAGGTCGTTAGCACTGTCGATACCTACAGTCTCGAATCCGTAAGGACGGAGCTTCAGAATAGCGGTACCAGTTACGTTGCGCTGCGAAGAGGTAAGCATAGCCTCGATATCGGGCATCACTGGCTCCAGATACTGACTCTCGTGAAGGAACATGCCATACCAGTTGGCTACCTGATCCTTCCAGTACTGCTGCCACTTAGAGAGAGTTGACTTCTCCAGCAGGCGGTGAGCCTCGATGATGAGTTTAGGAGCTGCAGCCTCGAAACCTACGCGGCCCTTGATACCGATGATGGTATCACCTACATTGGCATCACGACCGATGGCATAACTGGCACCAATCTCCTCGATTTTCTGAATTGCTTTAACCTTGTCGTCGAACTTCTCGTCGTTTACGGCTACAATCTCACCCTTGTCGAACTGGATCTTCAGCAGAGCTTCCTGCTCTTTGGCAGTAACGTGCTTCAGGTAAGCCTCTTCAGGCAGTCCCTGGGTGGGGTCGAGCAACTCGCCGCCACAGATGCTGGTTCCCCAGATACCTACGTTATATGAGTACTTCAGTTTTGTGAAATCGGCAAAGAATCCGTGCTCGTTCAGGTAGTCAACCTCCTCTTTACGAGTCAGTTTCTTATCGCGGGTCAGGGTGATAATCTCTACGCCTGGTGCCATAACGAGGAAGGTCATGTCGAAACGAATCTGGTCGTTACCAGCGCCGGTTGAGCCATGTGCAATAGCATCGGCACCAATCTCTTTGGCATAGCGGGCGATGGCGATGGCCTGGAAAATACGCTCGCTTGATACAGAAATGGGGTAGCAGTTGTTACGCAGCACATTTCCGAAAATCATATACTTCAACGATTTCTCGTAATACTCGTGAGTTACATCGAGGGTAACATAAGCCTTTGCACCTAATTTAAAGGCGTTCTCCTCGTTCTTCTTCAACTGCTCGTCGCTAAAACCTCCCGTATTGGCGCAGGCTGCGTATACATCCCAACCGTCCTGGGTAAGTTTCATAACTGTGTAAGAGGTGTCGAGACCTCCAGAAAATGCGACTACTACTTTCTTGTTTGCCATATCTTTGTTCTTTTTACTTTTTACTCTTTTACCTTGTTTACTTTCCTCTTGCGTTACTCCTCTTTTTCATCTATCTTGCGGATACGCTCCAGTACTTCGTCTGAGATTTTTGCAGGTAGATGTTCTGTTGGATCGTAGAGCATTGCTGTGCAGATGCAGTATTTGCGCCCCGTGCGATGTAGCACGTCAACATTACAGCATCCCTCGCAACCTTTCCAAAAAGCCTCGTCGTCGGTCAAGTCGGCAAAGGTTACAGGTTGGTAGCCTAATGCGGTGTTCATCGCCATGACTGCAGCACCACTTGTGAGTGAGAAAATCTTGGCGTGTGGCCAACGGGTTCTTGCTAATGTAAAGGTCATGTCCTTAATACGCTTAGCAATATGTTTGCCTCTGAAGTCGGGGTGTACGATAAGTCCCGAAGTGGTTACATATTGCTGATTCTCCCAAGTCTCAATGTAGCTGAATCCTGCAAATCTACCATCTTTGGTCAGGGCGATGACGGCTTTGGCTTCCATCATCTTCTTGGCCAGATACTCATGCGTTCTCTTGGCAATACCTGTACCACGTACCTTCGCTGCCTCTGCAATGGTGTCGAGAATAGTATCTACATACTTCTCGTGCTCAGGTCCTGCAACCAAGACTTCAATTTCTTCTTCCATTTCTTTTTTTCTTTTATTTCATGTTTGGCACAACGTCAGTCAGGGCTTCAACCACATCCTGATGCTTTACGCCTTCTTTAATTACAATGAATATGGTGTCATCGCCAGCAATGGTGCCTAAAATTTCAGGTACGTCGCTGTTATCGATGTTCCAGGCAATCGAGCTGGCGTAGCCAGGACGGGTCTTGATGATACCCATATTGCCCGAGAAGTTGATACTGATAAAGCCTGGTACCTTCATCATCTCACGAATGCTGTTGGGGGTGCTGACTCGCTTATACATCGTCTCGTTAGGAAGTACATATACGTAGTTGCCACTCATCGAGGCGGCTTTGGCAACTTTCAGCTGCTTCAGGTCGCGACTCAGTGTGGCTTGCGTCAGTTTGAAGCCTTCCTTCTGGAGGGCGTTCAACAATTCGTCCTGGCTCCCTAACTGCTGACTTGATATGATCAGTCTCAGGGCTTCTAATCTGTTAGTCTTTACTTTCATCTCAGTATATTTATTCAGAAATCGGTTGCAAAATTATACAAAATTTCGCAACCGACCAAATATTTCTGCATATATTTGCAAATTTTACCGTTTCATATCGAATCCAACGCGTACACCATCGTAATTTTTGCTCAAATCGCCAATTGTTTGCAAATCTTTGTTGCCGCTCATGGCCGACATGGTCTGTAGAACTGTTAAAAGTTTCTTGGCCTCGAATAGGATGGAAATGCCATTAGTTTCCTTTTTGGTGTAGCAAGTCATCGAGAGTAACAAGCCCTTTAAGGTGATTTTCTGAGTAGCTTCGTCGAATGTGTACTTGCCACTGAATGGGGTGCCTGCAATCTTTGATGTGAAAGTGCCATCTTCGTTAAAGGTGATATAAGTGTTACTAGCCGAGATGCCAACCTGCTGATAGTAGGGTAACAGTTTCTCCTCAATCTGTACGGCTGCAACCTCTCCACCTGCTTTAGCCAATAAGTTCTCGCTGGTGAATGCACAACCAGGACCATTGTACTTCCATGTGGCTATCAGGTTCTGTGCCTTTACCTTATCAAGACCGATAACACTTGTGATGGCATTTACTACACCAGTGCCATTGGTCATCGCACCTAGTACCTGACTCATATTACCGCAACTTGTCATTGCGATGCATGCCAAAGCGGCAAATCCAACTATTACTTTCTTCATTTTCTTTTCTTTTTTATGGTTTTACTTCTTTTTATAATGCAAAAGTACGCTAAATCTCTCAAACAACAAAGCAATTATCAGAAATTAACGTGTGAGTTAACTCACGGATATTTCGTTAAGTGTCTCCGGCTCTATATAATATATAATAAGGTGAAACGGTTTTTAAGATTGATATCTATCAAGAGCGACCAGAAAAATGCATGAAAAATGAAAATTTCTCTCGAAAAGTTTTGGTAGTTCCAAAAAATGTCGTACCTTTGCACC